>JAJFLO010000074.1 GCA_021772675.1 Verrucomicrobiota bacterium | reverse complement strand
TAATTCGAGAATCGGTCGGCCAGGCACTATTGGCCATAACCGCAGTCGAATCAATATAAACCTGGCAAAAGTCGTCAAGATCCATCGCCATTACCATTGCCAGCTGAGCTTTATGAATGGCATTAAGAGTATCCAGTGACAGGCAGTTTACGTTGTCTAAAATGGAGTTTGCTGACGGCATTGACAGATTATATGTTCCAGAAAAAAGTTATACAAGGTCGTCGAATCAATCAAACGCTCGTAAGCATCTGCGGCTTTAATCGATCCAAAATAACCACGAATCAGTATGAAAATAAACACCTGAAATTCAGACATGCGCGGGCGACCTTGTTCCAGCTGGATACCCCCATGGCATTCCGGCTCGGGCATATCCATTTCCGACAGGAGCTCATTTATTTCATCAATGTGTCGTTGGTCTTGCAAACGTTTCTTTTTTTTCTTAAGGCCTAATTCATCCTGATCTTTCTTGATCAGGGTTAGAATTTCAGTGTTCCGCTTGATAAATTCGGTGGCAATAAAAAGGATTTTGGCCAGTTTTGTATCAGGAGTAGTCAAAATTAGGTTGCCCTGCTTGCTTTTGGATTCAATTATATGCTGTGATCTCGCTTTTATCATGATTAGATCCTTCTGTTTAAGTTTCGTAATCATAACATGTTATATCTGTTTTTCAAGTTTATTTTAACAAAAAACCAGTGTTTTTTCCCTCACAATGGTCTTTTCGGCCAACGTCTAGCTTGATGGCAAAGTTTTCAATAACGGATTCCGCGAGCTTGGTCATTTAAGTATATTCCAATACACTGCCTTTGTTGGCCCCATATGCTCAACAATACCAGCTAATTTCAGTTTTTGTAGATGGTATTTGATGCCATCTTCCGTCAAGTCTATTTTTTGAGCCAGTTCACGATGAGTAATGGACGGGGTGCCCCGCATAAAAGCAAAGATTTTTTCTTGGCTAGTTTCTTGAGTAGTACTTCCTGCTTCCACGCTGTTTTTCGGGAAAGAAAACTCTACCCACAATCCAGTGGTCTCATGGCGAATAACCGGCGCCGGTGTTCCGGCCTCACGACAGGCATCGAATATTCGCTCAATGCCCCGCCCTCTAATGTTAGAGAAAAATGTAGTAGTCCCACAGCAATCACAAATTCCGCCAAACATAAATTCGCTGCCGCAGCGCGGTCGTTCGTCCCTCTCTCCTGCTTTACGGCTGCTTACCTGCCGGAGCTCACCCTTTAAAACTGACCTGCGGCAAGCCGGAACCCCAGGTTGTCATAGCGGAGCTCAGGGACGCGCCAGATACGGTACGCGGAACGGCAGCTCCCGGCATCGCTCCAGTAGCTGCCACCGCGAACAACGCGAGACCTGCCTGATTCCGGCCCCGCGGGATCAGATATCTGTTCAGCCTTGTAGGGTCCGTGCCAATCCTTGCACCATTCCCAAACGTTACCATGCATATCATACAATCCCCACGCATTCGGATTTTTCAGCTTAACATCGTGTGTCTTATCGCCGCTATTTTTTACATACCAGCCAAGCTTGTCCAATGCAGGGTCAACACCTTCAGGATTGGAACAATTTTCATGACTATTAAAAGCAGTTACTGACCCCGCACGACACGCATATTCCCATTCGGCCTCGGTAGGGAAACGTGCTGAAAAATTCGCAATCGTTTCATTCATCGTTACCATAAACTCGCGGCAGTCCTCCCAACTAACCTTAACAACCGGTCGAGAATCCTCATTCAATTTATCGGGACTTTTCCCCATCACCATGTCCCACTGGGACTGAGTGCATGGACTATCGGCTAACCAGAAGCCTTCAGTTAATGTTACCTGATGTTGAGGTCCCTCATCGTCATACCGCCCCTTTTCCTCAGTCGGAGATCCCATTGTAAATTCGCCGGGAGGAATCCAGCGCATTTCGAGAATAACCCAATCCAAATGCAATTCAGCGAATACGCCGTAGTCATCTTCACCCCATGACGCCGCCCATGCCGGAGGAAATATTGAAGGTAACAAATAATTTTTTAACTGAGACTTTATCACAAAATATCCTTTTTATCTTAAAAAAGGCTATCGAAGCGTTCGGAAACACGTCCATGCTCCTACCAGCATCGATAGCCATCGCACCGATTGTCGGCCTCATAGAGACAGACAACCCGACAAGGGCAGGGTCAGCCGCCGACATCCATCGGCAGGGTGAGCTGCGGCAAGCCGGAACCCCTGGTTGTCATAGCGGTTCTCAGGGTCGTTCCAGTTACGGTACGCGGAACGGCAGTTCCTGGCATTGTTCCAGTAGCTGCCACCGCGAACAACGCGATACTTGCCTATAGCCCTTGCACAAATCGATTGTCACTAAGGAACTGTAAATAAATAACTCATCGAAATAGCGCTTAGATTTGCATCAGACTGTGTTGAAGCGATTGAACAAATCTACAGGCATAGCCAAAGCTACGTCGAGGAATTTGTGATTGAGCTTCAATGCAATATGATATGAAGATAAGATGATGATTTCGATGAGTTATTTATTTACAGTTCCTTAGAATAATCTGCTGTCGCCACGCTTTACAGCGAGTCATAGTCGACGACGACACTAAAGCGCTTACCCGCCGCTGCAAATCTCGATCGGTTAGTTGACCCGCCAAATATGCGCGTTCGTAGTCACGAAGACGTAGACAGAAGCGTCGTCGATTGCCACGTGTCATTCCAAACCATTGCGGCAACACCCGTACACCAAGAAATGCCAAGCCTAAATCTGAAGAATTGCACGTCCAGCGAGTATTGAGACTTAGCTTGAGTCGCTGGCTAAGAAAACCTTCAATTGAGCTGCGCCAACGAATAAGCATGTCCGGATCATCATGCCATAAGACGAAATCATCCATATATCTCACATAACCCTTCGTTCGCAATGACTCTTTAACAAACCGATCCAGTGAACCCAAATAAAAATTACTGAAATATTGGCTCGTCAACGTTCCGATAGGGACACCTTTTCCAAATTTGACCTCATAAGAATCAATAATTTTTCCAAATAATTTTAGCAGTTGCCGATCTTTAAACAGTCTTTGCAATAACACCGTTAACCCTTCATGATCTATAGAGTCAAAATAACGTCTTATATCAAGTTTCAAATAGTACTTGTATTTTCTTGAAAATACCTGGGCTCGTTCTAAAGCTGCCAATCGACCTTTATTTCGTCTGCAGGCAAAAGTATCCGCAATCATAGTTTGATCAAATACGGGTTCACAAATAGTCATTATTGCATGATGCACGATCCGTTCTGCAAACGAACAAGCATGAATAATCCGGCACTTTGGGTCATGAACAACAAACCGGCGAAACTCCCCGACGACAAAGGCATCATGCATCAGATCCCAACTCATTTTATCGATGTTGTGATCGAAATCTGACATGAATTGTCGAACTTCAGATCTGGGACGTTTACCTTTAACTGCCTTGAGAAAGGCTAAACGCAAATTATCCTGATTACATATGAGTGGAAATAGCTTACTTTTTCGTTTCATTCTCAGTCGGACTTTTGCCTGCGCTGTTTTTTGATTGATTTTCACTATGAAGACAATCAATAAACTGTTGCCCATATTTCTTGATACGTCCTTCTCCAAATCCGTCTATCGTTGATAATTCAACCAAATTTTCGGGACACAAACGCGCCAGTTCCGCCATCTGCTCATTGGTCATAATAACATACGCCGGTATCCCCTCTGCGTGAGCCAGTTCCTTTCTTGTATTTCGCAGCGCCGCATAGACGGCAAAGGTTTTCGAATCCAGAACATTGCGATAGTCAATCTTTTGTTTTCTGCTTACGTTTGTTTTTCCAGATGATTCATAAGCATATTCGATACAAATGGACCAACCCGGTGCCGAAGGGTCGGGTAAAAATTTTCTATCGGTCATCAACACTCGATGACTGCCAAGAAAACAATTTAATTCCTCAACCTCCACTTCCGAAAACCGTGCCGGGATCCAGAAGAACGCAAACGATATATTGCTCATAGTCTCAACCTTATTTGTTTGATAATAATTCGTTTAATTTTCCACTTTACACCTAAAATCCAACCGGTAACCGTCGCCGCCGTTTAGCCGTCGTTCGTCCCTCTCTCCTACTTTACGGCTGCTCACCCGCTGGAGCTCACCCTTTACCACTGACCTGCGGCAAGCCGGAACCCCCGGTTGCCAAAGCGGCTCTCAGGGCCGCTCCAGTCCCGGTACGCGGAACGGCAGTACCTGGCATCGCTCCAGTAGCTGCCACCGCGAACAACGCGATACTTGCCTGACTTTGGACCCCTGGGATCAGATATCTCTTCAGCCTTGTAGGGTCCGTACCAATCGCGGCACCACTCCCATACATTACCATGCATATCATATAATCCCCAGTCATTTGGTTTCTTTAGCTTAACATCATGGGTTTCTTCATCACTATTTTTAGAATACCAACCCACGTCGTTCATAGCTGGGTCACTTCCGCTGGCCATCGAACAATCTTTATGATTATTAAATGCAGTAACCGATCCCGCTCGGCAAGAATATTCCCATTCCGCCTCGGTGGGAAAGCGTGCGAACAAACCAGAAAACTGTTCATCTAATTTTATGAAAAATTCCTGACACTCCTTCCAACTTACACGTCCAACGGGTCTATTCCCCCCTGAAAAATTGCTCGGGTTATTTCCCATTACGATCTCCCATTGCGTTTGGGTACATGGACTTTCGGCAAGCCAAAAACCTTGACTCAAAACCACGTGATGCTGAGGACCTTCCCTATTGTCAAACCTGCCTACTTCGTTTTCTGGTGATCCCATCAAAAAATGTCCCGGGGGTATCCACCGTAATCGCAGCGGATTCTTTGGCCCCAACCCTTGCAGTCGTAAATCGGCATAGAGACCGTACCGGTCCCTACCGATACGTCGCGCCCAATCGGGACGCAGGTCAGCTTTCCCGGTATATCTGGAAGGACCGATTTGAATTTCACAACCACCCGTTTTATCGGGAATATCAATAACGTTTCCACCCGATTCATCCGTGAGCGGCAATACCACCCGTCCCAATTTTTTACCATCCCCATCAGTAAAAAAAACAAACGCGGCAGAGTCTCGCGTTTCCAATTGCAGTAAAGGAAATCGAGGGGATTGCGGAAAAATACCCGAATTTGGGATGTCCTGTGAGAATTGCAAATACTCAGATACACCTACCAGGTATAGCTCCAAGAATCTTGGAAGCTTAGATCGATTCAGAGTCCAGGCAATGGAATCGGATTCGATTTCAACTGGAAGATTTGTTGAATCCACTGACTCATCTCCTTTAAAATTGCTCAATGCCCATTGCACGCCCAACTCATCTAATTTACGTGATTCCTTAAGATGACGCCATTGGATATTACTCCAAGTTTCTAAATCCCTGTCTTCCCAAGGTGACTGATGACGTAACATTGCCCGGATTATTTCCCGTTGGTATTTACCCGCTTCATCACATTCCTCCATGGATAATGCACCTGAATCAACCAGTTTTCGCTTTAATTCATCGCTTAGGCTTTGGCTGATGTTAAGGATTTCAGCCTGTTGTACTGATTTTGAAACATAGCCATGATATTTTTTTATCGTCTTAAGAAATTTTACTAATATGTCAGCATCTATATGACTGAAAGATTGACGCCATATTGCAGCGGCCTCCGGATCTGGCGTTTTAACTGATTCTCCCCCCCTTAACGCTGGATGACTCCAAACGTCATATTCCGTCCCGCAATCAGCTGCTACAGCAGACAGCTGCAAACGTAGGGCATGAAGAAACTGAGGTTCTATCCGCAGCGCCGGCGATATCAGCGACAGCAGACCCTTTACCTGCTCTGCTCGTCTGATTTCCGACTTGTTAGTCGATGGCAATGGTTCCGTCGGTATCGGGTTGCAATGACAATCCCATACACTCATTTTCCAGTAATTGGCCAGAGCGGGTAACCATCGATCGCGGGGACAGGGCATTAACGCCCATGACTCGGAGAAACGCGAAGCTAAGACTTTCCCGAGATATTCCCAAAATTGGGATCGTAGGGAACCTGCCTCCAGGCACCCGAGATCTCCCAAAACCAAAACCCGTGTCCCGCGTACCGGCAGCCAGGAATTGAGCGCCGCCTTTGTAAGTTGTCGCTCCTTTAGACATCGCACAGTAAGTCCGCCAGTCCCGCGCAAAAGCTTAAGACGTTGTACGCAGTCCCGGTAATCATCTCGGAAAGAAACTAACCGGGCGCTGCAATCTAAGATAATCATAACCTGAGGACTCCAGCATCGCAGTTGACACCGAGGCAGTCGACGGACCCATCGTCGCCTTGCCAATAAAGGGAGTATCCGAGTTAAATCAGGTTGGCGACTGGGTCGATGACTTCCTAGCGAATATCGGAGAAAAGGCCACAAGCGCCGCCAGGGCAAAAGAGTCGGCGCAGACGGCGGCCCAGTCCCGGGCCACTTTGTGTCATCAGGATGCAATGCTCGTCCGTTCCTAACCCAGTCCGGCCTTTCGGATATCTGGTCATAATCTTCTTCAGAACGCTGCTGGAGAAAATCTATCCGCCAAAAATTTAACTGCCTACTATCTTGACCACTCGACGTATCGGTCACAGCTTCATCAATTTCAGGCGTTCCGGACACTTGCAGATTTAATTTAACAACGGGTTCATCAACGGAGATTTCCGTAGTTATCGGAAATGGGCTTTCACTGAATCCAAGCAGGGCTGCTACATATCGCCGACAATCTTCTGAATCAGTATTGTTGTGACGAAAACATAACAACAGATCCGCACGATTACATTGACGGGTCTGGCAGTTCACAGATCGGGATCTTCATAATTTTTTGATAGTGAATAACGTTTGATTTCTGCGAGGGCAATTCGCTGTTTCGGCGTATCACCTGGGTGAAGATGCGCCAGTGCACGCAGGATATCCAGGAATTCAGCCTGCCCGGGACGCGCTATACCCAATCCCGTTACAGCCTGCCGATCAATAATCAATTGTTCGGCAGCTTCTTCGCGAATACTCTGAGCAATTTCATTCTTAGCAAAGTGAACTGCGGCGCGTTGAAGGAGAAATGATTTTAATTCCTCCCGGTCAGTTGGGAGCGCCATTTTCATGACCAGGCACCGTCTTAAAAATGCGGCCGGCAGTTCTCGCTCCTGATTCGTCGTGATAATCACCAGAGGCGGCTGAAAACCATCCTTAAAATTCAACCGGACCGCTTCCCGCTTATGAGGAACGAGAAATCCATTGTTCCCCAGCGCTTCGAGTAATCCGTTTGGTAGTTCAGCTTCAGCTTTATCGATTTCGTCGATCAAAACAACGCAGCCTTTTTCTGGACTCTGCTTCCATCCTGTTGGTTTTTCGTAGCATTCAGCTGTTTCACCACAATGCTTCCCGGCAAATTTGGTTTGGTTTTCTGCAGATTCCCAATCAAACGCCCACCATAATATCGACGGCATAACAAAGTGGATTGGATTCAGTTCCGCCTTTTCTCCAGGCGAAGCGTTGGGGCCGAGCACCTGAGCTTTCGCGAGCCGGGCCACAGCATCGAACCGATATAGCAAATCTTCGCATTCATAACGAGCGTTAACAACTCGATACAGTAAGGGCCATTTGAGAACAGCGGCTGCAGCCCTGGCAATTTGACTTTTGCCGACACCAGGTTCCCCCCGAATTAATAGTGGTCGACGTGCAGCCAACGCTGCTCGAATCGCCCAGGTGACTTTTTCATCGAATTGGTGAGGCTGTTTGTCCCAGCTGCCGTAGACCTGTAACGTTTTTTTCTTAGGGGGATTGAATTCCGGAATAATTGTGTTTTTCATGCTTGCGATTCCTCCAATAATTTTGTAAAACTGTCTATTGCCACGCTAATAGTTGCCTGTTCCGTTAATAGAATTTCATTTATATTATCGGACTTATCAACCTTCCGTTGGAAAAATAATAGACTATAATCGCTCATTTTATCAGCTATGGAGTGATATTCTGGATCTAGAACACAATATATAGGTTTCCCTTTCCTCCAGAGAGCTGTAAGGTGTTCCTGGAGGTCTTTTGATGATAAGGGTCTAAGTCCACGAAGGACTTTTTGAGTCTTTTCTATAAGGTGAGAATGAAATAGGTTTAGAAACTCATCATCAAATTCCAGTCGATTGGCAATAAGTCTTAATAAATCATTTTTTTTATTATCAGCTCCCGGTCCGGAAATGACTTGATCTAAATCGAACCCTCGTTCAATTTTATAAGGGTCATTTTTGTTATCAAGTGTTAAATCGGACTCTCTATCAAAAATAGCAGATTGCAATAATGCGGTCGTATAAGTGTGAGTGTCAACCGGCACATAAAATATTTTACGATCTTCAGATTTAAGTTCACTTGCCATCGCTCGAACGAAATCCTGACGGACCGATAGTCCAAGAATTGATTTATACAAAATTTTACATTTTTCGGATGAAATCTCCCTGTTGCAAAGTAATTCTTCTAGTTTATCTAACGCTGTTACAAAATTTTTTAATACAGCTGCGACAACAACAAAAGCGGCTTGATCAGGATTCTTTTCGGGGACTTGCACCAAGGCTACAGTTATTTTTTCAGCAAGGTCCGGGTGTTTCCTAAACAATGCTGCAATTTTTCTGATTCTTCCCGTGTAATGCTCTTTAACTATCGTTTCGTCTATATCAGGCGGATGAGTCGGCGCAATTGGTGTCGGATAACTCGGTATTTTTTGTATCCGTTGACCACCACCAGCAGATGACTCTTTTTCATCTTTTGTTACAGGAAAAGAAGGCGGTTTATGCGGTTTTCCGCGTTCGTGAAGCGCTGTCAACAATATTGTCCGGGCAGCCTCTTCAGCAAGCCCTACCAGATCCGTATAAATTCGCGTCGCCAACAGTCCTGAGGTTCGACATTTACCAACACGAATTGGAATCAACAGGCGATTTTCCCCCTTCGGATCCCTGGCAAATGCTTCTGCCCATTCGGGTTGGGTAAATTCTGCATTCAAATAATATTCCGATAAAACGGCAATGGTACGCTGACTCTCGCTAACGGCCTTTTGCATTTCCATTATAAAATCCTGACCTACCCGAAAATCCCATGCCTGTATGACCACCTTGTAACCTGCATCTTCCAGCGTCCAGGCAATCCATTCCGCCCAGTCGTTATCATTCTGGTTGTAGCTAATAAAAAAATCTTTCACAGCATCACGCGACACTCTCTAACAAATCAGTGAAGCTGTTGATTGCCACACTGATCGTCGCTTGTTCAGCAAGAAGAAGCTGATTGATATTAGCCGTTCCCTCGGCTTTTTTCTGAAAAAACAAAATACTGTAATCATTCATTTTACTGGCTAACGGAGCATAATCGGGTTCTAAAATACAGGCTATTGGTTTCCCTTTATCCCACAGAGCCTTAAGATGATCTTTAAGATCTTGATCAGATGCCATTTTAAGACCACCAAGGGCACTCTCCGCTTTATAGGTAGTATGTGATTCAACCGCCTCAAGAAAAGCGTCATTAAATTCTAACCGTTTTAGCAGGCTCGCCAGAAGCTCACTTTTCTTATTTTCAATTCCCGGCCCGGAAATAACGTCCCCAAGATCAAATACCGCATCCACCTCGTCAGGATTGCCGCCCTTTTCCAATTTCAACGCGGCTTCCGATCCAAATACGGCAGCAATTAAATTGGCAGCCGTATATTTGTGCGTCTCAAATGGAACATCAACGACCTTCCGATCACCAGACTTAATTGAAGCGGCTGTTGCCTGAACAAAATCCCAGCGTACAGATAGGGATAGAATCGACCTGAAAAGAGTGAGACTGTCATTTGAGGAGATGATTCTGTCGCCTAACAATTGTTCTGCAACATCTAATGATTTTCTAAAATTCGTTAATATTGCCATAACAATCGCAAGCGCCGCTTTGTCTGAATCATTTTCTGGTGAACAATGCATTGAAGAGGTAATTTCTTTCAAAAAATCAGGACTCTTGCGAAATAGAACGGCGATTCGCGAAATTGCATTACCATAACATTCACTGACAAATTGTTCATCCAATTCGGGGATATCGGTCGCCAGGTCGAACGGTCCCGGGTCAGTTCGTTGACCCTTTTTGCAAAAACGGGCAATGCCCTTAGCTGCTCCAGATTCGGCAGGTGAAATCTTAAGAAAATGGGCGTTCGCATAGTTCTCACTGCCATCAGAGAACAACTGTTTCAATTCTTCGGAAAAAACAATAACGCCCTCAGCTTGTCCCTTTGCAATTTCATCTGCAATAAAACAAATCGTACCCGTGGGGCGATCAATCCCTTCACCATTTTCATAGAGTGGTACTGATCCGGTATGCAGGCCAATCCGACACATAATTTTAGTTTTCTCATCCCGATGCCCGCTCACCCTTTCAAGGCAGTCTCTGATATTTGAAACCAGCCCTAACGTTCCATCATTTGTTCGAGGCTCGGCAAAGACAAAGATGCCGCCATCTCCACCCGGTGCATAACTCATATTTCGTGCCTTAAGCTGCTTTTTCAAATTGCCAACAGCGGTAACGAATTCCCTGAATCGTTCTGTAAGCTGAAAGTCATCACCTTCAGAAAAACGAGGCAAATCAAACGCAAGGGCTAAAGAGTCAAGCTGTTGGGGTGGTTTTGAATTTCCGGGAGCTGTTAATTCTTTAAAGTTTGCGACTATCTCAATTGATTTTTCGGGCGTATAACAGGGAAATGATTTATCATGAACCTTTCCGGGGACCTTAACATTGGGATTAGCTTTGCGATCATCACCTAGAAAATTCTGCCAATCGTCATCAATTTTCACCACACCTTTTTGAAAATCGAAAAATGTACTATGAAAAAGGATATCGGGATTTTCGGGCGCGGTGGCCAAGCGAGCAGCAGTATTCAGTGTTCTGCCTATAAAATTTACCTGTTCGTCTATGTCACGGAGAGGCTTTACCATTCCATAAGTTAATCCAAGGCGCCAGGGTATTTTAAGTTTCGTTAGATCGGTGCATAATTGCGGAATAATGGGTATACTCTGTGCTCCATTGTAAAATACAAGAAACGCCCCCTGGAGTGAACTCAGTATTCGAAAACACCGATCATTGGTCTCACATAATGCCTTCAGTTTGTCATGAAGAGCAATGATGGCATAATATGCTTTTGTTGAGTTAGCCGTATTCAATCCAGGGATATGGATTGCAATAACAACGGTATTTTTGCCCTCGCCTTCGTCCCACTTTTTCAATGCAGCTCCTTAACGATTGAATTAAACTCTTTATCAAATTAACCAACGTGTAATACGATATAACATACACCATATAAATTACAAGTTTCACATCATTCTGATAGAATTAGTTATCGGGATATTGTTCGGGGTTTTCTCCCTCCTGTTGAATGATTTTGGGATACTTTTCCGATTCAACCCGAGTTTTCTTTTTTATAGATTTTTTGATCTCAGATAACCAATTATCGCCAAAATCAAACAAATAATAAAGTTTATAACCGGTAATAGGATAAAGTTCGTTTAACTTTGTTCCTTTAGAAACTTCTTGAGCTCTATTTCTTGAATTTCTGCCAATGTAAAACTCATATAAATGATCATCATCAAATTCGATAATTTTTTGAATATATTTATGGAGCTGTTGTAATTTGAAATCTTCTTTTACTTCAATAACTCTCAACCAGGGAGGATCTGATTCAAAATCATCGTGTGGGAAACAAATTTTTAAAGTATATATTTCCATGTTTATTTTATCTTTTTTGATAAAAAGTTATTAACTGGTTTCTTGATAAGATCATTAAAATTCATGAAAATACCATTTTCAATTTAAAATTCCGGTGAAGGGATACCCAGAGCAAAACCTACGTTATAAACTTTTTTTCAAAGTCTTAATTGATGCAAATGTTTTACCTAATAGACCTTGCTTTAATCTTTGAATTACCAAGATAAATATAGTTTAAGCGATGAAAAACCAAAAGTGTATTATTACTTTCTCGTGACTTTCTGATTTGTTATAGCTCCTTTTAAGGATGAAAATAGGGTTCCTCACAGATATGTTTAAACGCTTCTTCCATCGCGAGATCAAAATACAATTCCCACCATTGTTCGGTATGGCGAAAATATGAGAGTGTATACCGCCCATTAGCGTTATATTCCATTCGCGCGAATTTAGTCTCAAACGTGGAGCGGATCGCCCGAGGACTGGAGCATGCATACGTCGCACACCAAAAGAAGTAATTCCGCCACCACTTTGAAAAGATGTCAGTCAGATAATTAAATTCCGGATTATCCTGAAGTACTTTGAGATGTTGTGGCTTCAATACCGATTCGATCAGTTCGTCAGCTTGCTGCTTGACCATCTGTTTCAGTTCTTCTGAAACATTTGGTTTTGACGGTTTGTATACCCACCTCTTTTTTCGTGTTGCCATATTTCTATTTATAACCTATGAGGTAATTATTAAAGCTCCCGTTACTGACTACTGTTTCTTTCATTTATCATACAAAAAGCACGCAACCTTTTGATGATCGCTAATTTTTTCAAGACTAGGCTTTTGCGAATTGCATCGATTGAACGATGAGGTACATCGGTCGCAAAAATGGCAGCCTTTGGGGAAGTTCATTGGGGAAGGAACCTGGCCTTCTACAGCATTTAAGCGGTCGGTATGTTTTGATATGGATGGCATTGAGTTTAGCAATGCTTTGGTATAAGGATGTGCAGGGTTATTGAAGACATCTTTGACTGTCCCTTCTTCGACAATGTTCGAGGCATACATCACAAGTACGCGATCACACATTTCCCAAATGACGCCCATATCATGGGTTATTAATAGTAACGAGGTATCGTCACCCGTCATTTCCTCCATTAAATCGAAGATTTGAGCCTGTATAGTTACATCTAATGCGGTCGTTGGTTCATCTGCTATGATAAGTTGGGGATTCAATAGTAACGCCATGGCGATCATGACGCGTTGGCGCATCCCCCCGGAAAGTTCGAAGGGATAGGCATACATTCGCTTTTCAGGATCAGGGATACCGACTTTCCCCAGCCATTCTTTACCAATTTTCCAGGCATCCTTTTTTGAAATATCACGGTGCAAGATCAGCATTTCCACCAACTGTTTACCCACCCGATGAAGAGGGGAAAGTGCAGTCATAGGTTCTTGAAAAATCATACTTATTTCTTCACCTCTAATTTTATTGAGCTCATCAAATCCAAGTGATAGGAGATCTTTGTTATCAAATAAGATTTGACCATTTTCGATAATCCCGGCAGGCGTGGGAATTAAACGCAACATACTCATAGCAGTGATTGATTTACCACAGCCCGATTCTCCGACCAGGCCAAGGATTTCCCCTTTTTTAATGTCAAAGGAGACATCGTTTACCGCAGTGAGATCACCTTCATCAGTATGAAATCGCACTGTTAAATTTTTTACTTCTAATAAGTTCTGCATTGATTGTTAACTGTTTTCAGGTGTCAGGTTTCGGTGTTCAGGGAAAAAATCGATATCCGGCCAACCTTGATGTGAGGTTATAGTATTTGAGGCATATATATCGGCCTCTTCATTTACCTCCCATCGTCGTTTACACTCCGGAATTTTTCGTTCTAAGCTTTTTTCCAGCCCATTTAGCATACGTATGCACTCCTTATACCGTCTTCTAAAGTTTACGTATGTTTTTTCGGAAACATACTTTTTTAGCCGCGCAATGAACAGGTGATGAATGGTCTCAGCAGCTTCCCCCTGCTCCGATTCACACCCTCAATTTTATTGCGTATATATCGATCATCATTCTTCTCCGATAGTTGAGCAGATGCACTATTCGATGAGCGCCTTATATGACTTCCTAATTCAAATTTTTCTTATAGAGGCCATTCGTGCGTCAATTTGCAAACTTCTATGTGCAATTGACACAACTTCTTATAAACCTCAAGCTCTTCTACTTCCAAATATTTCTTCATAGTCACTGTTTTTCTATTACCTTTTGTCTGTCCCGAACACTGAAAACCAGACACCTGCATTTCATCTAATTTTATTAAAGGTTCTGGGATCAAAAGCATTGCGTACGCCCTCCCCGATAAAAACACCGAGGAGCATGACAATAAATAACGCCAGAGATGGATAGAGAATTAACCACCAGGCCCATCGGTACACCTGTGCCTGTGCCAACATTTCCCCCCAGCTCGATGTTGGTGGCGGCAGGCCAAATCCAAGATAATCAAGAGCAGCTAATGAACCAATAGCGCCCACAAGCGAAAACGGCATAAAGGTAATTAAAGGAACAAGTGAATTTGGCAGGATATGTTTCAGGATTATCTTGTGGGCTGGAAGTCCCTGGCATTTTGCGACTTCTACAAATGATTGACTCCGGAGTTTTAGAAATTCGGCCCTCATATAATAGGATATACTAATCCAATTGAAAATTCCGTAAATGATAAGTAGTAGAGTAAAGCTGCGCCCGTAAATTGACCCGAGTAAAATCATGATATATAAAAACGGTAACGCACTCCAAATCTCGATTACACGTTGCGTTATAATATCAATTTTTCCTCCATAATAGCCTTGAACGGCTCCAATAATTACTCCAAGTGACATTGAAAAAAGTACCAAAATAAGCCCAAACGTCATTGAGATCCTAAGTCCATAAATAATTCTGGCAAGGACATCCCTACCTGCGCTATCAATACCTAACCAATGATTTTTAATTGGATCATAGGGCCATCGAACGTCTTTTTTGTCAAATATCACCTTATACTGCGTACGATCAATATCGACAAAATAGGGATCAACCGGATTTTCAAATCTGATTCTAACCGTTTCGTTAATTGATTGTTTATCAGACTCTGACAGGTTTTGCCACAGATTGAGCTGATCACTATTCTTGATCTTTAGAGTATCGCTAAATATTACTTTTTCGGACGTACTACCTTCGTGTGATTGTACCTCACGCAATGTCACTCGAACTGTTTTTGGTGGTTTTCGCCGTCTTTTAAATGTGGATAACGATACCTGACATTTTGCCTCCTGGTTTGTTGGTCGGGTAGAAATAATCCCCGCAACCGGATCTGATGCCAAATTTTTAAACCGTTGCTCTATTGCCTGTTTTATCGGTTCCGTCAATTGCCAGTAATTCACCAAATTGAGTGCTCGAACTGCATCATTGTCTCGGTTAAAAAAAAATCCGCAATTCTGAGATTTTACAATCGTATAATCCGCTAGAATGTTGATGGTTCCTGCTCGCGGTTGTTTAAGAAACTTAACGTCAACGACATTCTCAATATCCAATGATTCCGGAGAAATTATTTCATTTGGACCATAGGGAACTGGTGCAAAAATCATAAAATTTGACGAGTTTTCCTTAAACTTAGTTGACTGGCTAATTGTTTTATAATCCGCCCGGGTTGATTTGCCACTGTTGGTGAATTCAGAATCCGGATAATAGTTATAGACGGGAAAATAGGATTTTCCTTGAAACTTTACATAGATGGGTCTGTCATTGCATATTAACTCTGAACCTAGACTCAGAGTATAGAGTATGATTAAGATCCAAAACGACCAATAGGATCTCCTGATCTTCTTAAATCGTTTAAGTCGTTTTTGAGTTATTGGATTAAGCACGAGATCAATCATTAGTTGTTAATTGAAAACGGACGAGCCGTTTTGTCGTTGACGGTTGCAGACGCCCTATTTAAAATTTATGCGTGGATCAATCAGTATGTAGCAAAAATCTGAAAGAATATTCCCTAACAATGTAAGAATCGACGTTAACGACAGTATTCCCATAAACACAGCGTAGTCTCGCCCGACAATTGCATCCAGGCTAAGCAATCCCATACCCGGAATTTCAAATACTTTTTCAATAATGACTGATCCGACAAACATGATGCTTAACACGCTACCAAAACCGGTTGCTATAGGTATCATTGAATTACGGAGTGCATGCCCCCAGATGGCTCTGTTGAAACTTCCCCCTTTGGCAATAACTGTACGAATATAATCTTTGCCAATTTCGTCAAGTAGAGAGTTTTTCATCAATAACGTAAGTACGGCAAATTGGCCAATCATATAACATAATACGGGCAGAAACATATGGGTAAAAATGTCCTTTATTTTGCCTATTAAGGGAAGGGTATCAAAATTATCGGAATAGAAACCAGCAATTGGAAAGATATCCCAAAATTGGTCGCTGGTACCGCAAAGTAGCATTTTCAACACCATACCAAATGCAAATGCCGGAATAGCATAACCGGAGAACACAACGATACTTGAAGTAAAATCAAATACTCGTCCGTTTCGAACTGCCTTGATAATACCGAGAGGAATACATATTAAATAGGTAAGAAAAAAACTGGTGATACCAAATATTAAGGAAATCGGAAAGCGTTCCTTTATGAGCTGCCATGCGGTTTTATTCGGGAATTTATAGGAGTCCATTTTCATACCAATCTTATCGACGATCAACCATTTCCCGTAGCGCTGATATAAAGGTTTATCAAAGCCAAAATGGACGTTTAATTCTTCGAGATATTCTTCTGAGATTGTTGATGAGGCATTTGTGGAACCTGCTTCACCCGAATTCATTCCACGCATCTTCATCACCATCTGTTCCATGGGGCCTCCAGGTACAAACTGGCATAAGGAAAAACATATGAAGGTAATCCCGATAAATGTCGGAAAAACAAGTAGAAGACGTCGAGTAAAATAGGTGAGGCGATCCAATTTAATATATTCCAGATTTCATTAAGTTATGGATTAATTTATAGATTTGATATGCATATAATAAACAACCTACAACACGAAAGGGTGAAACAAAGCGGGATTGCCTACTGAGAGTAATCAATAACACAAGTTCGAATAGAAACCGAGAGGATGCCATGTTTGTAGTGACGTTGCATACGGAGTGAGACATTGAATCCCCTTTATTGCATATAACAATCTTCCGCCGCTCTACTAAGCTTACGCCATACGTGAAACATAGTATCTCAATAGTATTTATCTCTTTTTCGTGATTTGAATCTCAAAATCACAAATCTGAATCGCCAAAAATGTGAATTATTTACCAAATTCAGCGTCGAACTTTACTGTGAGAGCCTTAGCTGGTAACGTCTTTTTTTGTTTTATTGCATCATCAAGATCAGCTGCCGAATCTTCATCAAACCACCAATAGCTGTAAGCAGCTTTTTCACGTCCATATTTATCGAGAATTGTTTCGGGCATACCAAATTTATTCCAGTAAAGTAAACGAGTGTAATTTATATTCCAAAGAAGGACATAGGGATAAGTGTCATAAACTAGTTTATCTACGTTTTTGGCAAGTTGATTACGCTTATTAATATCAAATATTATTTTCTGCTGCTCAACAATTTTATCGACTTCATTATTTTTGAAGCCGGTAACATTATTTCCTGCTAGCCGATCCGCTTCTTTTGATGACCACATACCCTCTGGATCTTTATAAAGCGACGCGCCCCATGATGCCCAAGTCATATCAAAGTTGAATTGGTCCATATCTTTTGACCAGGCAGCCCAGTCTTTCCGATTGATCTCCAGCTTGATACCGGCATCTTTAAGGTCTTCGCTATAGATGGAAAGAAATTTGTCTACCGACATATCTCGGGTTAAGAAGTTAAATTGAAATGGTATACCGTCCTTCTCAAGGATTCCAGTCTTGGGGTTGCCTTTCCAGCCCGCTTCTCTTAATAACTTTCTGGCGATAGTTTTATCGAATTTTACAAATTCATTCGTGTTTGGTTGATCATCTGTATATAAATCTTCATAATATGATTTGTGGAGAAAATATTGATCATACATTAGCGTCTTGTTCATTTTCTCACGATCCAACAAATGCGCCATCGCTTTTCTCACGTTGATATCATTAAACGGTGGTTTGCGCATATTCATGGCGAACCCCTGAAACCCCACAGGTGAATGATTATGGATTTTTTGCTTTACGATCCAGTTTTTATCAAATTTTTCACCTTTCGTTTCATTAATCCAAAGCCGTGCAGTATAAACTGGATACAAATCAATTTGACCTTTTTTGAAAGCCTCAAACGCATTTTGACGATCAGCAAAAAATTTAAATGTTAACGTTTGGAAATTTTCCGTTCCCTGATTTCGCTTCGCCTTTCTATTCCAATAATCTAATCGACGCTCTAACTTTACATACATTAACTCTTTTACATCACTTATCTTATAAAATCCAGACACAACAGGAAACTCAAAATTAATTTTATTAAAATCCTTATTCTTGAAGACGTGTTTTGGTAATATTTCTAATGTTGCGATAGATAACAGATTCCGCCAATGGACCTCCTTTGCCGTAAAACTAATCTGATGCGAATTAATCACCGTTGGAGAATGAAACTTTTCCAGAGAAACTTTATGAACCCCTGTCAAGTTTTTAGGATCCATAATCGTGTCGAATGTCCACTTGACATCATCTGCTGTAATCAATGTGCCATCACTCCATTTTGCCTTTTTGTCCAACCAAAATGTAAACACCGTTTTATCATCTGATATTGACCATCGTTCAGCAATTAATGGTTCTTCATCCAGTGTAACCGGATTTTTACTAAGTATTGTGTCAAACATTGCAGAAAACACTTCTTTGCTGAAAGTATTATTGTCCAAATAATAATTGAAACTCTGTGGATTTTGTCCGGCAAAAACATTGATATTGCCGCCAACTTCCGCGTAGGTACTGGCTAGCGGATTTGATTGGTCTTTCCAATCTTTTTTCGGGAAAAATTCATCCGCGTGACTTGTGGATATAATTAGAATTGAAAGAAAGATAGCAATGTTAAATTTCATTAGCAGCGTTTTCTGTTGTCTAAAAGTTGTAGCGATTCAGCAAGTCGCCAATGTCAATAAGTTAAGGCTTGCACATTAGTTTGGAGTTCCGCTTTTAGGCGGGCTTTTTTATAACTACAGCCTAAAGGTAGAACTCCAAACTTAAAAACCCAGATAAAGAGCATGAAAAATGCTTACCTTAAAGACATTGTGCTAGCTCGGATTTCTCACAATACTTCTGTTACAAAAGCGTATATCACCTATATTCAAAGTTTTAACACACTGTCATCCGGTTGTCTACCTCAAACCACTGAATGTAAGTAATCTAAGCTTTCTCACCACAAAGTTTATGAGAAATCCGGGTTAGCGGTATAGCCTGTTTCTGAGTAACAGTTTACAAAATTTACCAAAATCAAAGAATAATATTCCAAATTGATGTCAATATGACAACCAGGCATCAGGTTTACCATCAAAATTATTGTCGACTTCCTGACTGGTAGGGATACCTTTTTCGTTGTAGTGGAGCCATTGATCGACATTACCGTCATTGTTGGTATCATTTTCAGTTGTGGTCATAACACCCTCCTCATTATAGGTCATCCATGTATCTAATTTTCCATCACCACTGGAATCGCGTTCAGCTTTTTCAGGATTCCCATTATCTCTGAAAGTTACCCATTGATCAATTGTTTCGTCACCATCTAAATCAACTTCAGATCTTTCCAGCTTACCTTCGCCATCATAAAAATAAGAGACATCGATTTTTCCGTCGCCGTTATTATCACGCTCAACTTTCTTTAAATTTCCGTTTTCTTGATAATAAATCCATTGATCAATCGTTTCATTGCCATCATTATCTTTTTCTGCCCTAAGGATTTTATTGTTTTCAAAATATACAAATTGGTCCATTTTGCCATTGAAATCCGTATCAGATTCCCGCTTTGAAATAAACCCGGATTCATCATAATACTCCAGCTGATCTACTTCTCCATCAAAGTTTTTATCTGCCTTGATTTCCTTAGGAGAAAATTCCTTAGATACAGCGGATTCCTCACTTTTTTCCATATCTGTATCATCTTGGGCAATTGAAATAAGAGTGATAAACGTTAGGAATGTGAAAAGCAATAAAACATTTGAAAAACGTATCATAATTAAATAACCTCTGTTTATTTAAGTTAAAATCCAATTGAAATATAAATTTATAACCATCTCTTTGTAACGCCTAAATCTTCGTATTGATTGCATCAATTCTAGATACTGCGACACGATAACAAAAACGTGAGCATAGTAACTCGCTTTTGTTGAGCACATTCCAGAATGACAAACTGTGCAACCCTTAATATAAGGGCGAACTCCTTAGGGAAATCCCAGTCGTCGATTTAATGGTTTAATATTCGGAGCACTTTGGTGTGAAATCGTATATAGAGTTGTCTACAATAACAAAGTTCGTAATTTAGCTTTAAAATAGTTGCGACCGATATAATAGATTTTATCACATTCATGTCAAGAATTTATATTATTTGATTCTGGATAATCCCGCGAATTTAGTACAGAATATAGAGTTTCAGTTCACATTGCTTTCAACGTTTCAATTCCCAATACGGACAGGCCGTCTTTCAGAATTAATTGTACCCGTTTGCACAGTTCCAGTCGCGTAATTTTCAAACAGGTGTTTTTCGCAGATAGCACACTATTATTTTTATAAAACCGGTTAAAATCCTTGGTTAATTCAAGTAGATAATTAGTCAAATAAGCGGGATCACAGTCATATGCAGATTTTTTTAGAATATCCCCGTATCTGGCACATTGAAGGGCAACAAATTTCTCTTCCTTAGAAGAAAGTTTTTTCCAATCAATAGCAGCATTGGCTTCGTCGCCATGTTGATTCTCAAATTTTCGCAATATTGATGCGATACGGGCGTAAGCGTATTGAACGTACGGCCCGGTATCCCCTTCGAACTTAATCGATGCTTCGGGATCAAACGTCATTGTCGTTTTTGCATTAACCTTCAACAACATGAATTTTACTGCCCCCATTCCTATTGTTTCTGCACGTTCATCTATGTTTTCGGGAATTGAGGAACCGCAGCGATCCAGGGTGGCAGCTCGTGCTAACTCAGCCATTTCATCAAATAAATTGTCCGCATCGACAACAGTGCCTTCCCTACTTTTCATTCTCCCACCCGGCAAGTTTACCATACCATAAGGGATGTGGGTTAGCTCATTGGAACATGCCAATTGCATTTTACGGAGAATAGCAAATAAAACCTTAAAATGATAAATTTGCTCATCACCGACAATCCACAGCATTTGATCGGGATTATGGTCAGCATATTTTTGAAAGGTTGTGCCAATATCTTGAGTGATATAAACCGTGGTGCCATCTTTTCGGAGCACTACTTTTCGATCCAGTCCGATATCAGTCAAATCTATTTCGACAGCACCATCTTCTGTAAGATTAAATAGTTTATTTTCAAGTTCCTCAAGTACGATTTTTTTCCCTAGATTATAGGTATCACTTTCGTAATAGATTTGATCAAACGTAATTCCCATTCGTTGATAGGTTTGATCAAATCCATTTAGAACCCAGCCATTCATCAATTTCCATAAAGACATCACCGCCTCATCTCCCTGTTCCCAGGCAACAAGTAGCTCCTGAGCAGCCCGCCCAATTTCAGTATATAGGAACAATTCCTGGTTTGATTTTTCGTTGAGCGTACTGTCTTCGTTTCTTATACTTTCCAACTGCTTCCGGAATTCACTTTCGAACTTAATGTAAAATTCACCAACAAAATGATCTCCTTTTTTATTCACATCTAATGGCGATTGATTCTCTCCAAATCGTTGGTAAGCAATCATTGATTTACAAATATGAACTCCTCGGTCATTAATAAGATTAACTGCTGCGACATTGTGACCGATTCGAGAAAAAAGCGAGCATAACGCATTCCCCAGTACATTATTACGAATATGCCCCAAATGCTGAGGCTTATTGGTATTCGGAGCAGAATATTCAATCAATATTTTTTTCTGCTCCTCTGGAGGAATTATGCCATTATCAAGGATTGTCCGTTCTTTAGCGATGGTGTCCCTATACAAGGAATCAGCTGTTAATGTCATATTTACAAATGCTTTAACACATTCAACCGCTTCAATGTCTGTATCTAACACTAGATAATTGGTAACTTTTTTAGCCAATTCAACGGGATTCAGATTAAAGAATTTAGTAAGTCGATAACAGTTTACTGTTAAATCCATACCTTGATCTCGTGGACACAATTCGGGAACAATTTCTACTAAATCACGATCTACATTGTGTTCAGATGCTAAATATGATTCTAGATTAGTAATACATTTGAAGTTCATCTTTATTCCCGCTTTGAATAATTGTTTTCATTGCTTACATTAACTCCTGATCACAAGTTTAAATCTCTTAACAAACGATGTATATAAAAATCTCTAATTGAGATCATCTCTAATAAAAATTCCAAGGTATTAAAATGAAAAACATAGTTTTTGCCGTAATTTCATCATTCTGTTTTTTACTCTTACATCAATGCTTTAGCGAACCTAGCGATTTAAGTGTTAGCGCATTCGAAAACTTCAAAAAGAAAACTGAAGTAGAAATCGAAAGAGATTTGGAAGTTGAATTCCAACCACAGGTGAATGAGATAGAGACTCTGTCAAAACCGTTCAAAAAAGGTGAAAAAGTATCCATTACAATACTTCAGGGAGAACGGAAAAGACAAGTTACAGGACTCTTTAAAGGTATTATAGGCCAATATGCGGAAATAGACGATAAGAATTATTTACTCTCGGACATCGAAGATATTGATAGTAAACGACTTTATTTTGCTGGTCAGGCCCAGCTTTTACAGATAACAATTGAACAAAGAAAAAAACAACTGGAAGAAGATAAGGCAAGACGCAAAGAAATCTTGCTTGAAGTTAAGTATAAAGAAGCTGGATATACAAAAGAGTTTTTTCAAGACACGGTCAAGCTATCGGGGAAATTTTGGTCTGCTGCCGATTTAGGTCATCGCAAGTTTGGTTTAGTTTTAGAAGAGTCCGAAAAAGAAGAACTCATTAAGTTCCAACTTCTAAATGCAACGAATAACCCTTCAACGGTAATAGTATTTATGGATAAATTACCTGTATTCACCAATGCCAACGCTAGTTCATTTAACGAAATATCCGAAGAAAAGTGGAAGTCAATTACGTTTAATTTGCTCAAAGAAGCCATGGGATCAAACTCCGTTCAAACTATTTCGAAAAAGTTAAAACTCTTAATCATAAATCAGAACGTAGGCACGTGGTACTTAAAACCATCGATTGACGGCAAACCAAAGGTAGTTAAAAGCAATCAAATCACCTGCCCCGAATGTTTTGGAAGTAAAAAGAGTTTATCATCGAGTTCAAGCGACAGTTCACAATTAACAGGTTGTAAAACTTGCAGTGAATCTGGTATGATCCAAACTGATGAATTCAAGATGACAAAGGTAAATTTCAATTTCAATCTTCTAAAATCGTCAATAAAAGGAATTGGACAAGATCAAAAAGAATTATTAGCCGATAAACTGAAATCTGCATTAGAGTTTCAGCAACAAGTAAATAGCAGTCTTGATGGATTAAAGAGGCAAACAATTAAAGAACGAGAAGAACGGGAAAAGAAAGTAAAGGTACAAGCGGATAAAATCAGAGAATTGGAAATGTCTAAAAAATCTCGTGAAAACAGCATTAAAAAAATTGAAGGTAATTATACTTGGTTTACCATTGAAACAGCGCCTAAAGATCTGGTGGGTTATAAAACTGAAAGTAAAAAAATATCAATACATGATTTTGATGATTTTAATGCACCCAGCCAATTCGGTGATAACACGATATTAAAGTTTACAGACTGGACGAAAGTCTCCAGCAGAAACAGAGATATTTATGGAAGAAAATATAGGCTATTTAAGGTAGAGACGGGATCCGGTGAGTCTAAATATTATTTTCAATTTCAAGCAGCATTTACAAATTCAATGACAATGCTGATAAACTACGTGTCAGATATCGTGATAACGTTTGCAAATGAGGTAGAAGAAAAATTTACCCACACCTATTCAATAATGCCGTCCTGGGCTGGCACTATTTACGGTACTCATGAAATACCAATCAATTCAATGAAGGAAGAAATTAAGAAAGTAAAGATTGAGAAAAAGAAGTAATAGGAGTCCAAATCTGAATTATTCAAATCCGATTACCCTGAAATACAGGATGCTCAGCCGCCAGGTGTAACTGGAGTGGATAACTTGAGCACGCATTTGTAGCGATACAGGTCGCATTTTACAGTGCCCCCCTTTGCCTGCTTCGCTTAAAATAGTGATAAACTATTGCCGTTATTAAAAAATTCAGACAGCTCTTGTCAAATACTTTTTATAGCTGTAGTAGATTCTAATTTTTGTTTTGAAAGATTCATGTTCTTTAAATTGCCTGCAAAAATTGTATTTAATTTATACTGCAAGCAGTAGGTTTTTCGACAATCATGTGTCATTTCACGTAGTAACGTTGTCAAAATGTGTCGAAAATCTAATTGCAATCGATATATTCTAAAAATCGTTGGGCGAATCGCGATTCAAATACGTTTTTCAGGACACTCATTTATCTAACAAACTCGAATGGAGAATATAAATGAAAAATGTACCCATAAAAAAAATTAGAAATTTTGCAATAGCAGGACACGCAGGTTCAGGGAAAACATTATTATCTGATTTAATGTTGTTTAAGGCGAGGAAAGTAACAAGACTCGGGAGAGTTCAAGACAAAAACAGCGTATCTGACTACCACCCGGATGAACATGAAAAACAGAATAGCATTTATGCAACACCACTCAATTGTGTGTGGAATGACCACACATTCTTTTTTATTGATACGCCCGGATATGCTGATTTTTTCGGAGATACAAAAGCTGCGTTGAGCATCGTCGATGCCATTTTAGTCGTCATAAATGGGGTAGAAGGAATAGAAATCGGTACAAATCGGGCCTGGAGAACCGCCAAAGAAGGAAATAAACCAAGAATAATTTTTATAAATTCATTAGATAAAGAATATTCAGATTTTAACACGGTATTAGATTCCATTCAAAAAACATACGGAAAAACCGTTTGTGTCCCGTTTACTCTTCCAGTAGGTAATGAATCAAATTTGGAGGAAGTGGTCCACGTACTTCGATCTAATAAAATCCCGGATGAGCTAAGGGAATCAGTCAAAAAATACAAAAGCGCTTTGATGGATACTGTTGCTGAAGCCGACGAAGATCTGATGATGCGCTATCTTGATGGAGAAGAATTATCTGAAGAGGAAATTTCTCATGGGTTGAAGGACGCGATTTTGGGAGGTTCTCTCGTTCCGGTATTTGCGGGAAGTGTTGAAAAAGATATCGGCATTACTGAACTGATGAATGGAGTTGTCAATTTATTCTGCAATCCGCTATTCACCAAAAAAATTCCAATGGACAGTGGAGAACTGGAACTAAAAGAAGATGGAGTCGGTAAAGCATTTGTATTCAAAACTGTGGCTGATCCGTTTATAGGACAATTATCATTTTTCAGAGTTTATTCGGGTATTTTGACAGCGGATTCGGATGTTTATAATGTCACGAAAAATTCAAAAGAACGATTAGGGCATTTTCACGTACTCAATGGGAAGGAGCAAATGACCATACACACGGCTTATCCCGGCTACATTATCGCTGTAGCAAAACTGAAACAGACAAAGATTAATGACACCATTTCGACGACTCTGAGCGGTCCTCAATTCTTACCCACAAAATTCCCCAAACCAAACATGTCTTACGCATGTTATCCACTGAAACGCGGTGATGAAGACAAAATCGCGTCCGGTCTTAATCGACTTGCCGAAGAAGATCCGACAGTAAAAGTGGAACGACATCCTGAAACTAGAGAATTACTTCTATCTGGATTAGGTGATCAACATTTGAAAATTATTACCAATCGACTAAAATCAGATTTTAAGACCGAAATCGATCTGCGAACACCTAAAGTCCCCTATCGGGAAACGATTACCAAAATTGGAAATGGAAAATATCGCCATAAAAAACAATCGGGCGGACATGGACAATTTGGAGAAGTATGCCTGCGAATTGAACCACTGCGGGATGATGATTTTGAATTTGCTAGTGAGGTTGTTGGTGGAAATATCCCTAAAAATTATATTCCATCGGTTGAAAAAGGAGTGAAAGAGGCGATGAAAAAAGGTGAGTTGTCAAACTCAAGAATCATTAATATAAAAGCAGTCGTATATGATGGTAAATATCATGCTGTAGATTCATCTGATATCGCTTTTCAAATTGCAGGAAGAGGTGCATTCAGAGAGGCGATGAAACAAGCGAATCCAAAAATTTTGGAACCCCACATGCATTTGAAAATTTTGGTTCCCGATCAATATATGGGAGATGTAACAGGTGATCTTAACCAAAGACGGGGTCGAATTCAGGGAATGAATGTTGAAGAAGGTATGCAATTAGTCGAAGCGGAAGTACCTTTGGCCGAAGTTCATAGCTATGCATCACAATTGCGTTCAATCACCCAAGGGAAAGGGAGATTTGATATGGAATTTTCTCATTATGAGCAAGTACCCGCAACCATTTCAAAGCAAATAGAGAACGCTGCAACGAAAGAAGAACAAGAAGACAAATAGATTCTAATTCACACCCATCGGTTACTACTTGAAAGATACCATTTCATGAAATGGCTCCTGACTTTGACGTTTTAGAGAAACGAGAAAGGAGATTTCCCGGTATCTTATCTTCGTCTTCGCCGCGACTCCTTTTGGATTCCACTCCAAATTGAATGCATTAGAGCTGTCTAACCCATTCAAAGAAACAGGTTCGAAAAAACGCGAAAAAGTCCCTATTGTGGTAGTTCCGATCCAATGTTCACTAACCTGAATAATTCATAAACTTATTATTACGAGCCATAATATCATGCGATATCAATGGGTTACAAAATTATCCGGGTTCGAAATAGTTCACGATTCCTGTACGCGGATAAAATTCATAACTCATTGATCTCACGCAATCTAATGACTCTCACTACGAAAGTTTATGAATTATTCAGGCTAACTTCAAGTTCAGTGAGATTTCTATTTCGTACTACCATCTGCAACTCCTTGTTTTCAAAAAAAGTTTTTAGCGTCGGAATTTTTCACTGTATTATCGTCCAATAAATGCGACAACGTTGTATTACAAAATGTATGTACGTTTTTAGTTTTCCAAGGCTCTAACAATCATAAAATAACGTTTTTTAGCCTATAAACTGTCTCAAATTTCCGTGATGAAATTCGCAGTAGAATTTCCGAATCCAAGTTTTTCATATTATTTGATAAAAAACATATTTTATTTAATGAAGTTTTGAATTGAACTTTGATTGATGAACCGTCACTTAAATTGGGTAAATTGGAGCAATAGTCACCAGTAGGCAATCCAAAAAGTTTCAAAAAAAGTGTTTGCCCCAACCATAGCTGAACGAAAAGACCATCTTTTCTATGTTTTTTTGTAATTTTGGAGGAAAAATAAATGAAAACAGGTTTAATAATTTATGCTTAGAAAAAACATGAAACGATCATTTGCCCATTATTTCTATCAAGGAACTAGAATTCTTTTAATTCCGGTTATGCTTTGGATGATTTTTGGATTAATCCTGGCAGGCTCTAAACTCACATTAAATATTGGTTATAGTCATTCTCTATACCTAATAGGGATAGGATTTGGCACAGGATTAGCTGTTTTTGCAATTATCTCCTCCCCATTCATGAGATTATATGTGTTAGGGCACGAATTAACACATTGGTTAACGGCAAAGGCATTCCGCAGACAAACTGGAAAACTTAGAATCGGAAAAGTTGAAGGCAGTGTTAGCGTACAGCATCCTAATATATGGATCATACTTGCACCTTATTTTTTTCCGTTTTATACTGTGATTTGGATTGTCGTTGTGAAAATTATTCAAATTTGGTACGATGGATTAGGATTACTGATTGTATTATACCTGGGAATAGGGTTAACTTACGCCTATCACATTTTTATGACAATGCTCGCATTATCAAAAGAACAAACTGATTTAAAAATGTATGGTTATTCGTTTTCTCTCTGTTTAATCATTTTAATTAATTTTTTCATCGTGTACTGTGGATTATCGTTTTTTTCGGATAATATGGACTATAGCATAACGCTATTAAAAAAATCTTATACAACTCAATGGAAACTCTTTAGCAATTATTTTTTATGAACAATACAGACTCCAACATACAGGAATTAATCACAGGTAGTTTTGCCAATTTTAAATCTTCATTTGAACCGGGTGAAAAAATTAGGGGAGTCGTTTCTTCAATTACTAACGCCAATGTATTCGTGGATATTAACGCAAAAGGTGAAGGCGTCATTGATAAGAATGAGTTTCTTAAAGATGGTGAATTAACAATAAAACCGGGTGATGAAATCGAAGCCTATTTCGCAGGAACAGGAAAGGGTAATGAACTATTATTGACCGTTAGCTTAAAAATGAAACAGGAAGCAAATGATGACACCATTCAAGACGCCTATTCAGCTGGCATTCCCATAGAAGGCAAAGTGGTTTCTGAACGTAATGGGGGATTTGAAATAAAAATTGGAAATCATTCGGGATTTTGCCCTTATTCGCAAATTGATCTATTTCCAAGTGCCGATAAATCAGTTTACATTGGTCATCGTTTTTCATTTATCATTCAGGAATATACTGGTGACAATTTGGTTGTATCACGCCGGAAATGTCTTGAAAACGAGAAAAACAAACAGCTAGACGAACAAAAAAACACCTTGAACGAAGGGGATATCGTCGAAGGAACCGTAACAAATATACTTAGTTTTGGTGCATTTGTTGATATTGGCGGCATTGATGGCCTTGTCCCAATTCGCGAAATTTCCTGGAAAAAAGTCAAACAAATTGAGGATGTGATAAAACCTCAATCTAAAGTAACCGTAAAAATACTAAAAATCGAATGGGAAGAAAATAGAATTCTATTAAGCATCAAACAAGCAGGGAAAAATCCTTGGGATGATATTGAAGATAAATTCCATGAAACCAAACAGTATTCAGGAATTGTTACAAAACTAATGGAATTTGGTGCATTCGTAGCAATTGATGACGGTATAGAAGGTCTCATTCATATTTCAAAACTGGGTGCAGGAAAACGGCTCAAACATGCCTCCGAAGTATTAAAAGAAGATGAGACGATTCAGGTCTATGTTGAATCAATTGATCTCGAAAAAAAGAGAATATCGCTTGCATTAGAAAATCCGAAACAAGGTCGAACGTTAGACGTTGAAGGCGAAAAAGTTACTATTGGAGAAAATAAAACAGGAGTAGTTGAGGACATAAAGCAATATGGTATTTTTGTGAAGCTAACGTCGGCACAAAGTGGATTGCTGCATATCAGCGAAATCCCCTTTGAAGGTCATGTAAATAAAATCAAAAATATGTATGATCGATTTCCACCTGGCAGCGAAATAAATGTCATCATTAAAAACATCCAACAAAATAAAATCTCTCTGACACTTCCCGGATCGAATGATAGTGATGAGGATGATTACCGTGAATTTCTTGCGAATGAAACAGATCAAGGTGCGTTCAATAGTATGGGAAATGCATTCGAAAATCTAAAATTATAACGTTAACTTGCTTCTATATATTTGGTAATATCAAAATCTTCTGAAACTTTACCGTTCTTTTTGGCAATCCGTAATCGATTAAATAATTCGAGGATACATTCTTCATTGCCAAATTCTTTCCACATCAATGCTTCTTCAATCAAAAATGCCTGTGTCGTGCAGTAGTAAGAATGTGTCGAATACTCTCGTGAATAATAGGTTATACGCTTTGCTTGGTGCTCTTTGCAATTTTGGAAAAGATAGATCATCATAATGATAAACTTTGCCTGGCTATCAACTATTTCTAATAATTTTTTTTCCAGCTCTTTCATGTCATCCTCAGCAATGTAACCCGCAGCAAGATAATGCATTTCCCAAGCGATATCACAAAAATCACTAATTATTCTTGTTTTTCTGGTCTTTTCCATAATTCCATTTGTTTAAGTCATAGCCTCATTTAAGGCAATCTAGTTAATTTTGCAAGTTGTTCAGTTAATCTTATTACAAAATTTATCGGTTAACAGTTTTACTATTTTAGATTAAATCTCTAATATAAATGATATTTGTAAACATATAAAAACATAGACAGGATTTTATTAAAAAATGGAGGAAAATTAAGATGTCTAGTCCAGTTGTAGCAATTCTCATGGGCAGTAAATCAGATTATGCCAAAATTGAAGCCGCAGTATCGATATTAAAAGAATTCAATATTGCTTATACAGTCAGAGTGATGTCTGCTCATCGGACTCCTGACGTGGTAACAAAATTTACAAAATCTGCGTCGGATAGTGGTTACAAGATTATCATAGCAGCAGCTGGCTGTGCTGCCCACCTGGCAGGAGTAATCGCGGCACACACAAATTTACCGGTAATCGGCATTCCTGTTCAAGGAGGTGCATTTCATGGTATGGATGCGCTTCTGTCCACAGTACAAATGCCGGGAGGAGTACCTGTAGCATCGATGTCCGTGGGCTCTGGAGGTGGAAAAAATGCGGCATTGTTTGCGGTAAGAATTTTGGCTCTGTCTGATTCTGAGATTGAAAAGAAGCTTAATGTATTTACTGAAAAACAAAGGGAGGCAGTAATTAAATCTGATAAAGAACTGCAAATCGAATTAAACGAATGATCAATAGTAAATACCGAGAGACTATGCCCAGAAAGGGTATTCATTCTTAGTTATCTAACGAAAAACCGCCATCATGTCATGTTTAAGGGTCGGCGCGAAAATAAATTGATATTTTTGCGCTCAGTTTCAGGTCATTTTTGAATCCATTTCGGTCGAGAAAACTTCCCAACAGCCCGCTATTGCTATGTTTTCTCTCGGTTAATACGCCCAAAACTGACTTAAATCTGAGCGCAAAAAATACAATGTTACAGATATCCTTTGAAATGCCAATTTATTTACACGCCGACCCCAAGTTCACTGAATGAGTACAATTATTCTTCAAATAGTAGATTTTTTGGTTCCCTATGGGATCAATTAAGGAAAGAACTTTAACAACACCTGCCAAGAACCTGATCGTGACAAGTTTCGAATATAATCAATGACGATTTAGATAAAGGTTAAATCTTATGGTAAGAGATATAATTGAATTTATTTATGAAATTTGCTAAAATTATATTCACACAACTCCACCGGATACTTGGCATTATTTTTATAGTGATTCCAGGATTCTCTAACCAAGCCCAGGTGCAACTCACTGATTTAAAATCAGTTCATGAAACAGTCAATTACTCTATTGACGAAATATTCAGCGCGTTGTCATTAAACGGAAATTCCGAACTAAAAATTTATGTCAACTGCCAGGACCAGGAAATCTTACTAAGATCTCTTCAAAAATCGATCGTTGATTATCTTGGTTGCGGTTTGAAAATCGTGAACAAAGAAACCGTCGATTCGTCATTGGTTAAATTCGATTCGGATTCAAGTATTGGAATTGCTAAATTTAGGTTAGAAGATGCCATTGAGTACATTCGACTGGATCAATTTTCTGATGAGAATTTTCGGGATGCTTCACAAGATAGTTTACACTTTTGAGTATGCTGTGATAGAAAATGCAAAAAAAATAATATCGAATATCGAACAAGGAATGTAGAATCATGAAGTTTTTTCCTTCGTCATTCATAATTCCTTGTTCGATA
>JAJFLO010000073.1 GCA_021772675.1 Verrucomicrobiota bacterium | reverse complement strand
TTGAAAATTGAAAACGGCGCAAAACGATTGTGCTCCATAGACGGACTCTCACATTGACCGGATAGCTTGACAACTCTATAGTGAGGCTCTATTAAACAAGTGCACGCCCAGACCCGAAGGACTTACGCCGAGCTTATCTAGGAGGATACCCTTGGGGATGTTGGCACCAAGGCGTCCATACGTCTTCGGGTCTTTCAGAAATGCAACTGTCTCTTGGAGCTCGAGTTTAGCCTCGTCTACCCCGGCCACGTCATCGAAAGTCACCTTTGTATCGCTCTCTACGTAGACTTTTACCTTACTCTTCCCAATCGACATGAGGCCTCCGCCTGAACCTCCGGTCCCACTGAAGCGGCACATAAAGAATATCCATATTGCGGCGAATACTACTGTCGGCAACACCCAGGCAATGATTTGCCTGAAAAATGTCTGTTCGGTCGCTCCAGTCAGCTTTACGTCGTACTTTGACAGATCCTTCGCGAGATTGGGGTCGATGCGGAGCGTGGAGAACTGGCGTTTACCGTTCGCGAGCGGTAATTTGTACGTTCCGTTGACGTGTTGCTCCGTTACAATGATTTCTTCGACCTGTCCAGCTTCGAGGTAGCGCGGTAAGTCGCTATAGGGGATGATTTCGACTTGTCTCTTCTGGACCCACAGGTTTTGCAGGAGCATGATCCCTAATATCGCGGTGATGAAGTACCATGCGGGGATTTTCATCTTTTGTTTCATGGGTGAGTCTAAATGTTCATTTTCATGCTATCGATAATTTCAATGTTACTGAGCCTCTCGCAAAAGTCTATTTTAGCCGCGTTGCGAATGCATGGTCGTTAAGTTCGCAAGATGATCAATTACGTGCATATCAAAAGGTATGTACTGATTTATCATCTGGCGAAGATGACGTCCATCCGTCGCAACCCTTTTGGCGACAATCTCTTTTGCAAGAGGCTCTACTGTCTTAGGTCCCTATACTTTCATTGATTCGGATTTATACCGACAGCCGTCAGGTTTTCGACAGGTTTCTGAAAAATGTTGCCTGAAATGAATAACGAATGTCGAAAAACCTACTGCTTGCAGTATATAAAACGCAGTTGTACTGTTCAGTACTCGAGCATCAGGCGATTCATGATGATTGGCCAGATTCTAAATATTCTGAATCATAATCTTGACCAGCCTTCCGAAAATGCTGTATTTTGGAAACATCATGTCATATATGCCGGAGGCGCGAGAGACTCCATCCCTTCAGTCTCTTTAGGACGAAGAGAGGGATGAACGTTACCTGCTTATCACGTGCACGCATTGTCATCGGTTGTCACCGAAGCGTTCGGCCGGAACGACGTCAGCATCCGGAGTCATACCCTTCAGAAATTTGAAGAGATCACTGCCCGTGGAGAGAACAAGGGTCGTGTTTTTGGCGATGATCGACTTGTAGGCCTGCATGGTCCGTGTAAATTCATAGAATGCCACCGCCTCAGAGCTCTGGTTATAAGCCTTTGCGTAGATTTCGGTGGCTTTGGCGTCCGCCAAGCCGCGGATCTCTTCGACCTGCCGGTAGGCTTCAGACTGGACCTTATTCAGGTCACGTACCCGATTGCCGCGGATTCTAGCGGCCTCGCCGTTACCTTCCGACAGGAAGCGTTCCGCGATTTGCCGTCGTTCGCTGATCATTCGATCGTAAATCTTCGGACGCACGCTTTCATTGTAGTTGATTCGCTTGAACCGGATATCGAGTAATTCTATACCAAATACCAAAACTTTTTCGGCTGCTGCAGCAAAGATTTCCTCCTCGACCAGTTTGCGTCCCTTCTGGATAGGCACCAGTGTTCCCATATCTAGCTCCCGTTCCGCATCTGTTAGAAGGGTGTCGCGCAATGGTACGCGATCCTTGGTTGTGCGGATAATCTCGATCAGCTCATGCTTGGCAACCGCATTACGGGTTTCACTACCTAGAATATCGTCCAGTCGAGATTGAGCACTACGTTCATCGCGCAACCGAAGAAAATACTGGAGAGGATCTGTAATCCGCCAGCGGGCAAAAAGGTCAACTGAGATGTAAAGTTTGTCCTTTGTTGGCATATCGGATGGACTCCCGTCCCACTCGAGAATCCGCTTGTCGATTGGATTGACTTCCTGGATGAAGGGTACTTTGAACTTCAGACCGGCCGAAGTTACGGCAGTACCGACAGGCTTGCCGAATTGGGTGATAATCATTTGCTCGACTTCACTCACTGTATACACAGAACTCATCAGGACGTACGTTCCAATGCCTAATACTGCAATGATAGCTATTTGCTTGAACTGATTCATGATTAATCTCCTTTCTGGGAATTAAGATTTAGCAACGGCAGAATACTACGCGTCTGTTCATCGACAATGATCTTGGAGCGTATCCCTGGCATAACGTCTTGCATCGTCTCGATATAGATGCGGCGGCGAGTAACCTCTGGAGCCTTGCTGTATTCAGCCAATAAGGCGCTGAACCGGGCGACATCTCCTTCCGCTTCATTAATTCTCTTGAGCCGGTAGCCGTCGGCTTCCCGGATCCGCTGATCCTTCTCACCTTCAGCTAACGGGATCACCTTGTTGTAATCGCGTCGGGCTTCGTTGATTAGCTTCTCTTTCTCTTGTTGGGCCTGGTTGACCTCGTTGAAGGACTCCTGTACCGGTTCGGGCGGATTGATGTTTTTCAACTGCACCTGGTCAATGCTAATCCCCATTGCGTATTTGGTTGAGAGCGCCTGCATCTTAGTTAGCGCTTCCGATTCAATTTCCTGTCGACCAATGGTAATCACCTCGTCCACAGTGCGATCACCGACCACCTCACGCATTACGGATTCGGATACATAACGGAGAGTTTCACTTGGTTCCCTAACCTCGAAAAGGAATTTAACGGGATCAGAGATGCGGTATTGAACCACCCATTCCACCAGTGCGGCGTTTAAGTCACCCGTGACCATCTGCGTTTCGCGTTTGCCATCGCGAGGGACAGGACTCTGATACGGATCGCCAGCGCCCGGGGTAGTAAACCCGAATTCCTGTTTCAATTGTCGTTTGACAGGAACTATTGTTGCCACGTCAATGCCCGATGGCAGCTTGAAATGCAGTCCCGGCGGAACGTCATTGTGGTATTTGCCGAAGCGTTGGACGACAGCGACAGAGTCGCTCGGCACAGTGTAAAATGCCGACCATACGCCTAAACTGGCCAAAGCAAGGACAGCAAAAATGCCGATTCCACGCGGACCAACACCCGGCATGAACTGCTTGATCTGGTTTTGCCACTGCCGAATCAGAACATCAAGATCGGGACCGGGTGGTGCCCCCTTACCCCAACCACTGTTATCGTTCTGCGATGACATTAGAATCTCCTCTCTTGAGCGTTTTACTGGGGACCGCTGAAATCACTTTCAGCTGTCCCTCTTTTAGTTTTGCGTAATTTGTGGCGTCAGCTAAGTTTCCATATCTAAATTCGTTGTAGATATATGTACTACTTTCCTCAACCTGTATGCCATATTTTTTCGTAACGGCCTCATTACTTTCTGACATAATTGCAATCCTTCCTTTTGGTCTACCAAGTTGCATTCCTTTCTCTTTTGCTCTACGAAGGGCGTGCTTCGTTCGTTCAGAAATTAATTCAGTTTCAATTTTAGCAAATAAAGCAAACATGGAGATCATTGTTTTAGTTTGGACATCCTGTTTGCCATTTAGGGTTATGAATTCTTTGACAGCAGCGAAACGGACTTTTTCTTTAATTAGGGCATCAATGATTTGAATAATCTGGCCGGCAGTCCTACCAAGTTTTGATAATTCATCCACCAAAAGAAGATCACCTTCTCTTAGATAGGTCATTAGCTCATCAATTTGTCTTTTATGAGTAGATTTTGGTGGAGAAATCCCAATTTCAATGAATTCATCAATAGTAAAATTATTCCGTCTAGCGTACTCATGGAGTTCAAGTTTTTGATTTTTAAGATCTTGTTTTCCTGTAGAGACTTTCAAATAACCCACTGTTTTCGAATTCTCTGATGGATGTAGGTTCATTTCTTATCCTGCGTTGGAAATTTTAATCTCAAAACTATAAATACTATTTTTAGTTTAGAGTAATAAACATTTTTATACAAAGGTTTTTAATGAAAAAAATTAATAACTTTAAAACAAGGTTATTGGTTAAATTTTTCGATCGAAAAACAGAGAAACGACCAAAAATTTTAGACGTCAATTAAATGGATGAACAATACGGATATCGCCCCATCGTAGGAGAGGTGCTAGATAAAAAAGTGGCAATAAGTGATATATATCTGTCCACGACATGCGGAGCATTTGCAGAATGCTTGATTAGTCATGATGTAACTTATTTTCCCAACGTATTACAGAAAGGGGGATGGGAGGAGTATCCCTTGCGTCTCAAGAATTGTAATTTTCTGTAAATAAAGGGGTTATGGTGGATGCAGGGATGTCGAACCTGGGAACTCGTCAATGACAATTACAAAAAACTGTTAAAAAGTAATTGTCGCTAGCGAGGGAACAGATAAGTTTACTTCAATATTGATTCTTCAAATAATTATTTCATATACCTAATCATTTATTTCACTCATGATGCATAGATCATCACGTCTAATGAAAGGTTTGTTACAATCCCAATCATTTCCGGGATAATCAAGATGAGCGTTTTTCGGCATCTTAATGGGGACACATTGATCATCGACTTTTTGAAATCCCCAATCACATTTCCAGGTTAATCCATAGGCTGGATTTGTTAGATATCCATTCTCAGGAATTTTGATAGGTATACAAGTATCATCAACTTGCACATATCCTCGTTCACATTCCCAACCTGATCCATATGAAGCATTTGTTAAATACCCATTCTCAGGGACTTTAATAGGCACGCAAGTATCATCTACAGCTCGATACCCCCGTTCACATTCCCAGTCTGATCTATGTGATGAGTTTGTCAAATAACCATTTTCAGGAACATTGATAATTATACAAGTTTCGTTGAGCTTTTTATAGCCTCGATCGCATTTCCAATCATAGCCTTTGTCACCGACTAAATGAGCATTTGAGGGTACGATGATAGCAACGCAGGTATCATCGACTTTTTCATATCCGTATCCACACTCCCATCCGCGTCCATAGGACGAACCTGTTGCATACGCATTTGCTGGTACTTTTACTTCTTCACAGGAACCGTTGATCTCCCTATATCCCTGATCACATTCCCATCCACTCCCGTAATTTTTCGGTTGTGCATTCACTGGTATGTTAATGGACTCATCTTGTGTGTATACATAGTTCGGGATAATTATAAACGATATTAGAGTTATCAATGGGCGTGTCAATTTGTTATTTAGACGTAGTATTTTTATCATGAGTATTTTCTCCTACTGTTTTTTAATTGCTTGTGAATCTTTATAGATGGTTGCTAATAGCCCAAATTAATTAGTGGGTCGATGGTAATACCAACCATTACTTCCAGACTGATGCTGTATAGACAGCTCTTAATCAAGAGATGCGACGGGAATCGACCCGGTGTCGGGTGGCTTGTTATGTTTAAGGTGGCCAAGTACCAGGTCCATTTGAGCATCCAACTGCTCCTCCTTGGGAACTACTGCGTTAACGATATTTTGAATTTGCGTTTGCGAGTAACCCGCTTCTTGAGAGTTCGGGTGTGATGCTATGAGCATCTTATAAAGCTGAAGCGCCAAAAGCAAATCTTGTTGCATATAGTGCGTCGAGTACGCAGATGCATATTGGTCACCAGCCTCGGTAAGTTTATTTTTGTTTATAATTTCTGTTTCTCCTTTTATATACCGAAAGCCGTCAGGTTTTCGACAGGTTTCTGTAAAATCACTGCCTAAATTGACAAACGAATGTCGAAAAACTTACTGTTTGCAGTATCGTTGAAACTTTTTTCGGTAATATTTTTAGATTTTCTGAAATGAATGGAATTAATCAGGTTAAACTGACTTGTGCATGCAATTAATAAGTTCGGGGACTGAGACCGTAGCAAACCCGGACATGATATCGGACATGGCATAAGGAATAACTAGTTCGTCATTATGGATTAGTGCTCCACAGCTATATACGACATTAGGAACATATCCATCCCGTTCTTCCCCATGCGGGATTAAAAGCGGCTTGTCCAGCCGAGCGATGATTTTTTCAGGATTTTCAAGGTCAAGCAGTATGGCGCCAATGCAATATTGACGCATAGGGCCGACTCCGTGGGTGAGTACAATCCAGCCATCACCGGTTTCCAGTGGAGAGCCGCAGTTGCCGATTTGGATAAATTCCCAGGGATGTGTCGGTTCCTGTATGATTTTTGATTTTTGCCAAAAATGTATATTGTCAGAAAACATGATGCGATTATTCTCACCATCCTGACGTGAGAGCATGACATGATTTCCGTCGATTTTCCGGGGAAAGAGCGTCATTCCCTTATTTTGAACTGCTTCGCCGTTGAGCGTGATAATTCTGAATTTGATAAAATCTGTTGTTTCAATCAGTTGCGGCAGGATTTTAAGACCGTTATAAGCTGTGTAGGTAGCATAATAGGTGATCTCGCCGTTGTCATTAAAAAATTGTACAAACCGTGCGTCTTCAATTCCACGACTTTCGTTTTCCGAAACGGGAAAGATCACTCGTTCCGAAACACGGTGATCAGGTCGAAAATTCATCTCATAATTAGAATTGGCCAACCAGTACATGATCTCGAAGGTTTCGTTTTGTTGCACTTCAGAAAAAACAGGCTGAGACTGAAGAGCTGTGATTTTATCTTTCAGGTCATTGTATGCGAAATCTTCTGGCAACTGATTCAGAAGATGGGTGGTCACCTCATTACAAACTTCCATTTCATTGAGTTTCAGGAGGAAAAGGTGTCGGTTGTAAATCGGATTTACATGTACATCGGGTGTTTCGACATAGTCACTGACAGGGTCGAAAAGAAATGTGTTGTTTTGATCAAGGCTGCCGCTGCGAAATACAATAGAGGAAATATGGCCTTCACCGGTTGCGCGTAGGCTCATGATAAAGCGCAGGCTATCCTTTTCCAAATAGTTTTGATCAGGATGGGGAACAATAGATGGGTTAAATAGGGCCGCTGATTCAACAGAATATTCCATTGTGAAATAGGCCCCAATGAGTTCCTTTTTGGTCTGGTTGAGAACCGTATTCCTGGGAACATATCCTTCGATCGCATGAAAATGATAGTCATAAACACCCTTAATGTCTTTGTGTCTTTCGGAAAAATCACCCATTATTTGTTCAAGAAGAGTTTCTGTATCCTTGTCAGGCATATCTATAACACGATTAATGATTTTACGTATACGCGAAACGTCACCAGGAACATGGAAGCGGGTTATCACTCGAGATGTGTCTCCAAGAATTTTATTCTTCTTTCTTTTGACTTTCGGTTTTAGATAATTTGTTGCATCCATAATGCTGTGTTATTTAGGTAATAAGTTAAAGTGGCGGTCAGTTTTTCATCAGGCACAACTGTATAAGGTCGTCAATGACTGCTGTGCCGGCACACATGACGGTATCAGTACCACCCCAATATATTTTTACAGTACCGTCTTCTTCGGGAACGGCGGCACAGGTAAAAACCACATTAGGCACATATCCACTTACCTCCCAGGGGGCCTCGGGCTGAAGAATCCAATCATCGGAAACACCGATAACGTTGGCGGGATTCTCTAAATCGTGTAATGCACAACCCAACCGATATACTGCTCCTGACATTGTTTTGAAGACACCATGGTAAATGGATAGCCAGCCTCTTTTAGTTTTGAAGGGTGGTGCACCAGGCCCGATTTTCATTTCGTCCCAATGATACTGTACCGGTTTGATAATTACTTTTGAATCCCCCCCAATGAATCAGGTCAAGTGAATAGGAAATCCAAATTGACCATGACGAAATTTCTGAATGAGGTCGGTCTAGCCTGACGTAGCGTCCACCGAATTTAACGGGGAATATGACGACATTACGTAGATCTGCTTGAGTGATTAGTGCAATCCGCTTGATACTTTCAAAGTCCTTGGTTCGGGCAAGCGCTATCCGAACCCCATGTCGAGAATACGCGCTGTATGTGAGCAGGTATTCGCCCTCCACAGGGTTTATACGCAAGTCTTCTACACCGAATTCTTCATATTCGGCGAATATACCGTCTGCTGCTGGAATGAGAAAGGGTTCAGGGCGAACTCTAAAGACAAATCCATCGTCACTATCTGCACGGCCAATGATTGATCGGCAATTATTCAGGTGAGACCTGAACAGCATGATGTAACGTCGATTATGTTTAATGACTCCAGCATTGTGAACCGTTGCCACAGTATATGGAACATGATCCTTGGTGAGAATGGGATTGTTGGGATATCGTTTAACCAGATTATCTGTTGTTATCATGTTAATTTTTGGACTGGAGGTTTTGGTTGTTGTCCTTAGACTGTGAAGAAACAATCTCTTCATAGGCATTGATGTAGTTTTCAACCATACAGTTTACCGTAAACCTGTTTTCAACTGTTTTCCGGCAGTATGTTCTGTCAATCTCATTAATCAGGTAAACTGCATTAACTGCTTCATTGGTACTTGAGACGAGATATCCGTTTTTACCGTCCTCTATAATTTCAGGCATACTACCCCGGTTGATTGCAATTACCGGGGTACCACAGGCCATCGATTCAATAACAGAGAGACCGAAAGGTTCATCGAAATTTATGGGATGAAGCAGCGCGCGTGCTTTTCCTAACAGACTGTTGCGCTGATCAGGGTCAGCACTGCCGGCGTAGACAACTTTGTCATCATCAATAAATGGCTCAATATGCTGTTTGAAATAATTTTCATCCTGAATAATTCCGGCCATGATTAGCTTTATATTACATTGTTGAGCAATCTCAATAGCCTCTTTTGCGCCCTTGTCAGGGTGGAAACGACCAAAAACAGTAGATATTCGTCTGGCTCTGGTTCGAAATCAAATTGACCTAAATTGATGCCGTGATGGATTGTTTTCAGATACTCAAGGTCTGGAGAGCGATCGGCATCACTGATGGAAATATAAAAAACTTTTCCGTTATATTTCCTGTAAACCCTATGTTTACCACTTAACTCACCCTTATTTTTGTAAATTCTTCATTTTCAAGCATTAAAAAATTTTGCAATTATTTTTTAAGTATAATAAATATTGCTTGATATTTTTATTATTATACTTATTATAATGTTTTTA
>JAJFLO010000072.1 GCA_021772675.1 Verrucomicrobiota bacterium | reverse complement strand
AAAACATTATAATAAGTATAATAATAAAAATATCAAGCAATATTTATTATACTTAAAAAATAATTGCAAAATTTTTTAATGCTTGAAAATGAAGAATTTACAAAAATAAGGGTGAGTTAAGTGGTAAACATAGGTTATAAGAATCCGCATCGAAAGATACAACGCCGCTATGGGACCGCGCTTCTTCCTGATCCGCCACCTGAGTCACAACCCCGTCCTCGCCGAGATCATTATAATTGACCCTCACCGAATCTTCATCAGTAAGATCTTCAATGACAATGAGTACCGGGTCATCGGCAATTGTTGAAAGCCCGGCATAAGTTGAAGGATCAGAGATATTCAGCTGATTTAACATGATATACTCAAGTTCTCCTTCAAACTCCCCCGTATTATCGCCAGTCTCTTCGAGTTCAAGACGAACGATCATGTTCGAGATCCGTTCACTTGAATGTATACCATCGTTAGTGAAACCAAATGAGAAAAAATCGATTACAATCGGAAATACGGTGCCTGCTGCCAGCACAGGCTGACCTGTCACTCCGCCTGTCCCAATAGTGATCACTAATTCTACGGCAGTAGTATCTGTAAGGGAATTAATAGCTGCAACAGTTGCGGACGGAACCAAAAAGTGCCCCTGGGAGTTCGCTAAATCACCCGCAATTTCGACTGCAGTGCCAGGGACACCGGCCTGTTGTATTGAAATGCTAAACAAAGTTACATTATTATTAGAATGTCTCGAATTGAACAAAGACCTTAAATCGTAATTGAACGTGTTGAAAATCTGATCATGGCCATTTGCACTCGTTTCAATCTGCCAAACCGATTTAAGATTCGCGAAGGTATCACCCAGTGTGAATGTGAAGGTATCACCGTCTTCGATTGCCGACGTTGCTGCTCCATCATTTTGCAGCATCGCGCGTTTGCTGAACTTTTGAACGTCTTCGTCATCGGGATCAAAAAGATCTGTTTGAGAATTTGTACTCACATCGGTATAAATAACATTAGTCAATGATTCCAAGGTCAGCGGATGACCGATCTGGACTGAGGGAATTATGTCAACATCAGGATTATTCAAATCCAGGTCTTCATCAGCTCGCGAGTTTCTATTAGCATCCTGATCGGTCAGGACAACGGGAATTGCCTCTCCGGAATTCCATTCGTCATCGGTGGGTTGAATGTCGATTGTGGCGAAATCGAAACTGACTAAAATGCCGGCCCCAGTCTCGTTATAGTCGAAATTGGCCGAGGTGCCTCTTCGCGCATCATTCGTTATTTTTATTTGCGAGGTATCCGATTCGTCATAGGTTCCGAATACACCACTGTTCGGGCCCTGTTCGGTGACGGTCACCGGAAGGTTTCCTACAAGATTAGAAGCCGCGGAGAGTGTTTGCCAACTGGTCGGATCTTGAGGATTACCGGACGATGTTAATACCGAATCATCATTATCCTGCAGCGTAATGACATGGCCTCTATTCTGTACATCCGAGTTGACTAACAGAACACAGTTATCCTCACACATCAATTCGCTTAAGCTGCTGGACAAATCGATAACACCTCCTGCCCTGGCATCGCCAGCCTGATTCCCATTTTCATCGAAAACCTGATAATTGGTGGAGCTTTTAGATGAATCGCCAGTACCAGTTGTGCCGAACGTCCAGGAATCCTCGTCTGTCGGATCGATATTCAGCCATAAATCCGTAATGGTTGCATGAACCTCTGAACTCGATGGATATACTGACCGGTCTAATTCTACGCCGGCAAATTGATCAACGGTATCGAAGGTGAGTGTGGTGGTTTGGACGCCTCCTCTTCCTTTGTTGTACTGTACGACGACATTGCCGGTTGGATTGAGTGGATACAGCTGGATAAACGGCCAAAGGGCTTCATTTCTGAGACCGATTTGTCCAAGAGCTATAACTTGATTTGAAACAATGTCTTTTGTTTCCCGTAATACATTCATTGCGATATTGCCATTGCCATGGGTAAACGCATCGTCGACGCCGTCTCCATCAATGTCCGCGTCAACACCCAAAGTATCATTTAGATCGAAGGGGTCCGGTTCACCGTCGTTGTCGATATCACAATCATTGGTAATTGCGGTCCCGGTATGGTTACCGCCTTCACCAATTCCCTGCGATGTTAAAAACGGAATCGCAACCCCGGCTGTATCGGAAACGTTGACACCGAGAACAACGGTCGCGTTTGAACAGAACGTAGCGAAATCCAGACCGGCGCCGTCTATGGATGTCGTCGCATCCGCAATCAACGCCATGTTTCTATCGGCAAAGTACCCATACCAATTGCCGTCAACCGCCTGGACCATTCTGAGTAATTTGCCATTAACCGTGACATCCGGTTCTCCTTTTACTTCATCAGTATCATTAATGTCGCGGTCAATAACGACGACCTCGATGACTTGTGGACCGGACATATAGTTGTCGAACTGCGAATTCTCGGCGGATACAAACAAATTAGCGTTTGCACCATGAGAGGTATAGGTATTTAATATCAAGACAGTTATTAATGCACTTGTGACCAAACCTATATGAAAGTACACCTTAGAAGTCCAGGAGAGATACATAATGTGATCTTTCTGAGTTAACGTTTCGATTTAAGAACTTGCGCCCCGATTATGAGTCCGTGTTTATTTTGTGAGTGGTAAAAAGTAGCTCGGTCATTCCTGGCTGAGTGAGGAGTGCACAGCCAGGAATGACCACGTTACTTTCACCTCTACCCAAGATTTCGCACAAACACTCACTCACTCGCAAAGTGAATACGGATTCCCAACAATAGAGGTGATTGTAATGGTTTATTTGACTCCGGATTAATCTCCTTAATCCCCGGAATTCGAAATCAAACTTTATGATTCTGATGTGCATCTATGAAAATACAGTCGTCTTAGCGAAAATATCAATGCGTATATTGAAAATAATAGAGGAATCGGTTATCGATTCGCGACATTTTAGAAATTTTAATTGAAAAATTTAGCGCGGCATTCTGCTGTACAGTAGAATCATATTTCAACATCACCACGGATCATCAGGGGTGAAAAACGAAACCATATTCGCTCTGCTCATGCTGAGACAAACCCTTTTGAAAACGTGTAGGTTGCCATTCGTTATGCTCATTGCTGTCTGTTCGGCAGCCCGTCTATCCCGCTTAACAAGCGGGATCGGCTCTCAGACTCTTTTCCTAAAACGTTTAAACCATAACCAATTTGAAATTAATATTTTATGTGTTAGCTAAATCTAAATACTTGTTAAAAATCAAGAAATTTCCAGATAGTAGTACGAATGATTTCATGAACTTAACCGGCTTCGCCGGGGCTTCCTATCGCAACAATAGGCAAAATCAATCCTACTCACAAACGGGACTGAACTCCGAACCTCTTATGCTATAAATTTAATTGCAGCTCGTTCGTAGTCCCGCCTTCAGGCGGAAGTTTCAGGAGAGCTTCAGCGATCTCCTATGATGGAATGTCCTCGCTGAAGCATCGTTCAGGCTTCCGCCTGAAGGCGGGACTACAAA
>JAJFLO010000071.1 GCA_021772675.1 Verrucomicrobiota bacterium | reverse complement strand
AAAAAATATCAAAAAGGAATATCTCTTGATAAAAAAGAAATGGCGTATTATGAAGAAAAAATCTTTCGCATGGAAAGACTAGAAAAGTGGTCTGTTGATATTCCTGTTCTCCCAAATTATCCTTATAACTCCCGCACTCTATTGGCATAAAACCCTTGTTCAGTTACCAAGAACAATCAATAAATTGTTTCATATAGTTCACTGATTTTGGGATGATTATTTTTTTCCAACTTCCTTATTTATTTGTGAGCCCTTAGGCCAGTATAAAATGGCCATTTCGTATTTAAGAAAAGTTTTAAGATTTCGGTTATTGGCTCAAAAATTTAGTAATATCAAAATTGCAGAGACCTATAATTTTATCGGAATTTTCTATTTTAAATTGGAAGACTGGGAAAACGCACGAGATTTCTTCGACAAGGCCTTAACGATTGCGCTAAAAGAAATGGGTAATGACCATAAAACGACCAAAATATATAGTGATAATTTGGTGAACTCAAAATCAAAAATTATGAATTCGAGACATTCTAAACGTGACTAACATTCTGACATGTATTGACCCAATTCCGTCCTAAAATGGAAAATGTATGAATTAATCAGGCTAATGCTGGAAGAAATAACTTATAATATAAAATTCCATGCAAAGGTGTAATCGTCGCCCAATATTCCTTGCTATTTATGTTTACACTTAGGGCTCACAAATAAATAACTTGGATTTTTCGCATCTTATCTTCACGTAATACTTTGCCCGATCCAAATGTCGAAAAACATTGAAATATGGCAATATTCCTGTAGCTTTTCGCCATTCCGATCGATCAAATCTAACATAAATATGAGCGCGAAATTATCCAAGTTATTTATTTGTGAGCCCTTAGGTTTGTCCCCTCTGTGATGGGCGCTGGTTATTGATGAGAACTTCACCATAAATAATCATAGGTATACGAGGAAATTAAGGGGATTGTTAATCCGTCATTATAGGTCCTAAAATTATAGGAAGTTAAGGCGGTCATATTTATTTTCCTTGTTTTACCTAATTATGCGAACACTTATAGGATATATTTGATTGACCAATTTTATTGATTCAAGGACTTTAGCCTGGATTATGCATAAACTTTCTATTACGAGTCATAATATCAATGAGTTATAAAGTTCTAAGGGTTCGAAATAGTTCACTCTTCCTGCACGCGAACTATATTCATAATTCATTGATTTCACGTAAGTTAATTGATTTTATCACGAAACTTTATGCATAATCCAGGTTAGACGTTGCATTAATATTATTTTTAGAGCTTCTTGCAAATGTATGTTCGAGCGGGATTTTGAGCGCGAGATATGCAGGTTCGGATTTTATGGATAAAAATGCATAGCGTTTACCCTATGTGCTTTATGCATAAAGTTTGCAGATGTGTATCTCGCGTCAAAATGACTCCGATCATACATTTGCAAGAATCTCTTTATTCAATAATTGATCAAATGAATATAATGATACGAGCATAAATTAGATCCGATTAATTTAAAACGAAAATCTTATGTCAAGGACATAACTTCTTGAAATTACAAAAATTACATACTGGTTTGCTGAGTATCGTCCTTATAATAGGGGCAGGATGCGTACACTTTGAAGAAATCATTGAGATAAAAGAAAATAACACAGGTTCATTTCAATATAACCTTTCTATTCCCGTCGATATCTACCAATCAGTGAAGAGCAAAAATATAGAGAACAATCCTTATTCTATATTTCAATTTTTTGACCCGAAACTGGGAAGTAACTATTTTGCCAGCGAATCAAGTTTATCTCTTGATCGTTATCGGGTTTATGAACGAAAGGATAGAATTTATGCTAAAATTAATGGTACTATCTCTAACTTGCGGAATGCGTTGGATTCTAAAAAACTCGGAAATTTTTCTTTAATTACAGGTTCTGAGGACAATCTTTCTATTTTAGGTTTAAGACTTGTTGACAATTCGAATTTTTTCCAAATAAATAATGACACCGCAAAAAAGGAAAAGATAAAAGAGCTTCTCGAAGGCGCAATTTTATCACTTAAGATCATAGTGCCTAACAAAATTGTCGATACTTCTGGAAAAGTTAAATCAAAAAAAACAGTACTATGGGTTTTTGACACGAATAAAAATGATGATTTTCTGAAAACTAAACCAGATATTTTCCTGAGTTTTAAATAGACCCCGTTCGAAAAAGGTATTACGACCGCGCGCTTGCCTATTTCGGATAACGTTTTTGTTTTTACGGAGCTATATTCGATGCTTGAGCATCGGATTCGTGCCGAAAAGACGAAAAATTGCCGAAAGAGACTGGCGCCCTCAGGGTTGGGGCGGATAAGGGCATCTTTCGACGGTAATCGCTAAGTTGATACCTATGAGGTGTTAACGTGAGAAATTACCGTCGAAACCTGACCCACATGCGCTTCAAACGCGGTTTGCAAGACCTTTTCGAACGGGGTCTAAATAGGGCCAAGCCGACCCCGAATATGATTGCATAAGCAATCCTTTTAGCCTGATTAATTTATGCGATTCGTCGCGAGAGCACTTAACTTGCTCATAATAAATTGATTAGAGAAAATTTCACAATGAAAGTGAATTTTCATTCACTGAGATGTAAATTTGAGTTAATCGGCTTATTTGAGCAGAGATTAGGGCTCGCAGCAGAATACTGATGAATTATTCAGGTTAGCTCAATGGCATAGGGTTCTGAATTAATATATCATTCGCCAAATATCGCGAAGTAATTATAAAAGCGAAATAAATATGAATTTCCGATCGAATATTTTAGTCTCATTAACTTTAATTTTCTTGATTATTAGTCTTTCTTATGCAAAAGATCAATCTCTAAATATTGACAAACTTTCTCCTGAAGAAATAATGATGTTAGACGTAGAAACACTCATGAATATTCAGGTTACTTCAGTATCGAAAAAATCAGAAAAGCTTATTAACACAGCAGCGGCGATTTTCGTGATTACCGCAGATGACATCCGCCGCATGGGAGCAACGAGTATTCCTGAAACTCTTAGAGTCGTTCCTGGATTGGTGGTCGCCAGAATTGATGCCAGCAGTTGGGCCGTCAGTTCACGTGGGTTTAATGGTCGATTTGCAAATAAACTACTGGTACTAGTTGATGGACGTACCGTCTATTCTCCAGTATTTGCAGGCGTCAACTGGGATGCACAAGATACCATGATATCGGATATTGCGCGGATTGAAGTTATTCGAGGCCCAGGTGCTGCAATGTGGGGAGCAAACGCTGTGAATGGTGTCATTAATATTATTACAAAACGAGCATCGGAAACGGTTGGAAGCACGCTTACTGTTGGCAGCGGCAATAAGGATCTTAGCATTACTGAATGGCGATATGGGAAAAAAATCGATCCAGATAAATATTTCAGAATTTATACAAAATACACCAATCGGGATGATTTTATTGACGCCAATAAAAATGCATCGTCAGACGCGTGGCAAACAATTCGTGGAGGATTTAGAATGGACTGGGAGTTCTTGAGTAAAGATAGCGTAACGTTTCAGGGCGATGTCTACGATGGGCAAGGAGGGGGGACGGTAACGCTATTTACGGAAAATTCTCTAACTTCCCTGATTCCAGATACATTTGATTCTGAGCGTGATTTTGGTGGAGGGAATTTACTTGGTCGCTGGGAACGAACTTTTGACGATGAATCAAGTTTTAGTTTGCAACTTTACTATGATAGGCAAGAACGAAAAACAGAAGTTCTGGAGTCGGATGTGGATACTTTTGACATTGATTTTCAACATCAGTTCGATTTTGGGACACGGCACGAAATCATATGGGGGTTAGGATATCGATTAATAAATGATCGCTTTGATAATACCTTCCATTCTTCCTTTGATCCTGATACCGATTTATTAAATTTGTACAGCGCATTTATTCAAGATAAAATTACGTTTTTGGATAGTCGACTAGGACTAATCCTAGGTGCCAAAATCGAGCATAACGATTTTACAGGATTTGAATTTCAACCAAATTTGCGTCTGGTTTATAAACATGATGATCGTCATTCGTTATGGTCTGCTATATCCAGAGCTGTGAGAGTCCCAGCACGATCAAACAATGTACAGTTAGTTCAGAGAATTGTTGCCGCACCGGGGCCTCTGGTATTTGCTGTCGTAGGAGACTCAGATTTTGAATCAGAAGAATTAACTGCATATGAAATTGGATATCGTACAAAAATAAGTAAAACTGTTTCAGTTGATATAGCCACATTTTATAATGATTATAACAATTTAAGAACGCTGGAACTCAATTTTGCCGCACGTCCACCTGCACCAGTTCCCGCAACCCCATCTGTCCCAGCTCACGTAATCAGCCCTATTTTTGGTGATAACAAAATGGACGGAGAAACTTATGGTGCCGAATGTTCGACCAATATCATATTAAATAGCTGGTGGCGAGTACAGTTCAATTACACCTTTCTACGCATGCAGTTACATTTAGACAATAGTAGTAAAGACTTCCTTATGAACTCAGAAAAAGCAGAAGGAGATAGCCCCCAGCAGCAGTTTTCGATCCGGTCTTCAATGGATCTCATCGAATCAATTCAATTTGAGACTATTCTTGGGTATGTGGATAGTCTGCCAAACCAGAACATTAATAATTATTTGAGGTTGGAACTTCGTTTGGCCTGGAGCCCCTCAGATTCTATTGAGATTTCCTTTGTCGGAAGTAATCTTCTGGACAATCAACATCCCGAGTTCACTCCAGAACTAATTAATACTCTCAGAACCGAAACAGAACGTAGCTTTTATGGTCAAATAAAATGGCAATTTTAGGCAGGTATACCTTGGGGAAATTTCTGATTGTTCTAGTGTTTATATTCGTTGTCATGCCTGCAAAAGACGTTGCGGCTGCCGACAAAGATGTTGACATTGAATCAGAGTACAAAATAAAAGCTGCATTTTTAGTCAATTTCGTAAAATATATAACGTTTTCCAGTGCCAAATTGACGGAATTAGATGAAATTGTTATTGGTGTTTTAGGAATGGATCCCTTTGGTTCATTTATTGATACAGCTGTCGAGAAAATTACCGTAAACGGTAAAAAAATAAAAATTAGACGTTTCTTAAATTATAAAAACATTGATCAAATTCATATTCTTTGGGTAAGTAAATCTAATCATTTACAATTAAATGAAATCAATCGTTTTATAGAATCATTCCAAATCCTAACTGTCAGTGATCTGGCTTCGTATTGCGAACGTGGAGGGATGGTTGGTTTAGTTAATATTGAGGGAAAAATTCGCTTCATAATCAATGAAGCAAACATTAAAAAGTCTGGTTTAAGAGTAAGTTCACGACTATTACGGCTTGCAGAGAAAATTATTGAATAGCGCTGCCTAAACCAAAATCGTCAATCGAATCACATGCAGAATGAGATATTTTTTTATGGCAGTAAGAATATGATACGATTTCTTTTAATACTAATATTTGATGTAATGGATGTTTTTTCTGAATTTTGGGAACTCAGTTTGGTCAAGGAATAAGGACATGAAATTCAAAGATTTTTCAATTAGAAAGAAATTGATTTTTCTACTTATGACTGTTGCATTTTCGGTACTTATACTGGGTGGAACAGTAACAATTGTTTATGATTTGGTTACTTTAAAAAAAGAACTGCAAAGTGAATTATTGGCACTAACAAAGATCATTATCCCAAATTGTGTTGCTGCTTTAGAATTCAAAATGCCAGAAGATGCACAGGATACGTTATCTGTATTAAAACTGGAACCAAACATTGAGGCGGCGTGTATCTATTTAAATGATAATCAAAAATTTGCAACATATTATCATTCCAATAAATCATTCAATCTTCTATCACAACCACCATCGCAAGGATTTCACCTTCAACGTAGTGGTTTATCATTTATTCAGCCAATTTATTCAAATGGTGTAAAAATTGGTGTTTTATTTATCCGATCAGATTTCTCGAAAATCAGGGCACACATACACCACTTATTAATCGTATCAATCGGGTCAACCCTCTTTATTATATTTTTTGCCTATCTAATCTCAATTCGACTGCATCGTATTATTTCTGATCCAGTTTCACATCTGGTTGATACTGCCGGACGTATAACTAATATGAACGATTATTCAATCCGTGCGCACCTGCCTGGCAATGATGAGCTGGGTCGTCTCTCACAATCGTTTAATCTCATGCTTGACGAAATTCAAAAACGTGATATCGCGCTTAGTAATGCCAAGAATGATTTAGAAAAATCTGTGGACGAGCGAACAGCAGAATTAAATCAATCAAATATAAAATTACGAAATGAAATATCCGAACGTGAAAAAGCAGACAAATTATTGAGAAATATTGCAGAAACTGTTTCAGGAGAAAATTATGAAAAATTCTTCAATTCACTGGTGCAGCATCTTGTGACTGAATTAGAGGTAAAATACGCTTTTGTTAGTGTATTAAATAATGAGGAAATGAACTCTGTAAATACAGTTGCATTTTGCGTAGACGGCCTCATACAGGAAAACTTTAATTATAAACTCTCAGGTACGCCCGGTGAAAATGTTTTAGGAGAAAAGTTATGTATCTATGAAAAAGATATTCGGCGTCAATTTCCACATGATAAAATGCTCAAAGACATGGGAATTGAAGGATATTGTGCCATCCCACTATTTGCTTCAAATAAAGCGATCTTGGGACTTATGGGTATCATGGATGTATGGCCTCTAAAAAATGATGATCGGATCATATCAATCCTCCAGATTTTATCTGCTAGAGCATCATCCGAAATAGAAAGAAAAAAGAATGAAACTGTGATTCGGGAAGAGAAAGAACGACTTGCTGTAACGTTGCAATCAATCAGAGATGGAGTCATTACAACGGACATTAAAGGTAAAATAGTATTGATCAATAAAATTGCTCAGGAATTGACCGATCAAACCGCAGACGAAGCAATTGGTCGTCCTGTAAACGATGTCTTGAATCTGATAAATGGAAAAACTAGAGTCCCATATGATGATCAGGTACAAAAAATATTAAAAACTAAGGAAATTATTAACCTAGGTCAAAATGTAACGTTGCAAAACAAATATGGAATCGAACGTTCTATTTCCCATAATGGGGCTCCAATCACCGATCAAAATGATAATGTCATTGGAGTCGTTTTGGTTCTCCGAGATATCACATTATTGAAAAAAGCTGAAGACGATAAAAAAATTTTAGAGCTGCAATTATTGCAATCCCAAAAAATGGAAACAATAGGGACCCTGGCTGGTGGAATTGCACATGATTTCAATAATATCCTGGTGCCTATAATGGGGTATGCCGACATGTCTATCAGGGATTTACCCGATAACGATCGAAACAAAATGAGAATGGAACTTATTATAAAAGCTGGTACACGTGCTCGGGAACTTATTAAACAAATTCTTGCATTCAGTCGCCAGGAAGTTTTGGAGAAAAAACCGTCATCTATTCAAGCAATTATCAGGGAAACTCTTGATTTAATTAGGGCAACAATACCTGCAAATATTAGTATTAAGGATAAACTTGACGGAAAATTCGGAATGGTCATGGCGAATGCAACACAGATTCAGCAAATCGTAATTAATCTTTGCACCAATGCCCACCATGTCATGGACAAAGGGGGAGTCATAACTGTGAAATTGGAAAATTGCAAAGTTAATGATCACTTTATACTGAATCATCCCCAATTAGGCAATAATTCTACGATTAAACTTACGATATCTGATACAGGAAAAGGAATGAAACCAGAAGTCGTCAATAGAATTTTTGATCCATATTTTACGACGAAGGGAGTTGGGAAGGGCAGTGGTTTGGGTTTGGCTGTGGTGCATGGAATCGTCACAAGTCATAATGGTACTATTATGGTTGATTCGATACCAGGTGAGGGAACCGTTTTCAGTGTCTATTTCCCATTAGCCGATATTGACAACGATGCGAATGATACGATGACGACGCCATCCAGTAAAGCTGGCAATGAACATATCATGATCATTGATGATGAAGAAGACGTGGTTGGTTTAATTGAGGAAATGTTAACCCTAATGGGATATCAGACGTCCAGCTGGACAAATGTAAATGAGGCATTAGAGACGTTTAAGAATCAACCAGAACAATTTGACCTGGTCATTACCGATCAAAGTATGCCAGACATGACCGGTCTTCAATTTGCAAAAGAAATATTAGAAATAAGGCCCGAAATGAATATAATTCTAATGAGTGGTTTTAGTGAATCCCTAACTAAAGATAATATTCAAAAATTCGGAATTAGAGCTTATGTCATGAAACCGGTTTTGTCCGGTGAATTAAATGCTGTTATCCGAATGTGTATGGATAGGAGCCCCGATTAGGGATTACAATTATCACCTCTACGATCGGTTTGTGGGTATATTCGCCTGATTAATTCATGCGATTCGTCGAGAGAGCACTTAACTCGCTCATAATAAATTGAGTTAATCGGCTTATTTGAGCAGAGATTAGGGCTCGCAGCAGAATACTGATGAATTATTCAGGTTAAGTATTTATACTTTGAAAAGTCTTTGAAATTACTGTATTTACAGGTTGAATCATTTACTTGAAATGATTCTTACTTGAGCAGGCTAAGTCAGGCAGACTGCTAGTGGTCACTAGCAATTTTTGTTACATCGTTTCAGCTTTATGTTTCAATAATAATAAACGTTTGTCGGGATCAATTTGAAACCTGAAATTATCTAAAAATGACATCCCCAAGAGTCCATGTCCATCATCGCCGTCTTGACTGGAAAGCACTATGGTTTTAACATTTTTAACCTTTGTACCGCCAACTTTCACTTCCTTTATGTTAATAAGTTTTGCATAGGTTATGGATCCATCAGCTAAACTACATTTAACCAGCTTGGCTCTATCAGTCTTAATTCCCATATAACGTGCCATGCGCTCTGAAATTTGAACATTGGTCGCGCCAGTATCAACTAATAGGCGGACGTTATATTTCCCATTTAATCTGGCAACTGCAAAAAAACTATTCCCAACACGATCAAGTTGAATTTTTCGCGTCCCGGTAAAATAATCAATGCTGGCTTTTCCAACTTTGCCGGTTGCATGAGCAATTTTTCCTGTCGTCGTAATGATGGTACCCGTTGTTTTTACTCCCGTTCTAATAACCTTGCCTGTCAATTCAACCGTATCACCAGTGAATTCAATAACCGCACAGGAACAGAACATAATTGGTAAAACCAAGACAATTAGATTTTTCATCAGTAATAATTTCAGTTAAAAGTTAAAAAATATTATAACTAACATCAATTGCTGAATAGAAACAATAAGGTTTAGAAGAAAATATATCAACTATCATAGTGATTCATGCTCATTCGTAATGAGAGCACTTAGCCTATTTAAATTCAATGAGTTACGAAAGTATTGAATTCGAAGATATAGTGATCCATTTCCAGTATTAGGGTTCCTCATAACTCACTTAGATGAAGTGATATATGCGCTCGCAATAGAAGCCGGATGAATTAATCAGGTTAGGATTATAATAATTTTCTCATTTTTTACCAGATACTTACAGTCGTTTACGGGATTATTTCACTATTTTTATCAATTGAGATAGACATTGTTGAATACAACACCTAAGTTGCACATTTTTTATTTCACAGTGAGCTTCTTGCAAAGGTATAGTCGCGTTGGATTTTGAACATGGACTATGCAGGAGTGGTTATTATGGGTGAATGTGCAAATCTTGACCTTAGGTGTTTTATGCATGATAACCGTAAATGCGTGTCTTTTGCTGAAATCTTACAGAAATTGCTTCTGCAAGAAGCTCATAATAATCATACAATTACATACGAAAAGGAACAGAATGAAAGCTAGACAATCAGGCCGTAAGCGAGTAAAATTACAGATCAAGGCTAACCCGAAAAGTGACGTGTTTGTTTCAGGTTCATTTAATGAGTGGAGTGAAAATGCAAAGCAGTTGAAGGACTCCGATGGCGAAGGAAATTTTAATGCGATTTTAATGCTTTTTCCCGGTGAGTATGAGTACAAGTTTCTCGTCAACGGAGAATGGAGTATTGATTCACAGTGTCAAAATTGGGTTAAAAATGATTTTGGTACCTTAAACAGTTTGATAAAAGTATCATAATTTTCACGCATTCGGTTTAAGCCCGCCTTAACAACTTTTTAGATTTCCTCTCTGGCTAAAGTTCAAAACTTTAGGAAAAGAGTCTGAGAGCAGAACGAAGTGAGACGGGCTACCGAACAGGCAGCAATGAGCATAACGAATGACAACCTACACGTTTTCAAAAGGGTCTGTCTCTCAGCATGAGCAGAGCGAATATATACTGCAAGCAGTAGATTTTTTGACATTCGTTTGTTATTTCAGTCAACCATTTTACAGAAACCTGTCGGAAACTTGATGGCTGTCGGTATAAATTTAACATTGTTTGCCTAAAGTAAACGATGCAAAACGTTATGAAAAAACAAAAAATAGTTATTACGGGTGCATCAGGACTTTTGGGGCGTGCACTCATGCATGAATTTTCAAACAACGCAATGTTTGATGTTATCTTTTTGGCTCATAACCGTGTGCATGGTGAATTAATAAAATTAAATCTCCTTGAATTAGAGAAGGTGAGGGCGTTTATAGTTGATGAACAACCCAGCATAATAATTCATGCGGCTACAGAGCGTAAACCCGATAAATGTGAAGACCAACCTCAGGCTACCCGAGTTTTAAATGTTGATGTTACGACATTTTTAGCGAAAATCGCTGAAGAACAAAACATGCTGGATGGTATATATATCAACCGATTATGTATTTGACGGAACTACACCTCCCTAATTTTCGGAATCAAATACAAATCCATTAAACATTTATGGTCAGACTAAACTCGACGGTGAACTCGCTGTTTTGAATCAAACAGATGAATTTGCAATCCTGAGAGTACCAATTTTGTATGGAGATGTTGAGACGCTGACAGAGTCATCGGTAACCTCGATTTATCAATCAATGTTAGCGTCGAACTCCTTAATACTTGATCACTGGGGAATTTGTTATCCTACATTAGTCGATGATATTGCCGTGGTATGTCGACAAATGATTGAATATAAGAACAGAAGTAAAGGATTCAATGGCGTTTTTCACTGGTCAGGAAGTGAAGCGCTGACAAAATTCGATATGGCAAAGACAATAGTCGCAAAACTTAGTTGGCATGTTTTCTATCAACGAGTTATGACAATTGACATTGAATACTTTATCGATTTTTCTGAATTTACGAAAACACAATAATAGATTCATAACCTCGGAAAAGCCAATAGGTAATCATCTATTTCATTCGTCTTCCCAATTCGATCCCTCAGCTAGTATTTTGATTATTTCATGACAAAGTATTGAATATATTAATGTCATTCGAAAAATAATCAATACTTTATCATTGAGGGCTGTGATGAAATCTGAAAGTGAGCCATTGAAGAAATTAAAAGACTTGTTTCATGAACAACTATGTTGGATGATAGACCCGCTTTGCCTGGAAATGGATTATGCGCCAATCTTAATTCGTCGATTTTTAAACCAGTTGGGTTATTTCACAAGCTTCACTCATAATAGCAGGTATTATACACTTACTTCAACTCTGCAATTTAACAAAAAGGGCCTATGGTTTTACAGTGATATTGGCTTTTCTAAACGTGGAAATTTAAAACGGACCATCATTGATTTTATCAATAAAAGTCCTCAAGGACTTGTTGCAAGCCAACTGGCGGCCATACTTCAGCAACCCTGTCATACTGTTTTGAAGCAACTATACAAGGGGAAAAAAATTGATCGTATTAAACCGGCAGCAGAATTCGTTTATTTTTCGTCTGATCCGAGTCGGTACAAGAATCAATATATGCGTTTACAGGTTACCTCAGAAAACACGAGAGTGCCTCAACGCTTATTGCCTCAGGTTGCCATTCATGTATTTGCCGAAGCAATTAAGCATCCGGATGCGTCTTATAAGGAGTTGTCCAGGCTGGCTGCTAAGAAACAGCTCATCGCCAATGCTGAATCTATCTCATTGCTTTTTGACGAACATGGCATAAAAAAAAAACTAATCTAATCGAACTTATGCTTTCATATCAGGAACAACTGCGTATTCATAACAGTCCGGTCAAACTATTTGAAAAGCCTCCGCTATTAGCTTTTGTTCCAGAACAGAAACGGTGTCCAATTGATGGATGCTCCTTGAAGGTTCAAAAAACCGGTAGAAGAATAATAAAAACCTTGGGAATCGGTACTTTTCATGCCCAGTATACCGTTTTGTATTGTCCTGAACATCCCCATTTGGGAACTTTTGACACTAAAGAGCTTAGTCAAATACTTCCTTCAAATTCCAATGTTGCTTATGATGTTATCGTCAAAATTGGACTTTTACGTTTTCAAGAAAATCGTCAAGTTGCGGAAATAAAAAATCGCCTTTTCATTGATCATTCGGTAGATATTTGCCTGCGTGAAATCGAATTGCTCATTGACAAGTTCGTTTTCTATCTTGCGGCCGTACATCAAGAAAGCAAACCCCTTATCAGGGACCACATCAAAGCCCGAGGAGGCTATATTCTGCATTTAGATTCAACCTGTGACGGTGACAGCCTAAAATTAGCTTCAAGTATCGATTCGACCTCTGGTTTTGTTCTACATTGCCTAAAACTCAATAGCGAAAATGCTGATGAGATTGAAGAATTTCTAATACAAGTAAAAGATCGGTTTGGCAATCCTTTGGCTATCGTTTCGGATATGAGTAAAGGAATAGAGAAAGCTGTAAGCAAAGTTTTTAACGGTATTAACCATTACTTTTGCCATTACCACTTTCTCAGTGCTGTCGGCATTTCACTGTTTGAGAAAGAAAATAGTCAACTTCGTAATGCCTTGTCGAAGGCCGCCATATCTGGGAAACTCAAAGAACTGAGAAAGAAAATGAATTCGAGTTTCGAGAAATCCTCGCCAAAGAACATTGATATCATAGATGATTTCTGGTTGGAACCATTAAAATACAGGGACAATCCGAATGTGATTAATATTTTGAGTTACTCTCTAATCGAATGGATCCTTGATCATGGAGCTGAAGGTAATGGTTATGGTTTTCCCTTTGATCAACGATACCTGGCATTTTACGACCGACTTCAAATCGCCCAAATTATCATTAAGAAAATTACCGAGACTTATCCAGAAAACACTCAAAATCACAAGATCCTGTGGAAAATATTCCACCAAATCAAACCCATTGCCGACAGCCCAAAAATGCAAAACACAGTTGCTGATTATAGACAAAAGGTCAGTGTCTTTTCTGAATTACGTCAAGCTTTGGCCATTGCTCCAGAAGGTATTTCCAACGGA
>JAJFLO010000008.1 GCA_021772675.1 Verrucomicrobiota bacterium | reverse complement strand
TCATTGAACGCTTACATAAATTATTCTTCATTAGGCCGACTCAAATCCGATTAAATCGAAGCTTTCAACGGAAAAAAGATAGAAAAAAATTCCAATTTGCATTTGCATATCAACCTATCTCTTAACTTAACGACATTGAGCATATCCCCCACACGGCCGGCAACTATTATAGACGAGTTTGTCTGTGTAGACTGATGTTCAGGAAAGTCAATGAATACAGACGGTGGCTCAGAATTCTGAGTAATAGCAAAAGTTTTTATAATGCGATTACTATCAATTTCCGTAATAAAAAGGCGGTTTATGCGGTTAGGTAGCAATGGTATATTGGCTATATACTCACCATTAAGATCGCTTAATGTTTCAACTGGAACGGCACCTCCATTGACCCTTAATAAAGCAGAAGCCATTGCAGAGCCACCGACAATAATGTTATTTACACTAGTTGTGCTGGAGGGAGTGTGTATTCAAAATGTGAGTGACTCTGGTGAATGCCCGGGTTGAGTTAAAAATAACGCGGTCATTCTTGGCTGCGCACATGTTATTCATCCAGGAATGGCCGATTTACTATTTGTCACTCACATTTTGAATACACACTCTGCTGGAGAAGCCTACAGCAATATCTGGAACAATCGGTAATGAGGCAAGTCCAAGTATGACATCTACAATGAACTCGATATCGTTCGTATTAATCACATTATCCCGGTTAGCGTCCGCAAAAGGTTCAAGTTCTGCGGATAACATTTCCTTACCCGAGAGATGATTTGATAGAATCGTCACATCTGACGTTGTCGCCATGCCATCGCCATCAATATCTCCAAAACGCAATGGCATGGAGAAGACATGGTAGGTAAATAACATAATAATAAGTGCTAATTTTCTAAATTTCATTGTTATACTGCTCGCAGTAGGATTTTCGACATTCGCTTGTCATTTCGGACAGCAATTTTACAGAAACCTGCCGAAAACCTGATGGCTTTCGGTATATTAAAACAATATGTCGCTATCTGTTGTGTAAAGCCAGTACCCGAAACCCGGCATTAAATCTTCAGTTGTTTGTACTTTCCTAAAGTTTTTATGCTCATTATCCCAAGTCCAAATCCCCCCTTAATAGATGGGTTATCCGGATAGGAAATCTGTTCGCTGACGCCAAGCAGATTCCATCCGGGTTGAGCAATGAATGATGAACTTTCCGGAATATTGCCGGTCAAATTACGCATTCCGCCTTCTGAAAGTTTAAGCCAGTATCCTTTTTGGGAAGATAATCGCGAAACTGTATTAAATATGTTCCTGTGTTCGGATGTGTTACTCCACCCCCAAGCCGGACTTGTAAGGGTATTGCCAAATAGGGAGTGAGGCTCAACAACGTTTGGTGAGAGACGAAATGAAATAAGATTCCATCCCTCAAAAACTTGGATAGAGAAATCAAATGCGGCAGAAAGTGTACCATGCTTAACATCTATAGAACTAACAACTTCGCCTCCATCATCTGCCAGCCTGAGAGGGTCAATACTAACGTTTGTTCTGCCTGTAAATGATGAATTGAGGGTGAAAGGTATCTGAACCACGGAACCGTTATCCAGTAGGGAACCGTCATAAGAATATATCACTATACGGATAAAACCTGGACTAAACAAACGTGTTCTAACAAGGTGATTACTGGCAGCATTACCTTTGAGAATATCTCCAGAAGTTACCAAAGAAACATCATAGTTTATGTCAAATTGAAGTGACGTTACTATCTGCTCTCCCCTATAAGATATAGTGAGATTCGCAATTTCTCCTGGCTTGGCAAATGAATCGCTTAAGGAAATGCCTGGAACAGCATAAACTGTTATATGCATAGTCATTAAAAACAAGATAACTAGCCGAGTAATGTGGTATTTCGTAGTCATGACAGACTATCAGAGTTATTGCGTAGCCTTGGGTTTAATACCCCGCTGCTCGCAGCGTTCCTATTTTAAAGGTTTATTGCGTAGCCTTGGGTTTAATACCCCGCTGCTCGCAGCGTTCCTATTTAAAGGTTTTTTCCCGATACCCCGACCGCTTGCGGCAGGGTAGTTCATTTGACAATATTCGACCCGATATGTATATGTTTTGAAATAATGATACGGACTGCATGAGACGATATGTCCTTTATTATTCCGTCCAATTTAACGGAATTCGCCCGATATTTTTAATTGATGGCGTTGCGTCAAGATCCAGGTCATCCTTCTCTCCGTTCATAATTTGATAATAAGCTAATCCTGCAATCATGGCAGCATTATCGGTACAATACTTTGGTTCAGCAATGATCAGAGGCACGTTAGCTTTAGTCGCTTCTATTTTCAATTTCTCACGTAGACGATGATTACATGCCACGCCCCCACACATGATTAAGGTTTTCGCATTAAAATCTTTCACACCCAACATCGTTTTTACAACTACTGCATCAACCACAGCCTCCTGATAACTGGCTATAATATCTAAATAATCTGTCAGCATCTGAGACAGGTATTTGTTTAATTGTTCAGGAATGGAATTATTGACAATCAATTGATTCACGGCCTGGTTAAGCTCCAATCGATTAAAATCCCATTCCTTTAATTGATAAAGTAAAGATGTTTTGACGCCGCTGAAACTAAAATTTAATCGATTTTCAGGCTTTACTGGATTGCCACTGCCGCCACACAAACCCCTGGGAAAATTAAACCGTCTACCATCTCCGAATCTGGATAATTGATCAATTAATGGACCGCCAGGATAACTCAATTGAAGTATCTTTGCACCCTTGTCAAAGGCCTCACCAGCGGCATCATCCAGGGTTCTTCCTACAATGGTGCATTTTCCATCGCGTTCAATCATCACGAGTAGGGTATGTCCTCCGGATACAATCAAAGCCAGGATTGGATAAGATTTGCCACTTCTAATTACGGCTTCCTGGTCAATTAACGCGCCAAACATATGTGCGGTTATATGATTAACTCCGATTAATGGGAGTTTTAGACTGGACGCTAATCCCTTCGCGAAGGAAACGCCGACAAGCAAGGCTGGTAACAGTCCGGGAGTTTTAGTAACAGCGATGGCATTTATCTCTTTGATATTAACATCAGCGAGTCTTAACGCGCTATCAATAACAGTTGAAATATTGTCGAGATGTTCACGCGCAGCAAGTTCAGGAACGACTCCACCATACGGTGCATGTTTATCTATCTGCGACGAAACAACATTGGATAATACGTTGTGACCATTTTCAACCACAGATACTGCGGATTCATCACAACTTGTCTCTAATCCAAGGATTTTCATAATTCAACGAGTAAGCAAACTACTTTTTCTGCTCTTTAACTTGTTCAACGGATTTAATAATTTTAGCGTAGTCTTTCTTCTCGCCATGGGACATTATCAACAACCCCTTTAACAGTTCTAATGAACGATTTAACTGGAGATCTTCAATTTTCGCTACATCATCGAGAGTTTCGCCCATAATTCTGGATCGTTGTAACGATAATTTATATGAATCCTCCTCCGAAATATCAACAACAAAATCTGGTTCGACACCATTTTCATGAATAACCCGTTTACTGGGAGTATAATATTTAGATGTCGTCATACGAACAGCACTGCCGTCGTCAAGTTCAATTATACTTTGAACCGATCCTTTGCCAAAGCTTTTTTCTCCTACTAATAATGCTCTGCCATAATCTTGTAGACATCCGGCAACAATCTCTGCGCCACTTGCACTGCCTTCATTTATCATGATCACGATGGGGAAATCCAAATATTTCTTTTCTGAAGAAGATAAGAATTTCTGCTTCTGAGATTCTTGCCTCCCTTCCGTAAATACAATCAATTGTTTGTGTGGAATAAAGAAGGAAGAAACATCGACAGCAGAAGACAATAATCCGCCAGGATTGTTTCTTAAATCGATAATTAAGCCTTTTAATCTTTCATTATTGAGTTCATTAAGAGATTGCTTGAGGGCACCAGCAGTTTTTTCACTAAATTGTGTAACTCTGATATAGCCTATTCCAGGTTCAACAAAGTGAGCATCTTTTATCGTCTTTAATTCAATAATGTCACGCTGGATCGAAAAGGTTTTTGTTTTCTTGGTTGACGGCCTGAAAATCGTGATATCCACCATGGTTCCAGGTTTTCCTTTAATCAGATTAACCGCTTGCTCTAAGTTCAATTTTGCCGTTTCTTTTTTACCAACCTTAATGATTTTGTCATTCGCCATAATCCCGGCATTCATCCCGGGTGTATCTTCCATCGGAGCAACAACGGTTAACACATTGTCTTTTATCGAAATAACAATGCCGATGCCTCCGAACTCACCCTCTGTTTCCTCCATCATCATCTTATATTCATCAGGATCGATGAAAGAACTAAATCGATCCAGCGAACTTAACATCCCCTGTAAGGCCCCATAAATAAGTTCATCGTAATTGATTTTTGAATCATCTACATAATTTTTCCGAATTAATTTCAAGACAGTGGCAAACTGCCTGATCGCTTTGTATCCTTTGTCTTCTCCGGAATTTTTGAAAATAGCCGAATGGACATGATACCCAATGATTAAATTGATCAAAAGACCAATAATAATGCAGCGGTATAAAATTTTGACTTTTCCAGACATTGATTTCCTTTATTATAGTTAGACCCCGTTCGAAAAGGTATTACGACCGCGCGCTTGCCTATTTCGGATA
>JAJFLO010000070.1 GCA_021772675.1 Verrucomicrobiota bacterium | reverse complement strand
GGTTGACTGCAATGCAGATATAGAAATAGTAAACTCAAGAATGTTTGGGGTCGAATTATTATCATCAGATATTGATGTCAATGAAAACTCCTTTGATGGACCACTAATTGTATTCTGAATCGTAAATCCAGAAGCAGTCAGGCTTGCAGGATTAATCGCTTCGTTGAACGTAACAGTTACATTGCCTGTTGCGAAATCTAACGTCCAACTTTTGGCGACTGGTGATGCTTTATCCAGGACGTTTACCGGGGATGATGTTGAATCCAAAAGTATACCGCTTATATCTTTTAAGTTGCCACCGGCGAAGGAAATTTGGCCAGTAACATCCGTGTCCAGTTGACCATCGGTAAACGTTATAAAAACTTTCTTGTCGTTTGCAGTGCCGTCACGTGGTACGGTGCTGTTATCAGTATCGGTTGAATGAATATCAATTGCCAATCCACTGACTGTAGCAAATGCATTATTAAACGAAAAGTCACCAATGACCAAAGTTGTATCATCAACGGCAGTAGTAAACGTGAGCAAGACACCGTCAACACTCCCATCATTATCCTCATCGTCAGTTTCAGCGCTAACCAGGGTATTTGTAATAGACACTGGCTTGATGTTCATAATCGAAGATATATCGGAAGCAGTTAATGCCGCCGAATAAACAGCGACATCAGTAATCAATCCGGCAAATGACGTCATTTTATCGCTGCCGCTATCACCTCCTACAGCAAATGCATCGTAGTCGGCATCGCTGACGTCGTTAATCACATTTAACGAAACGGTTGCCCCAGTAGGATTATTATCTACAGGATTTAAGGGCATTCCATCAACGTAAATATTCAAGGTGTCAGCAACACTATCATAAACGCCTGCCAGGTGTACCCATAACCCGGTCGCAACTGAAGCTGGGCCGATGGCGAATCGAGTGGTTCCATTAACATAAAACACAGGTCTCCCACTTGATAAAACCAGACCAAATGTACCTACTTTATCAAAATTTGATTTAGCAGCTATTACCCGTACGCCAGATTGAGAGCTTGTTTTTACCCAGGCGGCAATGGTCAGGCTCCCACTGGCATTTGTGACGATGCTAGTGTCATTGTCGATTGTGATAACATCATCGATTCCATCAAAAAGGCCCGCGCGAGTTGCTGTATTACTGATTGTTACGTCCTCAACAACCGGACCTAAAAAACTTGTGTCTGCACCTGGACCTGCGGTACCATGATTGCCACTGCCAGAACAGTCAACGACTTCTCCAGCGGTACCCTTCCATGTCATTTCATTAAGGCGCCAGTTTGCAAGCAAATTGTCCGCAGGAGCACCATGTACTTCAGTCGACATAATAGAGAAAAAACACCCAAAAAATATGACGAACATTACTGCTATAAAATTTGACTTTTTACGGCTCATAGTACCACAACCTACCTTTCATATAATTTTATGTTCCTTTTTACTGTCTCAACAAAGACTCCGGCTAAAATACATGACTTTCCATAAATTTGCTTCGTTACTTAAAGTCCAAATCTTACCATACTTTGTAAAATTTACCTAAGAAAATTAACTCCGTCACTTTTATTTAAGCGATTCGCCATCATCCTTCCCTTACGGCAACTGCGACATGCGTTAAAAAACTACGGTCCACGGATTGAACCCAAAAATAGTATGAATTTCAGGTAATTCAATACGAGTTCACCTATTCCAAAACTAATTTGCACGCCCGTCTAAAAGTCGGGTAACAAATACGCTCTTGAATTGCACCCGTTCGATGCTTGGTTTTTCCCGTGGATATCCGTGCCGTTCACGATGAAATAACCCGATGCGCTTGAGTCTCAAACATTTTTCTCAATATCGATACAGCCCTAATGTCATTATTAACTAAAGGACTTGTTCACAACACTATATTTCCCCACGAAAGACGCGAAAGTAAAACACAAAACTTTTTTGTAATTTTTCGAGTAGTGTAGCGTGTTTCACGGGACATTGTGTTTTTGGCTTTTTATGTTTTCCGTGAACAGCAACAATAAATTTTGGCGCAATATTCTTAAGTTATACTCAGCATCGTCAATTTTTCAAATTAAACTCAGAAAGTCTATTCAGTATTTTGAATAACAACCTCGACAAGTTTTGACGAAATCTCATCCCTGAATCATCCTGCACCTACTGTGTGCAATATAAAAGATTTTCGTAACCGGTCACTGGGTTCAAGGTTGAAAACTAAGAACATAAAGCCATGTTGCAGAGTTGTTTCCTGAAGGTTTTTTGGTATTTAACCCCTGAATCTCTGACCCCTGAACTGTTACAGATTTTCAAACAATTCATGATTTTTTGTTTTGAAGTTCACGCTTTTGCGTGGCAGTAAGCCTGATAAAAAACCATGCTAAGGGTCGGTGCGTAAATAAATTGGCATTTCAAAAGGTTTCTGTAACATCGTATTTTTTGCGCTCAGATTTAGGTCAGTTTTGGTCGTATTGAACCAGAGAAAGCAGAGCAATAGCGAGCTATTGGGATGTTTTCTCGACCGAAATAGGTTCAAAACTGACCTGAAACCGAGATGCAAAAATGTCAATTTATTTTCGCACCGACCCTAAGGCGTGAACTCCAAAACCCCGCGTCAATTAGTTGATTTATTATATGTTCTTCTTCTGCCGCATAGTTTACCTAACAAAAACTCTGACAAACTAATTTAATTAAGCACAGCTGAATTGGATGCAAAAATCCAATACCCCAGGAACGGAGACATTACCTGAACAGATTTATACCTGCTATCTTGCCACATCCATATTGGCAATTTTATGGGTTGATCTGAAAAACTATTTACAGCCTTGCTGACACCAACCAAATTCCAGCCATTTGCTAAGTTCGTTGACAGCGCACCTGTTTCTACGCCACGAGCTGTTACAAACTCTGCCTCAGGAAAATAAATCCAGAATCCAATTTTCTCCAAATCAACGGCGTTTACTGCTTTAGAAAACTTGCCAGTATCCCACATCCATATGCTTGATGAAGCATGTGGAAAAAGAACAGAAAACTCCGTTTTAAATATTTGTCCAGGGAATGATAATAAATTCCATCCTTTACCAACATTCATATTCTTTTCCCAGATAACAAAAGATTCATTAGTATAACTGCTACTAGCTAATGTCTTTCCATTGACATCCTGGATATTAGTACCCGCATCAACATCAATGCCGATTATTCCTTCGCCGCTGCCAGAATTAACCACTACCTTATACTCGTCGTCATCAATTTTAACAACTTGATGAATAACAGGAGTTAATGATACAGGATCTCTGGTTACATTGAAATCACTTACATCAACATTCTGTACATCTTTGCTAAAAAATACTTTGAAATTTAATAAATCTACAGTCCCGTCAAAACTAACATTAATGCGGGAAATCGAACTGATTGCCGGAGAAGGATCGTCGTCATCAAGAATATTACCCTCCCCCTGCACATCAGAAATATTCAAATTGGAATTTGATACGCCATTTAATTGTGCGTTTGAAAGATTAACAAAAAAGCGTTCATTAGGTTCAATCAATGTATCTATATTAACCAATACAGACAAAGTTTGAGCTAATACACCAGGATCAAAGGTCAACGTACCCGTTTTCGACTGATAATCATTTTCGCTATTTTCGTCTTTCCCCGTGTCATCAGCAGTTGCATAATCCACAGTAATTATTTTGTCGCTGGGGTGACTTAATGAAACGGTAAAATCAAACAACGTTGTACTACCAATATCACCTTCATTCTGCGATATATTATTTATGGATAATGACGTTGTATCGTCATCAAGTATGACGCCTTCTCCCTGCCCGTCAAAAATAGAAACTAAACTTGGGCTGGACGTTCCATTAAGTAACGGAGACGAAAGGTTAATAAGAAAGCGCTCATTTTCTTCCACCGTTGTGTCTATATTTACTAAAATTGACAGAGTTTGACTTAAGTTGCCTGGATTAAATGTCAATGTACCCGTTTTCGACTGATAATCATTTTCGCTATTTTCGTCTTTCCCCGTGTCATCAGCAGTTGCATAATCCACAGTAATTATTTTGTCGCTGGGGTGACTTAATGAAACGGTAAAATCAAACAATGTTGTACTACCATTATCACCTTCATCTTGCATTGTATCGTTTATGGATAATGACGTTGTATCGTCATTTAAGATACGACCGATTCCTTGCTGTCCCCCGACATCAAACCCAACATCAGTACTACTTAGATTGACAAAAAACGTTTCATCTGCTTCGACAATATTATCACCATTCACGGGTACTGAAATTAGCTTTGACGTTTCCCCGGAAGAAAAAACGAGTTGCATGCCGCTTAAAGGGTTAAAGTCTCCGTCCGTTGTCGATGCGGTTCCGTTTTCTGTGTTCAGTGTTAAAGTTACAGGCATGGTAAACGAATCATCCAGACTGACAGTGAAATTCATATTTTGAACGCCGCTATTACCTTCATTTAATTCCATATCATTTATTAACGCTTTTATCGTTGAAACGATGACTTTCCCACCAGCAACACCTGCAGTATCGTCAACACTATTTCCTCCAAAGACCTCGGGCTGAAATTCAGCCTTCGGTTCGGGATACTCGATGGTGGACTCTCCTGGTTTTATCGCTCTTAGTACAAAACTAAATAATTTTCCCGATCCGTTTTCAACGACGATGTTATCAGGAAAAGTCTCCGACAAATTTATAAAATGATATGTGAGAGAACCTCCGTTGGCACCGGTTACCATTTCATCAAAAAAAACAAGCCTGCCATCTACAGGAATGTAGCCGGAATTAGTAGTATCAATAGGTTCAAGAAGGTTAGCATCAAAAACGATTTCTACATCAAATTGAATCAAATCCTTATCGTTCTCTACATTCACCTCAATAGTAACATTTTTTCCAGCCTTGGCATTAAAGGTTCCAGAACCACCTGTTGACACGGTTGTTAACGATAAACAAGGAAAACCATAAAATAATAAAACGATTACTATATATTGAAAAAATTTCATCAAATAAATACCTATTTTAATCGAATCAATTATACTGCAAGCATTTTTTTCCGATATTCTTTTCTATTTCAGTTCGACATTTTATCCTGCAAGGCAGAATGTCATACATCATCCTGACTCCGCAATAACACGCATAAACATTTAGCCGAACAACCCCCATATAAATAGGTTGCAACAATGTTTGACATATCTAAAGGACGTCAAAATTTTCCTACAGCGACTCCGAACTAAATTATCACGATATATACTGCAAGCAGTAAGTTTTTCGACATTCGTTTGTCAATTTAGGCAGTGATTTTACAGAAACCTGTCGAAAACCTGATAGCTTTCGGTATATCACCTATAATTAACACACGGATCCAGAATCATATTATAATTACGAACTCCGGTTACGAACCTTACAACAAAACCGGTTACTTTAGTCCTTTGCAAGTGATTATCAACTTTATAGAAAATTAACCCAAACTTTAGGGACGCTTCACAAGATAGTTTACACTTTTAAGTATGCTGTGATAGAAACTGCAAAAAAAATAATATCGAATATCGAACAAGGAATGTAGAATCATGAAGTTTTTTCCTTCGTCATTCATAATTTCTTGTTCGATATTCAA
>JAJFLO010000069.1 GCA_021772675.1 Verrucomicrobiota bacterium | reverse complement strand
GGAGGAGCGTGAGTTTGTAGTCCCGTCTTCAGGCGGAAGTTTTAACGACGCTTCAGCGAGTGCTACTATTGACTCGCTAAAGCTCATCTGAGGCTTCCGTCTAAAGACGGGACTACAAACCTTACCCCGTCCCAGTTTTTCATTGATTTGATTGTATAAACACTTGTATTTTGAGTTACAATTGATGTGAGACGAAAGCTCCGGCATAGCCGGTTAAGTTCATAGTATAGGTAGTGTATTCTAATTTGTTGCAAATTTGTTGGTAATAAATTTCCAAGATATCTTGAATAAGGAGCGTGTCTCGTTCGTAGTACCGCCTTCAGGCGGAAGTTTTGGGAGAGCTTCAGCGATCCTGTATTGAGACTTTCTCGCTGAAGCGTCGTTAAGACTTCCGCCTGAAGGCGGGACTACAAACGAGCTGCGATTAAATTTATAACATGGGAGATTTGGATACAGCACTGCTTGTAAGCAGGACTGATTTTGCCTATTGTTGCGATAGAAAACCCCGGCGCAGCCGGTTAAGTTCATAGTATAGGTAGTGTATTCTAAGTTGTTGCTATTGCCAGGAAAGTGTATAATCCGTGAAACCATTATCATGGAAGAACGTGAGTTTGTAGTCCCGTCTTCAGGCGGAAGTGTTAGCGATGCTTCAGCGAGCGTTTAAAAACACCGGATCGCTGAAGCTCTCCGAAAACTTCCGCTTAAAAGCGGGACTACGAACGAGCTGCAATTAAATTTATAACATAGGAAGTTCGGAGTATAGTCCAGCTCACCAGCAGGACTAATTTTGCCAATCCTAGCGGTAAAAAAAACCGGCGCAGCCGGTTAAGTTCAAGAATGAACAGAAGAACAAATGAAACGTATTGGGAACATTATCCCGCGGGTGGCTGAGTATGGTAATTTGACGTTGGCTTTCTGGAAAGCAGCCAAAGGCAAACGCCTATGTCGGGAGGTGCGCATTTTCGAAGCGAATCTGACATCTCATCTGGCTCAACTTTCTCAAGACGTTACATCCGGCATGTTAATTCCTGGCAAATTTCATCGGTTTGTCGTTTGTGATTCCAAGCGTCGAATCATCCACGCTGCTTCATTTCGGGAGCGTGTTCTGCATCATGCCATCATGAATATCGTCGGGGCTGATTTTCAGCGAGGGGCTATTGAGCAAAGCTATGCCTGCCGTAAAGGAAAAGGAAATGTCGCCGCAGTTCAACGGGCGCTCCATCACACCACGACCCGGTCACATTATTTGAAGATGGACATCAGACGATTTTTCGATTCGATCGACCACGCCATTCTGAAAGATCGGTTTCGCCGGCTCTTTAAGGACCAGCGGTTTCTTGAACTTCTGGATTGTATCGTTGATTCCTACCAGACGAAACCTGGAAAAGGACTTCCAATCGGTACTCTGACGAGTCAGTATTTTGCTAATTTCTACCTGGATTCGATGGATCACTTTATTAAAGAGATATGTAAATGCCGCTATTATGTCCGCTTTATGGACGATTTTGTCATCTGGCACGGCTCTCCACAGCAATTGCAGGTATGGCAAAATACGATCGAAGGCTGGCTTGCCGACTACTTAATGCTGCGACTCAAAGAGGGATTTCGGATTGGTCGGACAACAGACGGTCTGTTGTTTTTAGGATATCGGCTGAAACCGGGTAAGATACTTCTTGGCCGAATCGCACGTCGCCGATTCAAAAGACGTCTCGCGGAGGTTGAAGAAGCCTTCTTGCGTGGGGAACTATCGGAACTTGAGCTGCAGCGCCGGGTTGGCTCACTACTCGCATTTACTGATCATGCGGCCTGTCGTCGGTGGCGATCAAGAATTTTATCAGTAGAGCGATTTTCCGTTTGACAGAATGATAGTCCTGTTCTACGTTTGCAGTCATCGAAGGCCTACTACGCCAGGCGTGTCGTTCGTGGCGGCAGCTGGAACAACAACGCCAGGAACTGTCGCTCTGCGAATCGCAACGACTATAGGCCAGACAATCGCAACAACAATCTGGGCTTTCGTTTGGCTGCAGCTCATCCGCACGTGGATTCGGCGGCTGACCCGGCCTTCGTTACTCTCGTCTCAGACGTGGAGTGGTTATCACGCCTTCGCGTGCTGGTAGGTACGCCGGATAGCGTATGCGAACGCTCGCGAAGGCTCTTTCTTAATCCAGTAATTATAAGTGAATGTTTTTTAGGCATTAGATTCCATAAATATATATAAATAATTCGTATAGTTTGTCATGGATGCCGATATTTTGGAGTTCAGCCGAGCCTGCAATATCGGCGAGACAGGCTGTCCAGAGGACAGCAACGAAATAACATAGCGCAGCCGTTGGCCGCAACCAAATTCTGGAAAAAATATCGAATGTCGAACAAGAAATGTCGAATGATAAAGTTTTCTAACTGCGTTGAGCGGTTGTTGTAGGGGGTGCAAAAAGCGCCTCTCATTATCCTTCAAAATTCATAATTCCTTGTTCGATATTCTATCTTCTTTATGAATAACCTCTTATGAATGACGAATCATGAAACCGTGTTAAAAAAACAAGATTCTTACGGATAGTAGTATGGAGTGGCAACCTTTAGCTTGGTTTTTATTTTTTGAAGGATTAAATAAGCAAGCTGAAGCTTGAACTCCAAAATATCGGCAATTCAATCCCAAATAAATTCACTGTAATCTTAATGCGTTTCACCCACAATTGCTGTTCTTAATCAATGATCCGCTGTGGCGGAAATGTCGAAAAACCTGCTGGCAATATAATCATGGATGTGATGTACACAGTGCCTGATAGTTTTCCCCCGCAATGGGCTCGGGGTTTTGGTGAAGACGACCACGGTGTTTTTGCACAGTTGGCGGTCGACGGAATAACCTTTGATTTCCGGTGGATACCGGCGGGGCGTTTCAGCATGGGAGCGCTCGAACGTGAAGAAGGAGCCCAGGACACTGAACGCCCGCAGCATAAGGTGGCGCTAACGCAGGGATATTGGCTCTTGCGGACTCCGGTAACCCAGGTGCAGTGGGAGGTGGTGACGGGCGCTAATCCGAGTCATTTCACGGGAACTGAGCAACCTGTCGAGCAGGTGAGTTGGGAGGATTGTGTGGCTTATACTGAGAAATTAAACCAGCTTGTTCCCGAATTGAAGGCGTCATTGCCGACTGAGGCCCAATGGGAGTATGCCTGCCGGGCCGGGACGACCAGCGTTTTTCATTATGGGGATCATCTGGATTCAACGATGGCTAATTTTGACGGAAATTATCCCTATGGCGGCGCCAGCATCAGAGAGTATCGGGAAAAGACGACACCTGTCGCTAGTTTTGCTCCGAATGAATGGGGATTATACGATATGCATGGAAATGTGGATGAGTGGTGCTATGACGGTATGAGGACCTACGACAGCGCCGCTGTCAGCGACCCTGTTGGTCCGACTGATAAAGACGCCGGGCGTGTCGTTCGTGGCGGCAGCTGGAACTACTACGCCGGGAGCTGTCGCTCTGCGTTTCGCGACGACTTTAGGCCGGTCTATCGCTTCAGCAATCTGGGCTTTCGTTTGGCTGCAGGTCAGAAAAATGAAGGAGAATAATGAGCAGGAAGCGGAGCGTGAGCAATATGGACTAAGAGGGGCGGATGCCCCGTGCCGAGGGACGAGGCCTTAGTATGAGATAGGATCAAGTTACGTCATTCCAATTTTCAATCTCTCACGGGGAGCACGGAGTTCACAGAGGATTATTTTTTCCTACTTTTTACCACCGTGTTCTTGGTGTGCTCAGTGAGATATTGTCTTTTTAGTGCTTTGTTTTTTTTCTCACAGAGTTCACGGAGAAATCAAAAGAATTATAGTTTCCCGTTTATTATTCTTGTGATACCATTTTTTAGTAGTTCTTCATTAAAATTGATAAGATAACCAAGTTTGAGCTTTGATAATTTCAAATAAGTTAATAGTTGCTTTTTATGTACATTGGCAATTTTCTCGATGGATTTTAACTCTATTATTACTTTATTTTCCACAATCAAATCAGCACGAAATCCTTCATCGAAAGTGATACCATCAAATTGAATTGGAACAGCTACCTGTTTTTCAACGTTTAATCCTCTTTTAATCAAACTGTGGTAAAGAATGGTTTCATAAACTGATTCGAACAATCCCGGTCCCAGTTCCTTATGGATGTTGATGGATGTATCTATTATAATAGTTCCAATTTCGTTTTCCGTCATACTTTTTTCCTTTTTGATTTTCTCACGGGGTCCACTGAGTTCACAGATATTTAGATTTGATTCATTTTTTCTCCGTGTTCTCAGTGTCCCCTGTGAGAAATCGTCATCCACTTTTCGGCAATGTTATGATGAATTCGGTGTATTCGCCGGGCTTTGAATCAAAATCCAGCGTGCCACCGTGTTCTCCGGTTATTATATCGTAACTGATTGACATGCCGAGTCCGGTTCCTTCTCCTGTTGGTTTGGTGGAGAAAAAAGGAGTGAAGATTTTTTCCTTTAGCAGAGGGTCAATACCAATGCCATTATCCTTAATTCGTATTTCAACATGATCAGGGTTGTTTTTAGTGGAAAGTGAAATTGTTGGATTAAATTCTGAACCGTTAGATTTACTTTTTTCAAGCGTAGCATAGCAAGCGTTATTGATGATGTTCATAAACACACGACCAATTTCCTGAGGATAAACACCTAGTTTGGGAATTTCTTGATCCAGGTCATGTTCTATTTTGAAATTGAAATTTGGATCCTTCGCTTTCATGCCATGGTAGACCAAATTGATATATTCGTTTAGCATCGAATTGATATTTATCGATTCTTTATTCTCACTTTTCCCGCGTGAATGAGCCAACATTCCTTTAACTATTGTATCAGCTCGTTTGCCGTGTTCATTAATTTTTTGGGAATTTGCTTTAAGATTAGTCAGCACATCGACTATTCCACCAAGTTTATCTTCAGATATGCTTGTTTTTAATGTATCTAATTCTTCCTGAAGTTCATCAACCAGATCGGCTGATAGAAGGGCAAAATTATTAACAAAGTTTAGCGGGTTCTTAATTTCATGAGCAATGCCAGCAGTAAGTAATCCCAAAGATGCAAGTTTTTCCTGCATTACGAGTTGGCTTTGCGTTTCTTTTAGCGTTTTGATTGTTGTTTCTAATTCAGTATTTTTTGAACTTAAATCCTGCGTTCGTTTCTGAACTTTTTCTTCAAGATCTTTAGCGTATTCCTTTAATTGTTCATTTGATTTTTGCAACAACTTTTTTGTTGTTTTCAGGGAATCGTGATGCTGGTAAAAATGTGCGATAACTGCCGTTAGTAATAGACATATAATTGGCGTTGCGGTAAGAATCCAAATTCCTTGCGTGAACATTAACCAAATAAAGAGTCCCTGCGTAAATATTGATAATATCAATGCTGGAATAAGCCGCATCGGTGAGTGAATGAAATAACCCAGGCATCCGCCAATTATACACCATGCAAATATCCAAACTAATTCCTGCCAATTTGTCCAGCTTTTCGGAAGCGAATCGTCTTCAAGACTTAACCTTAGTAATTGATTTACAATGGCTGCATGGACTTCAACTCCAAACCAGTCATGTGGCAGTGGAGTTTGATGAATATCTCTCAAACTTTCTGCTGCTGACCCAATAATTACAATCTTTTGTTCCACCTGGTTTTTGTCGAAGTTACTATCTAAGATATCGGAAAAAGATAATGTTTCGAATTTTCTTGGTCCTTGGAAGTCCAAAAGGAACTGATAACCTTTTGCGTCGGCATTGACATAAGCACCGTCATCAGTGGAAAATGGGGTAAAGGTTGTGTGACCTAATTTTAGTTGATTCGGATCAATCGGGTCGGGTTTTTCAGTAATATTAAACTGTGATAAATAGATTAACGCGAGCCGTAGTGCGAACGATTGATAAATCGTTTGTCCATCGTCTAAATATAGCAGTCCTCGACGTATAATATTATCTATGGTCGTATCAATTGGCAGATCGTTAAAACCAACTCGTTCGGGATGATTTAAATGAGCATTGGGTGGCGCAATCCCAGGTACAAATTGGCTCTTTATTTTTGTAATTGAAATAATGTTTGCATGATTTAGCAGCGTTGTATCCAGTGAATTTTTTAGTTCCCCGGAGGGATGTATGGGGTTGTCTCTATACAAATTCAAACCAATAACAGTAGGTTCACAGGCGATCAATTCATTCAATATTTTGGATAGGTTGGTATCATTAATCGGCCAATTACCCAATTTTTCATTGTTCAAATCACCTTCATTTACAGTGACCAGTAAAATACGCTGGTCTTCCTTTGCCGCATTTGGCTGATTCCGAACCAGAGCATCATAAATACAGAATTCAGGTTTTTGAAAATGACCGTGTGAATACATGCCGATTGTGATCAAAAAGATGACAATACATATTACGCAAAGTGGGATAAGGCTTGGTTTTACGTCATTTGTCATGATATTGAAAAAATAGATAAATGCTGTTAATTGAAGTAACGAGTGATTCTGATTTAAGCCTGACTTAATAATGTTTTAACAAACCCATACTATAATTTCGAAGATTTTTACTTACAATACCTAATCGAATGTATCAGAAATTGATTAATTCGGATGTGTGCGACATAAAATTTAAAATCTCCCCGGCGGGATCATTCAAATGTATTCATTTTCGAATAATCATTATCTATCCTGATTAATTCATGCGGTTTCTGCTACGAGCACATATTTTGCTGCATCTAAAAGATTTATGGAGGTTTGGAGAATTTAATATAGTTCACTATTCCTGCATCCTCCAAACCTCCATAAGTCATTGATTGGAAGAAAACTAAGCACTCTCGTTACGAAATCGCATGAATTAATCAGGCTATAAGATAGCCGTAATTCTGATTCATAGCCAATTTCCGATAATCAGGAATGATGACCAGAAGTAAGGGTGCCGGTATCGGCTATCATTCATCAATGATATCTGCGCATTTTGTAAGGCTTTGGCCTTACCGATACGTTTAGCTTGAAACAGGTTGTTGTAAAATTTTGTAATTAATTCAGATGATGCCTGATCGTTTATAAACCAAAGGCTGCCAATGACACTTTTGACACCTGAATTATAGGCAATGCCAGCCAGTCCCAATGCTGTGTTTGAATAACTGCTTGCCGATTGGCATGCGCTTAATGTTAACAGTTCCAAGGGAATCCCACGAAATTGATTGGGCTTAAGTATCGATTCAAATTGCTTTACGGAGAGTTTGCTATTCCAGGTTAGCAGGTACGAATCTGAATGTCTTTCTGCTAAAAAACCATGAGAGGCAATATGGACAAATGAATAATTATTGTGTAATAACTCCTCGGCAAATTTAGTGTGAGTAAATTCGTCGTTAATAATTTTCTTACAGTTGGTAATCGATTCTATTGATCGAATTTCATCAGGTACAAATTGGAGTGGATCGAAGCCTTGAGTTCCCTCAGAAATACCACAGGCAAGCAGTTTTGACTTATCAAAATCGACCCGCTGCTTTTTTGCCAAAGTTAAACCTGGACTGATTGCGATGGCATAATTTTTTACAAGGAAATTAACACCATCATATAGGGCCGCCAGGGGAACATCTTGCATGAGTTTATCTGGAACGAAAACTAAAGTATCAATGCTGTGTTCCAACAAAAATGGTTCATAGGGTTGAACGAGCAAGTCATAGAGTTGTTTGGCAAATGTAATGAACTGAAAGGTCGTTCTTTTTTTTATCATTTGCTTAAATGAATTAATTTTTTCCCGCAAATCACTCGAATTAGTTTTTTGGGTAAATCGATAAAATATTCCCCTATGTGAGATGATGAACTCCGTACGATTGTGAAGTGGTAGAATATATATAATTGCGGTTTTGGGTGAGTAATCGTCAATATCGACATTGTTTGCTAATCGCTGGCTGGCGCAACTGTCTTGGAGAAAATTTGTTAATTCGATTGATTTTTGTTTTTCGATTAGATCTCTGGCTTTCTTAAAATAATATTGCCTGTCGATATCATTTTTAGCACTTTCTGAACGGGTCAGGAGGAGATCAGAGAATTCCGAAAATGGATTCAATTTTTCAGAATAATTTTGCTGCTTGAGAGATTGCTGATCGTGCAAGTCCAGATGATATAATGCAGAATCATAAGCTTGTATTGCTAACCCAAAATTATTCATTTTCTTGTAGATTCTTCCCAATTGCCACTGGCACGAAAAATAAAGATCGGTAAGAGCCTCGTTTTGAGCGTTGTACCATGCGGTCTGTGTTAGTTTTATTGCAGATTCAAATTGATTATTCAGCTCATACAATCTTCCCGTATAGCCATTGAGGTATGAGTGCAGTCTGCTGTCATTCAAATGACTAACAAGATGCTGTGTACGCTCAATTATTTCGAAGGCTACCCGCATTAATTGAATCTTTTCGTCTTGGTGTGTCATTATTAATTCAAGATAAATGTTTATGGACGTCAGGTTTAATAAAGTTTTAGCCTCAATTCCATTTATTGATTCAATTAAGAGTTTTGCTTGCTCAAGGTGGAATAGGGATTGATCTAAATTCTCGATCTCTGCATAACTTCGAGCGCAATTGATGTTAGCATACGCAGGGATGTCGTTAGTATCGGTGTAGATGTAAATTCGATTAATAGTTTTATAAATTTTGATAGCGCGTCTGTGATCATCAATAGAGGAATAGAAGTTTCCAATGCTATTTAAAAGTATTACGGTTGCTTGTGCATTGGTTTCATTGTGGGCTGTTAATAAACAATCATATAAAATTTCTTCCATGAAATCGGGATGGATATCGTAAACAAAATTACTCATTAAATTGCTTCTTATTGATAATGCAATTTTAGGTTTCTCTGTCGTTGATAAATTGGAAAAAACCATTTCCAGTAATTTTTGTGACTGGATCTGACATTTCAATAATTTATGGGTGATTAGTTGATTTAGCTTCGTTTCCAATTCCTGGTTTTTACGTTCATCCTCGATCGGATCTCCGGTGTTTGGTTTGATTGCAATTTGATAAGAAGCTTCAATTGAAGATATCAATTCCATTATTCTGGATGATATATCTGGAGAACTACTCAATGACATCGCGTTCTGATCGAGAATTAATGTATAGAGCAATATGAATTTGATTAATTTAATTATTTTTCTATATGACATTTTACCCTGTAGATCGTTATGAAATTTGGCTAATATCCATCAATTAATGAAGCAATACCTGGTCGAATATAACCAACTCCGTACATATTGGGTAAATCTGTTTGTGCCAGTAAAGTACTTGTAATGACGTCGCAAATCTGCGTATTTTTTTGGCACACAATACGTTTTGTGCTTTTCGTGTTGTCGGCAAAGAGACGGTTAGCTTTTTTATACCTGGTAAACTTCTTCATACTACTATCCGTAAAAATTTTGTTTTTTTGACAGGTTTTCATTATTCGTCATTCATAAGATGTTATTCATAAAGAAGATAGAATATAGAATATCGAACAAGGAATTATGAATATTGAAGGATAATGAGAGGCGCTTTTTGCGCCCCCCTACAACAACGGCTCAACGCAGTTAGAAAACTTTATCATTCGACATTTCTTGTTCGACATTCGATATTCTTTCCAGAATTTGGTTGCGGCCAACGGCTGCGCTATGTTGATCTGTGAAAATCCGTGGTTAAGTTAAATTTTGGTTGCGGCTATGCCGCGCTAAGCTATTGCAGACTAAAAAGCGGACTGTCTTCTAGCACACTGCAATCCGTTTATATTCTTCAGGTATGAACGAGTTCACTAACCTGAATAATTCATCAGTATTCTGCTGCGAGCCCTAATCCCTGCTCAAATAAGCCGATTAGCTCACAACACATCTCAGTGAATGAAAATTCACTTTCGCCGCGAAAATTTTTCTAATCAATTTATTATGAGCGAGTTAAGTGCTCTCGCGACGAATCGCATGAATTAATCAGGCTAAATATTTACCCAGCAGCAATTAAGGTAGGTAAAATTTCCCTCAAATGCAAATTGGTGAGTTTAAGGATTGTGGAACAATTAATTTTTTCCACATTGCTATTTATCCTGTATTCTAACCCTTATTGTAACATTTTTTATGAGTGTGTATTCAAAATGTGAGAGACTCCTGTGAATGCCCGGGTTGAGGTAAAAGTAACGCGGTCATTCCTGGCTGCGCACATGTTATTCAGCCAGGAATGGCCGATTTACTATTTGTCACTCACATTTTGAATACACACTCTTTTTTATCATCAATTTAATCGAATCCTAAGGAATCCTCTAATGAAAACAGCTTTATTGAAGAAACGACTTACACTTGTTGTATTGATGTTTTGTGGTCATGGATTATTTGGCAGTGAAAATCCATTGATGCCAGTAAAACTTGATAGCCCACGGGACACAATGAAATCATTCATGTTGGCAATGGGCGACTATAAAATTGGCGTTGAACAGGGAATTAATGACAAACTAGACAGAATTGATGATGCGATTCGCTGTTTGAACTTGGAAGATATACCCTTCGTCTTGAGGAAAGAAAAAGGTGCGGAAGCAGCGATTTTACTTAAAGAGGTAATTGATCGCATCATCGTTATTGATTTGAGCCTGATTCCAGAAGAAGTCGGTGATCTTAAAAATCCGTTGTTAAGATGGCGCTTGAAAGATACCGAAATTACGATATCCAGAGTAAAAGAGGGTGAGCGTGAAGGGGACTATCTTTTTTCGGCTGACACGATTTATAGGGCGCGAGAATATTTTGAAAAAGTAAAGCATCTGCCCTACTTAAAAAAGTCAGGAGGTGGCGCATTATACAAAGAACCCTGGGTTGCGTCTACATTGCCAGATTGGGCTTTGAGAAAGTCAATACTCCTACCAAATTGGCAATGGCTGGGGATACTACTCTCAATTTTTATAGGATTATTAATTAAAAAATTAATCGAGATTCAAGTTCATCTATTAAAAAAATTTACCAACAAGACGAAACTTGAATGGGATGATAAAATCATTTATGCATTTGATAGACCTGCGGGATTAATCGGCGCCAGCGGATTTTGGATCATTTCAATATTTATTTTAAAATTTGAAGGTACTGCGCAAATGATCCTGATGAACTTTGTTCAGGTGATTTTTAGCATTTCTGTCATTTGGCTTGTCTATAATTCCGTAAATGTTTTAACTGAATATTTAATGTATTTAACCAGTAAAACGGATTCAAAATTAGATGATCAGTTAGTTCCGTTAATCCAAAAGGCTTTAAAAGTTTTCGTAGTGGTTTTCGGTGTACTCGTTTCATGTCAGAACTTAGGATTTAATGTTATGTCTGTGTTGGCTGGTTTAGGATTGGGTGGTTTGGCATTTGCTCTTGCTGCAAAGGATACCTGTGCGAACTTTTTTGGTTCGATTATGATCTTGCTTGATCGACCCTTTAATATTGGCGACTGGGTTATCATTGGGAATACCGAAGGTTCTATAGAAGAAATTGGGTTTCGTTCTACCCGCATTCGAACGTTTTATGACTCGCTAATTACAGTGCCGAATTCAATCTTGGCAAACGCCAATATTGACAATATGGGACAGCGTAACTATCGCCGAATTAAGGCGTTTTTTGGGTTGACATACGATACCCCACCTGAAAAAATGGAGGCATTTTTGGAAGGCGTGAAAAATATTGTTGAAGCAAATCCTTATACAAGAAAAGACTACTATCATGTTGTGTTTACGGCTTATGGAAATTTCTCTTTGGATGTTATGTTGTACTGCTTCTTAAAAGTTCCAGATTGGGCCACTGAACTTGTTCAACGCCAAAATATTTATCTTGAAATTTTGAGACTTGCTGAAAAGATCGGTGTTGACTTTGCCTTCCCAACTCAAACGCTTCATATGGAATCATTTCCAGGACAAGAAGGTTTAGGGACATCTCATCAAGTTGACGTATCAGAGTTGTCCGACACAGCCTTGAAATTTGGTCCTTCCGGCATATATTCAAAACCAAGTGGGCAAGGACTATTTACACCGCCGAATCAAAGTGCAGGCGTGTCCAAAGGCTCCGCAGATAATGGTGAGTAGCTCTATTGTATTGCAATTGTCTGGAACGTCCAAATTAGTTTAGAATTAAAGACGTTGAGTTCTACCTGAATCCGTGATGGTAGGTTCAAGACGAAATAACTATTAGGTATTTTACAAATTAGCAATATGTCGCCACTTCGCGGAGGCTTTCTTTAAATGCATTTGCTTCGTTAGTAAGCAGTTGCAGTAGTCACTACAGCTAAATACTTACTGCCTGGCAA
>JAJFLO010000068.1 GCA_021772675.1 Verrucomicrobiota bacterium | reverse complement strand
TGAAGTCTCTGTTGAAAAAAACAGTGCAGAGAATATTATCCAACTCCTGCTAAATTTCCCTGAGTGAAAAAAAACAAACATTTTCAATTTCAAAACCAGGGGGACAAAATACCTAATACCCCAACTTATTGATATGATACTTCTTTAATGCATTTTCAATGAAGATGAACTACAAACTGATCGAAGATTTTCTTGAAGAAATACCAATTTCATCTGAGGGAAAATGTTCATATTTCAATGAAAAACGTAGTCGAGCAAAGGCGTTTAAGCTAGCAGGAGATGTTAGTCCTGAAATATTAGAGACGTTGTTAAATTTGGGTTATCGTCGTTGTGGGGATCTTTATTATCAACAAAATTGTCTTGGTTGTAATTTGTGCATCTGTTTTCGGATTGAAACCAGTTTGTTCACTCTGACCAAATCACAAAAACGAATATTGAATAAGAATAAAGATATTGTTTGTAAGGTTGGGTTACCAAATCTAACTCCATTAAAAGAAAATATTTACCTAAATTACCAATATCATCAGCATTTCCAAAAGGATATAAAAACGGAAAATCGTTCCAAAAAATTTGATCCTGGTGAGCAGTTGGACACGATGTATTACCAAATGTATACCAACCCTTCATGTACCAGGGAAACCGAGTTTTACTTGAAGGATGAATTAATCGGATTTGGAATAACTGATTTAGGAATTAAGACGGTTTCAGCTGTTTATTTTGTTTACAATACCGACTATAACAAACGAAGTTTGGGGACGCTGGAAATATTAAAGGGAATTGAATGGGCCAAAGAGAATGATTACTTGTACTATCATTTAGGATTCTATATTCCAGGACATAAGAAAATGGATTATAAAATAAATTTTGGTGCAGGTCAATTTCTAAATTCAATAACAAACTTATGGATTTCAGACTTAACAGAGATCGATGACTATATTAAAGGAAATTGAATTTTTATTCGATCATCTTTTTGACATGTCTATCCCAGTTATAGCATTCTAATACCTTCTGGCTCAATAGGTGTCTGTCCCAATGTGCATTTAAACAAGAATTTAATGCTTTTAGAATGTCTATTTCATTTATACTCTCAGATATAACGCCACCATTGCACGAACGAATTAAATTAATGTTATTGCCAACAGGAGTTGCAACGACGGGACAACCACATACCATGGCTTCAACGGTAGAAAGGCCAAACCCTTCGAGTTCCAGGCTGGGAACTATTGCAGCATCTGATGCTTGAAGTATCTTGACCATTTGATTTTCTTCTACATAGTCAAGAAAGCGGACTTTTTTTCCAATTCCCAAGTTGATTGCTTGTTGTTTCAGTTGGTCCTTCATATAGCCCATTCCACCGATTAATGCTGTGATATTCTGACATTTTACTAGGACATTAAGAAACAGGTCAACCCCGGTTCTAGGAATAAGCCTTCTAAATATAGATACGATTTTGTCATCATTTGGAATGTTGTAGATACTTCTGATTTGATTACGATTACTTTCACTAGAAATTCTATTAAATGGAGGTGAGTGGACTCCAAGTGGATTTTCGATTGCATTCGAGGCCACTTCTGGAACACGACGCTGCAAGACTGATTTAGTAAATGGGCTTGCGATAAAAATTTTTTCAGAATGAGTTAGAACATATTTCTCCAATAAACCTTTGATCGCGATTCCTTTTGTGCTCTTTAGGCTCACCATTTCATCAACCCAGCTTGAATGAAAAAAATATCGTGATCTAATTTTTGGAAACAAAAGCTGAAATAATGAGCCGCTAAAAGGTTGATGTAAAATGGCTAAATCAGGCGAAAATATTTTCGTGTGATGTTTTAACTCTTTTCTGAATTTTAGAATGCCAATTATTCCTCGTCTATATTGCCATTGTACATGTTCGATGTCGGGAATTTTAACATTACTAAAAGAAGGGGATATAACGATCACCGTATGTCCAAGTGAATATAATGATTTTGCCTGCTCAGCAGCCACTTTAGCCGCGCCACCCCATTCTGCAGGGTCAATAAAATCACTAATTATTGCAATTTTCATAGACAAATCGAATGGTTCAAAATAAATATTTCGCTAATTCTTTGTTCATCTGAGATCCAAATGGCAATGGATTTTTCTTAGTATAAAGTTTCCTCTATTTTCTGCCGGGGATTCTGTATATATGATCTTGATCTCCCGTTCGGGTTTTTTAGAAAATAAAAACCCTTCAATCCAACCCATGACATATCCTGCATCGCTGGCAAGTCTAATCCAATGCAAATTAGTTATTGTGATAATTAGTAAAAAAAATCGTCTAACGATTCTGTAATATACTGGCCTTTTTAAGACAAAATTTCCTTTGTCATATCCATCAGATAATTCTAATACACGATCCTTATAAAATTTGCTTGCAAACGCACTCCCTTTTCCATTTCTCCAGTACATCTTAAAAATTCCATAGATTGATCCTGGTAGTAAATGTACAATTGCAGTATCAGCAATAATTGATACTTTTTTTCCTGCATCTCTAACTTTTTTTCTGAGGATCGGATCTAGTCCTCGAATTAACTCTTCATCCTCTCCGCCAATGTCAAAAAATAATTGACGTTTAATAATTAGGCAGGGGTGTTGAACAAAATCACTTTCTACATTGTCTTTTTGTATTGGAAAAAATCGTCTGGGAATTTGCAACATTGCTTTTTTCTGAAAATGGGAGGCATTCTCGGGAATGATGCATGAAGCACCACCAAGCCCAATGTGATTGTTGCTTTCCATTTTGTCAATTAGTTTTTTGACTAAATGGTTGTCCAGAATTTTTGTGTCGTCATCCATTGTAATAATCCAGTCCCCCGCCGCATCATATGCGCCCTTGTTTATTGCGCGGCCCTGTCTATTATCCCCCACTACCAGTATCACTTCAAAATTTGTGAAAGATTGCAAGCTTAAAGAATTCAAAATGTCATCCAAGAATGGATTTTGACTGATATTGGCAATAGGTATAATTATAGAAAGTTTCATAAAGCATTTATTTTAGTGGTGAAAATGGTAAAGTTGCATATAGATTTGTTTATCAGATTCATATAAACGTAACTCATGTTTATTGCCTAATCAGGCTTGATTGAAATAAAAATGGATGTAGTGTTAAATTTGTCGCATATCAAATGTAACCGTTTAGCGTTTTATTCCCTATTTTCCTCCGAATTGATTCAGTTATAAATTTTAACAATAATAAACAATGATAAAAAGATATGACAACCGTACTTAAAAATTACCTTGGCTTTATCCTGATTCTATTTTCTGGATGTATATCAGATAACCAAAGCGTCACTGATCAGTTAGCAGTGACACATTTTAAAAAAACAACTGCAATAGACACGGAAAAAAAGGTTGTTACGCTTAGTGACCCAATTCGAAACAGTGACTTAACGTCTATGATAGAGATCCAAGGTTCGCTGATTATACCCAAAAAAGAAGGCGCCCTTCGCCAGAAAATTTCACGGACTTCGAGTGATAATATTGATACGGATCAAGTTTTACAGAAATCAACTGAAATAGTTAATCAGAAAAATCAAATTTCGCAATCAACCAATATCGGAAAAACTGATCCAGAGAATGCCGCAGAAAATATCCCAAAACAATCAATTGCCGAAAGTGCAGAATCATTATTACTGCAAGAAGATTTATCACCTAAAATTTACCGTCTAAAACGAGGAGATAGAATTACCATTTCTGTATTTGATGAAGAAGACATGAATAAAACAGTTTCAGTTTTACCAGACGGAAATGTGAATTACGTATTGATTGGTAATGTTCGTGCAATAAATAAAACATTTGGTGAATTAGCAGATGAAATTGAGAAACGATTATCGACGTTTTATCACGATCCAAGGGTAAATATCGATCCTGATACCTTATCCAGAGGATCAAAACATCACGTGATTATCCGAGGGGCTGTTAGATATCCTGGGCGCTACGAAATCGATACAGGTGATCGTATTATTGAGATGATCGCTGCAACACAAGGACTTTTGTATGGTAAAGATAATACCATATTGGCAGATTTCTCTAAATGTAAACTCTTTCGGGATGGAAAAGGGATAGATATAGATTTTGAATCACTATTAAATGGTCAGGATATTTCTGATAATATTCAACTAAGGGATGGTGATGTTATCTTTTTACCACCGAAATCACTAACCCGAACTGAAAATATAGGATTTGCAAAGGTATTGGGAGCCGTTGTTAACCCTGGTTTGATTTCATTGGGTAGTGGGGACAGAATTTTGGACGTCTTTATTAAATCTGGAGGAGTGGAGGACAATGCAAATTGGAATAAAGCGTATCTTAAACGAGGGCAAAAATATCATGATATAAACTTAGATTCCATTTTAAATGAAAAAGATATGACAACCAACTTGGAGGTATTAGATGATGATTTTATTTATGTTCCAGAGAGGAATGATAAAATTTCAATCATAGGGGCTGTAAGCAACTCTGGCCGATACTTTGTCGATGAGGGCGATAAAATTCTTGATATGATTGCAAAAGCAGGAGGATTATTATTCAGGCCCGATTTCAGTGGTGATGTATTGGCTAATTTAAAGGCGTCTTATATACTTCGAGATGGCAACCCTCTTGATGTTGATTTTCAGGATTTGTTACAGGGGGGAGTAATGAAATATAATCTTATAGTAAAAGCAAATGATTTTATTTATATACCTGAAGCAACCCTATCACAAGTATACGTTTTTGGTGAAGTTAGTAGCCCACAGGCAATACCTCTTACAAGAGAACTTAGTCTAATTGATGTACTCGCGCGTGCAGGAGATCTTACTTCGACTGGAAAATTCACCGCCCAAGCGGCTATTTTTCGCGGTGGGGTTCTAGATAAACGCAATGTCATAATTAAAGATCTAACTAAATTGTTTAAGGGAGATTTAGGCGAAAATATTATTTTACAACAAGGAGATATTATTTATATACCTGAGGTCAAAATCAGTAAATTTGGTCGATTCACAGGATTTTTCACTACTTGGATGGAATTTATCACAGACATTTATGATTTTCAGGGTACCGTTAGAACTGGGAAAAGTCGGTTTTAGATAATTTGAACATGGACTATTGCCTAACTCGTTGTGTAATCCTGATAGTTGTAGTGGAATAACATTATCAACGCAGTTACAAACCAAAAAACCTCCATTGTAAGAATTGTGTAGAAGTTTGATATAGTCATAGCATGAATTAGCATTCCTACATGACCACTGAAAAATCCTACGGCAAATCCTTTTATAACAGAATCGTTAGCGATTCTGAATAAATCCAACGTAGTTTTCGCAATTATATAGTTCATATAAAGAAAACATATCAAACCAATAAAACCAGTTTCTAATATCTCTCGAATATATTGGTTATCCGCAGTTCCTAATCCAATGGAGCCTACCCCCTTACCTAATAATGGATATTTAATCATTTCAGGAATTGAGCCTTTCCAAAAGCTGACACGTGCATCTAATGATGAATCTGCTTTAACTCCTTTGGTTGCAACGTCTGAAATAGACTGGAATTGTTGGCCAAAATCATCAGAATGGATTTGTGACAATATTTTTAATTTTCCTGAAAAAAAGATATCCATTGTTGCTAAACCCGTAATGGTTATTAACGCCAAAACGATAATGTTAATAAAACGCCTACTTTTTGTTATGTAACCTAGTACAAAAATAACGGGAATTACGCTTACATAGGCGCCACGAGATTTTGTGAAAATCAAGGTTGCAAATAAGACCAAAAAGAGTAAAAAAAGTAAAATGCTTTTTTTAGATTGTTCGTATAAATATACCCCCAGAGAGATGCCAATTACGATTAATAGAAAACTACCTAAGGTGTTTGCTCTACCGTATCCCGCAGTAGTTGTTATACCCCCGGCAACGGGGAATAATATCTGTTGAATAATACCAAGCAGTGCAATTATAATCGCACTTCCCAATAATAGTTTTACACATGTTTTCCCTTCTTCTTGTGTATCCAAAATATTAATGGTCATAAAAAATATCCAAAAATACTCAATTCGTTTCATTGTAAAAAAAAAGCCTCGATATAAGGGAGTCGTACCCTGAATATATCCGAATGATGATGCTAATAACATAATTAGCACCATGCAAAAAATGGGTTTATTGGCAGGAACATTTTTTAGGTTTGATAATGACCGGGTCACAGCCTGTCGAATAAGCCATCCTCCAGAGATTATAATTAATAATAAGTCCTCAGCTCTTATCGAAACAGACCTATTTCTAGTGGTTTCCCCTCCCTCGCCTACTGGGACGTCAGTGGCGAATAGCATTGAAATTAACATAATTGCTAAACCTACTTTAGGATAGAAAAATGTAACAACTGCCAATAGAAACGAGGCAAAAATTAAGAATTTCAAGGATTGTTGATTTGAAATTAGGTTGCTTGAACCGTATACAAAAAGTGGACAAGCTAAAAATACTAATGAGAGAGAAAGGAGGTTCGTGGATTTGAGGCGTTGATCAAATAGTGATTTCACTGATACTGATTCTTAATTTGATTTTTACATTTCATAAAGTGTTTCATCAATATTAGGAGGTAAAGACTTTTTTGCAATTGATTTAATCGTTGACTTAATGCTTGATGAAAATGGATCTTCACTTTCTATAACATCACCAAGCTCGTGTTCGATTTTGTCAGGATCTTCGCCCGTTTCTAATCTTAGAATTGCTTCTTCCATGCCAGGGCCGAGACTGAGGCCAGTGGAATTATACAACTTGCGCATTAATTTCCCAACCTGTTTGGGATCGTTTTCATTGATCGTGTCAGCCTCACCTGCTAAATCGTGGATTACTTTTTCCATTTTGGACTCATCAATGTTAGGCAAACTAACATCTTCGTTTTCACTTAATCCTTTAGATATTGAAAACAAAGAAATTTTTTTCTCTAGTTCAAATTTGTTACATTCTGGGCAAGAAGGAATTTTTTTTGTATCAATTTTTCTTGACAAGAAGTTGTAAAGGGTATGACAATTTGAACAATAAAATTCATAAATTGGCATAGAGTATAATCCTTTTGAAATCAATATTTAGGAGTGGTGGATTAGGTGATACTTGGACTAATAACCATAGCTATAGCCATACCCGCCATAATACGATTTAGGTAAAATGACGTCGTATGAAAGTTGGTTTATTACAATACCAATAATATTCGCATGGTTTTTTTGGAGAGTACCAATTGCTCGTAGAAGTAGGTGGCGAGAAGTGGTATTTGATTGATAAATAAAGATGGTCCCGTCTGTCATTGATGCAATGATACTTGCATCTGCAACCGGTAAAACAGGGGGAGTATCAATAATTATATAATCGTATCTATCTTTTAACGAATCTATCAATGACTTAAATGTTGATGATGCAACAAGTTCTGTGGGGTTTGGTGCAATCGTTCCAGCAGGCAAAATATTAAGATTATCTATACTGTGTTCACCAACAATCTTGTCCCAGTCAGTCGATCCCACAAGAATATCAGTCGCTGTTCTGATTGCCTGGTCTGGATTGACTGAACCTATTAAAACGTCTGACAGTCCCGGTTTGGTATCAACTTTAAAGATCGAAGATAGCTGCGGGCGCCTTAAATCTGCCTCTATTAATAAAATCTGTTTTCCCATTTGAGAAATTGCCAACGATAGATTTGTTGACGTCAGTGTTTTTCCTTCAGCTGGACTTGAGCTGGTAATTGCTAACACTTTATTTTCAGGAGAATTCATGGTTGCAAACTGAATATTTGTTCTAAGTGTTCTATAAGCTTCGGCTGCGACTGATTTGTTATCGAAATTATATAATATTTTATTTTCAAGTTGCCTTGGGGGAGTTTTTCTAGTAAAAAACGTATAAATACCATTGCGATTTTCCTTGGGGCCAATCAATGGAATATGGGCGATAACAGAAAAATTAGTTATTCTTTCGACATCTTCAATTTTCCCTATTGAAGTATCCATTCCTTCCCATATGAATGCAGTTACTGCTCCAACTAAAAGTGCAAAAAATGCTGAAATTAACAAATTAATATTGCGATTACTTTTTGATAAATTTTGGCCTAGTTGGGCTTCCTCAATTATTTGAATTTCATCTAAAGCTTTTTCTTTTTTCTGCTTATACTCAATATCGGCTTTAATGGATAATTCTTGGAGTGTTTTTATCATCGATTTTAAAATATCTTGCTTGTAAACAATTTCATCATGTGATAATTGATCTTTAGGGTATTTTTTGAGTTCAACAGTTATGACATTAATTTGGTTTAATATCTTTCTTATTTTGGGATGTTTATCCGTGTAGCGCTCTTTTGCTTTGGACAACTCAATTTTTAAATGTGATAGTTCTTCCTGGTAAACATCAGTTGATCCTTTTATTGCTATTCGTTTCGAAGATGTTTCCATTTTCAAATTAACTGATTTTAAATTTCCTTTTCGATCAGTGAGCTGTTCGTCAATAAATTGCTTTGTTTCCAATGCTTCATTTGTTTTTGCTTTGGCAAATTCACTCCTATATACTTGAGCAAGCGAATTTGCCGCAAATTGTGTATAGTTTGCGTAGGGTCCTCGTATAATAATTGATACTAAATCGCTTCCGGTTTGTTTCTCGGTTCTGATGCTACTCTTCAAATTTGTGAGTGTTAAATTTGTAATGTATGACTTCTCATCAATACCAATGCTAACTGTGCCAGATTTTATCATGGCTTTTAATTTTTCAAGGGTATTATTAAGTATATTCTCATCGTGAACAATCATTTTTAGCTCAGCTGAGAGATCGGTTTTCCCCATGCCATACCACTGGATATTAGTTCCGCTAATAGATGCCATTGGTTTACGGGAAGAGATGCTAAGCAAGCATGACGATTCAAATACTGCTTTTTCTTCTGTTGTCAAAACAATGGATAATGCGAAAATGATAAGGAATATGGATAAGACTAAGCGGTATCGGCGACGTAAAATCCACCAGTAGTCCATAATGTCTATTGTTGAACCACTTGGGGACGGTGCAACTGTATTTGTTCTATTATTGTCCATATGCGATTATTTAGAATGGTTAATTAGTGTCAATTTAAGTCTGGGGTAGTTATTGAAGGGATTAAGAAACCTGCTCATAAAAAATATTTAAAAATCTTTGCGATTTTAAAAATTGAGTTAGCTTACAAGGTGACCATCAATTGTAAAATTATTACCTATATATAATTTCGTCGTATGAAGACGTTACGATTCCTTGGTTCTATATTTAAGTAAACACTTGTTTTATATCGTAAATAACTGAAATTGAAATGGTAATATACAAGAAAAGTGTAATTTTTCTATCGCAATTTATAAATTAATTAAGAATCAGGCTGTTTTGGAATTCTTTTTTTTCTTCTCTAAAAATGAATATAAGTCATTCAAAACCTTTTTTTAATCGAGTTGATGACGAGTCTGTACTTCAAGTTTTAAAGTCAGGCTTTGTTACGAATGGTGCAAAAGCAAAAGAGTTTTCCAAGTTAGTGGCGCTTAAAACAGGAAAACAATGGGGCATCGCGACTCAAAGTGGTACAGATGCCATTGTTACAGCATTGCTTCTGGCTGGAGTAAAAACGGGGGATAGGGTTGGCTTGCCTTCCTATATGTGCAGTGCTCCACTTGATGCGCTTTCAATAATTGGGGCTTTGCCATTTCCATTCGATATTGATAGAAGAACTCTATCGATAGGCCACGAATCTATCTCAGTCATTAGGGAAATAGTGGCAACTATAATTGTCCCTCATTTATTCGGGATTCCGGTCAATATCGAAGATCAAAAAAACGTAACGATTATCGAAGATTGTGCTCAAACACTCAACGCAAACATTGGATCAAAACGGGTTGGTTGTATGGGGAAATTTACTGTTTGCTCGTTTTACGGAACAAAGCTTTTAACAACAGGTCATGGCGGTATGATATTGGGAGATGAGGAAAGTGATTATGATCGGGCTATTCATCTTTTAACCCACGACAAACAGGATAAATGGGATGCTCATTATCATTTTTTAATGTCAGATTTTAATGCAGCACTAGGAATCAGTCAAATTAATCAACTGGATAAATTTATTGAGCAACGAATAAAGATTGCAGAACGATTTAATTTTGCCCTCACTGGTAACAAAAAAATTGCAAATAGTATATATTCACGGTTTTTAATCAAAGTTCCCAATATTGGCGATGCAATTAGTTTTTTTAAACATGCAGGAGTAGAAACTAAAAGACCGGTATACAAACCTATATCAAAATTGTTAAACTTGGACGATACTAAATTTTCTACTACAAATTGGGCATACGACCATATCCTATCAATACCTATATACCCAGCGTTAGCCAAAAGTGAGATAAAAACGATAGCGGATCTCTTGTATATAAAACGTGATGAAATTGAACCTTGGCCACCAATTAGCTAAAACTTATATTAACGATCCAAAGCCTAAATGAATGAAGAAAAAACAATTGGTAATTATAAACTAAAGCATTTGATCGGAAAGGGTAGTATCAGTTCTGTTTACTTAGCAACGGATTCCAATGAGCAAGAAATTGCTCTAAAAGTTATGAGGGAATCTCCATTTATAGAAAATAGAGTCCTTGAACATATTTTAGAAAATGCAGAAGTTGCAATTAAAATGCCAGCACACCCCAAAATCACTCACATTTTGGAATTTGGAAAATCAGATGATGCGTATTTTATCGCTATGACGTTGATAAGAGGACCAGGGACTTTAGAAAATCTAATTTCTCAAAAATATTTTGATATAAATTCCGCTTTGCTTCTTAGCCTAGATATAGCAGAGGCACTATCTCACGCGCATAACTCTAATATTGTCCACGGCGATTTAAAGCCCGGAAACGTGCTGATAAATGAAAATAATGAAGCCATTTTAAATGATTTTGGATCTGTTACTTCAGGCCCAAGTAATTCATTGAAGTTTGGTCAATCGCTTATCGGCACTCCAAAATATATGTCTCCTGAACAGGCAAAAGGAATGTACATTTCTCAAAGTTCCGATATCTACAGTTTTGGAGTTTTGTTATATGAAATGTTAACATACGAACTTCCTTACCGCCTTGACCCGGGTACTAATATCCAAAAAATGATAAAATTGATTACGGAATCAACACCGATTCCACCGAGAGAATTTAATAAAATGATTTCTCGGGATCTAAGCACATTGTTGTTGAAGTTGCTTGCCAAGGATGATGAGGCGAAATTTGAAACAATTTTGCAGGTATCTAGAGAATTGAAATTGATGATAGAGCAGGTGGACAATACTGGACCTGATTCGTCAAATATGTGGTCGAAATTTAAAAATTTATTTTAATTGGATTGAGGGTTTAATACCCCCTGTTTGCTGCATTTCGATTTAATTCTTCGTAGGCTTGTACTGAGGTCGTTCATTAATGCTTATTTCTCGATTCAGCACGCTGTCAAATATTGATCTAGATCATTAATAATGGCAATTGCCGAAGAATAGCGATCACACGGCCTTTTTTTCATCATCTTTTTTAGGATATAGGTTAAGAATTCAGGAAAGTCTTTTTTTACATTTCTCGGGTCCATTGGTTCTTTTTTGCGGATACATTGACAAAACCCAAATAAATTATTTGCTCTGAAAGCCCGTTCTCCTACCAGTAGTTCGTAAGATACAGATCCTAATGAGAATATGTCTGATCGATAATCGACTTTTGCTGATACAAACGCTTCAGGTGAAATATACGCAGGTGAACCCATTATATCATTAGTCATAGTTAAATCAGAGTCGGGTAACCTTGCAATGCCAAAGTCAGTAACAATAACATTCAAATTGCAGTCAATTATAATATTGTCAGGTTTAATGTCACGATGGCATATCTGGCATTCATGAATGGCTGCGAGAGCTTCGCTAATTTGGCGAATTATTAAAATTTTTTCTTTATAAGTTAAGGTATTATCACTTAAAAAATGTTTTAGAGATCTCCCTTTAATATATTCCATCACGATATACGGGATATTCTCCTCTGTCGAAATACCGTACTCAATAATCTTGACAATATTTTTATGTCTTATGCTTGCGGCAGCTTTTGCTTCATGTATAAATCGTTCTTTGCACAGCTCTTTTAGCTTCTCATTTCCTTGGCTTAATTTTAATATCTTTAGAGCAAATTGATGTGGTATACCGCGTATCATTTTTTCTGCTAAAAATACGATGCCCATATTTCCTTCACCAATTACCTGGATAATTCGATAGTCGCCAAGTGTTCGATTCTGATTTTTTGGAATACCGTCATCGTATTGGATCTTATTCGAAGAGTTTTCTTTGGTAAGAATGTTGCAAATTAAATTTTCGAAATTAACTATATCAAACGGTTTAGTGATGTAATCTACAGCCCCTAACTTTATACATTCTACAGCCATTTCAACGATTTGCTCACCTGTTATAACTATGACTGGAACGTCTATATTCCGTTTCTTGATTTCAATCAGTAAATCATATCCAGAAAGTTTAGGCATTGCCATATCGGTAATGATTAATTTCAAATCGTGGTTTTCAACTATCGTTAATGCTTCTTCTCCGTTTGCCGCTTCTAACACCTGAATACTGTTTTTATCTTCAAGTATTTCTTTTACTAAAAGACGAATACTAACTTCATCGTCGATAATTAGCACTTTATTAATGGACGTTCTAGTTGAAGGCATAGTAATTTTTACGTTAGAATTGTATTAGTGGACAATAAAATATTGAGATTACTATTTAGTGTCCATTTTGAATAGCTCACACATGATGTGCGACGTTAATTCGAATGGGTTCTATTTAAAAATGGGCCAAGTTCTGTAATATATATCGACAGTTTATTTTCAAATTTTAAACTTAATTCAATAATACAGTAGATTATAAGATGTTGAGTTAGGTAGAAAAACCTAGTTTACAGTAAAAAATTGATCACATTTATCTAAAAGAATTTTATTATGGAAACCTCAAAAAATTCTCTTGCGGGAAATCAATTAACATTATTGGTCGAAGAATTAAATAAACCAGCATTGATAATTGACTTTGCGCATAATTTAATTCTGTCCTTAAATAAGGAAGCGCGAAGATTTTTTAATTTTGAATCACATAAGCCAATCCGAGTTGAATTTGAAACTGCTAAGGGATTTAATCCTTCAAAAATTTATTACTTTATTAGTCAAGATGGAAACAAAATTGTTTTGTATGAACGTAAAAAATCGGATGCGGGTTTTAAGTTATTTCTGATTTCTGCGGAATTTGGTATTTTTACTAGGCTACCCGATCGAAGATCAATTCAAAATCAAAAGAAGACAAGTTTAAGATCAATTACATACGAAGGTGTAGATCATTCTGAATTCAGCTTGTGTTATTTACATGATTTAATGCAGAACAAACGAATTTTTTCAGATATAAATCGACTTATAGAAATGTCGATCATTTCACCAGAAGATAATCTAAAATTTTTTGATTGGCGTTCAATTATCTTGAAACAGGATCTCGCTTCTTACGATGAGATTTTGGATAGTTGTATCAAAAATGGGGGTCATTATAAAATATCATATCGGATTAAAAAATTATATGGAGGGTCTGTTCAAGTTGATGACTATCTGGGGGCTATAAAACTTGATGACAAATGGCCTGTGATATCGGGGTGTATAGTCAAAAAGGATTTTTCAATTAGCGAAATAAAACAAATCGAACAACAATCCTTAACAGTGAAGCTTGTGGAAGGAATGATTCATGATTTTAAAAATCTGTTAGCTGGTATTCAAAATATTGTGGAATGGTGTGTGACCCGACCCGAGGCACCTGGAAATATTACAAATGCATTAAGCAAAACAATATCGTATACAAACCAAGCGGCCTCGCTATTGACAAATGTATTAAGATTAATTGGTGGAAAACGTAATAATACTTTAATAGAGGAAATTAATCTGGGTGATTTACTTTTGGAACTGGATGATCTAATTAATCACATTATTTCTCCTCATATTACATTTAGCCTAATCATAGAACCTTCATTGCCTCCGATTTTGGGTGTTAGAAGCATATTACAAGATATGATTCTCAACCTATGTATTAATGCCCGGGATGCTATGGTTGCGCAAGGTAGTAAAGTCACGATTCAATGTTATAAAATAGACGGAAAAGGAACGAGTAACAAAGATAATGAAACTGACGAATATGTCGTTGTACGTGTTAAAGATGACGGCTGTGGTTTATCCGAAGACCAGATTAAATCAATTTTTAACGCCTATTTTTCAACAAAAGAAAAAGGAACTGGTCTTGGACTTTGGATGGTTAATGAATCTGTCAAAACATTAGGTGGTAAAATTACCGTAGAAAGTAAAAAGAACCATGGCACCACATTTGAAATTCAACTCAAAACATTGAGTCAATCTGGAAACCAGGAAAAAAGCAGCAACTCTAAACCCCAAAGTCCATTATTAAAAATTAAGCCTTTCAGGTTTGAACAAATCAAAACAGTTCTATTAATCGAAGACGAACCTCTAATAAACAGTGGGATTACAGCGTGGTTAAAGTCTTTTGGATTCGACGTTTTATCAGTCGATAATGGTGTCGATGGGCGTGACATTTTTATGGAACATATAAATAAGATTGACTTGATTATTCAGGATTTTGTTCTTCCTGGAATCCGAGGCGATGATCTTCTGGATTATTTCCTATCAAAAAAGCCCAAACTTCCTATTATTGTAATCAGTGCTTTCCCGGGAGGAATGGATAGTCAATGGATCATCAACAAAGGTGCTTTTGCATTTTTGCCAAAGCCGTTTAAAATAGAATCACTGGCACGTTTAATTCATGATGCGTTTGATTAAATAAAGTCTGTAACAGATATCGAATATTCTTCAAGCTTTTTGTATAGAGTTGTTCTATGGACTCCGAGAATCCGTGCTGCCTTATTTTTATTCCCTTTAGCTTTAGTCATCGCTGCTTTAATTATCAGATTTTCAGCTTTCGCTAAAGGCATGGCTGGCAAATTATCATTTATGTCACTATTATTTGATTCCTGACCGATAATGTCGGGAAATAATAATTCGTCATTACCAATCAAACTATTCTTAGATAAAATACAGCCTCTTTCCACAACATTCCTAAATTCTCTAACGTTGCCAGGCCACGAATAATTAGAGATTGCTTCTTTGGCTGTTTTTGTGAATCCCTCTATGTTTTTTCCAAATTTACGAGAAAATACGTTTACATAATGATCCGATAAACTTGGAATGTCCTCGATTCGATCTCTTAACGGTGGAATTTCAATTGGAACCACATTTAATCGATAATATAAGTCTGCGCGGAACTTCCCATCTGCAACGAGTTTTTCAACGTTTTGATTGGTTGCAGCGATAATGCTAATATCAACCGTGACATCGACAGTACCTCCTATTTTCCGAAATATCTGTTCCTCTATGGCCTTTAAAAGTTTGACTTGCAACGTAACGTCCATATCACCAATTTCATCTAAGAATAGCGTCCCGGTATGCGCCAATTCTAACAGTCCAATTTTATCTTCTTTCGCATCTGTAAATGCACCTCTTTTATGACCAAACAGTTCGCTTTCTATTAAGTTAGCAGGTAGAGCTGAGCAGTTTAATTCGACAAATGGTTTACCAGAACGTTTTCCCATCTTATGTATTGTTTTGGCGAATAAACCTTTCCCCGTACCACTTTCCCCCTTAATGAATAAACAGGAAAAATCACTTTGTGCTATCAATTTTGCCATATCAATCGTTTTATTAAGTATGGGTGATTTGCCTATAATTTCTCCCATCACTACCGTGTCAGTTTCTCTTTTTGTTAGTTGTGTAAGAACATTTACCTTTTTTGATAAATTTAAGTGATCGATGCAATTGCTTAACGTTTTTAAGAGAAATGTTTTATCCACCGGTTTTGTCAGGAAGTCATAGGCTCCAGATTTAAGGCAATCTACGGCTGTACTTACATCTCCGTATGCCGTCATAATTATAATGACGATATTTGGGTATGCTTTATGCCATTTTGTCAGTAAGCTTCGGCCGTCAATGTCTGGTAGCATCATGTCGAGAATAACAATATTAAATTCATTTTTTGACAAAATTTTCTGTGCGGATTTTCCAGTTTCAGCACATTCAACCCTGTAACCTTCATCAGTTAAAATATCCTGTACCGTGGTACTTACCAGAAGATTGTCTTCTACAATTAATACTGAAAATTTATCCATATATAACTTCTTTTATTGGCAATTTTAACATTACATTCACGGAATTAGAAGGGACGGGTTTAATGCTTAATTCGCTATCAATTTCTTGGCAAATTCTGTCTGCAATTGCCAAGCCAAGGCCGTCATGCCTGCTTTTCAATGTGAAAAATGGTTGCGGTGGATTTAAAGGAATTTCATCCGGTATAGAATCACCACAATTTTCTAAGCGAATTGATTGTTCATTTTCAAAATCCCAGGATAGTTTTACTTCTCCATCAATTTCATTTGCTTCGCCTGCATTTATTAATAACTCTTTGATAGCAGTTAAGAGCCACGAGCCATGTATAAATTTTATATCATCTTGGTTTCCATTTATGGATAATGTGCAAAATGGAAACCTTTGGATAAAGAAATTACGTGATAAAGAAATTATTTCAAATAATGATAAACAATCAGGCGGGGGGAGACTGTCAAATAATAGATCCATTCTTACGGAGAAATTTTCAAGATTATCTAATTCTGAAGTTATGATCGAACATCGTTCGCTAATTTTGGGATTAATTTCGATCGTTTGCTCGGCGATTCGATCAATGGCCATTTTTACGCCCGCGCACAAGTTCCTTAGCTTATGCCGAATGATTTTATTCATTCTATGATGATTTACTAATAAATTAGGTTTATCTTTCGCACCGTCTGTGTTCATTGATCAGCTAAATTTCTTTGATGCCCGGTTATATCGTTCAATTCAGTGATGTGCAAAGCAATTTCTTCTTTTAGCAATCGTTGATTATTCATTAAATCGTTATACTGCTTTTTCGCAATTGATACCTCATCAGGTTGAAAATTCTGAACAGAATTGATTGCATTATTTATGAGTACATAAAGTTTTTGTATTAGGAAACGCCAACAAAGTGCAATAAATATTAGGCTGATATAAGCAGCCATTATGTAAAAGAAATTAGCAGAATTGTAATCATCCTGAACATAATACCTTTTTTGAATGAACGAAAAATATATCCCTGCAGAAGCTGCGGCGATATTTACGTATAGTGGAGACAGGGCGATTGTTACAATAATGTAAAGTATACTTCCCAACGCTGCCATACCAACTGTACATCCATACGAGTATAATGAGAAAGGAATGATAAACGTGTTCGCCATGATTATGACGGTAGCCATAAATGACTTAAATTTATTCTTAAGGAAAACATCATTTATTGCTGCACAAACTAACCAAATCGTCGAAAAACAAAAATAAAATATAATTGAATCCCTTCCCGTTGCCATTACATATGCATTAATAAAAAAACCAAACGAGATTAGATAAAATAAGAGGTGATTGAAAAAGTTATTACCTTCCCATGATTTTTGATCTGTACTATTTTTCATTTTTGCCTGGCATCGGAATTGCGAAAATTTTATTGTCAATTACCTAAAGGGATAAATTATATGTGTGGAATCGCCGGTATCATAAGTACGCCCGATGAAAATCTCCGTCATAAGAATAATGATTTAATCAATAAATCATTGAAAATTCTCCACAACAGAGGACCTAACGCGCAGGGGACATGCCAAGGTTCTCACTGGGTTTTTGGTCATACAAGACTGGCTATTATAGATATTGAATCGGGTAGTCAGCCTATGGTGGATGGTGATTCAGGTTGTGCGTTAACCTATAATGGAGAAATTTATAATTATATCAATCTGAGGGAACGACTAAAAAAATATGGATACCAGTTTTTTACAAACTGTGACACTGAAGTTGTCCTAAAAGCATATCTGCACTGGGGATTAAATTGTTTCGAGTATTTTAACGGTTTCTTTGCTATAGGTTTAGTCGATCCTAGAAAAGAAGTTTTGCATCTGGCAAGAGATCGTATGGGAATTAAACCACTATATTTTACTCAAAGTAAAAACAGAATGTGCTTTGCTTCGACGATTCCTGCAGTGGCCCTACTGTCTGAAACACAGTGCTCTTATAATTTGTCTGCCATGTCGCATTACCTGACAACTGGTCGAACTTGTTTGGGGGAAACTACACTTGTTAATGATGTATACACACTAAAACCAGGAACTTATAGATCGATTAACTATAACTCCTGGAATGTATCCTCAAAGAGCTACTGGCAAATTCCCGTAATTCCAGATGAGGAAAAATTGAATCTTTCGTTTGATACAGCAGTTGAACAATGTCATGCATTGATTGACGATTCGGTAAAAATGCGATTAATGAGTGATGTTCCGCTTGGATTATTTATTAGTGGTGGCTTGGATTCGGCAATTATTTCAGCCGTCGTTGCAAACCACTATCTCAAAAAGATACCAACGTTTTGCGCTGGGACAGATGATGAAACATTAAACGAGTATCACTATGCGAAGCTTGTAACAGATAAATTCGCCTTGGAGATGAACAGTGAAACAATAACATCAGATGATTTTGTAACAAATTGGATTGCATTGATTAAGAACAAGGGACTACCGCTATCAACCCCAAATGAAATCTCAATATTTAAGCTTGCTAAAGCATTGAAGAAGAGATGTACGGTAACGTTAACGGGAGAAGGAGCCGATGAAATTTTCGGCGGCTATGTCCAACCTCATTTTTCCGCTTTTGATTATGATCGATGTTCTCGGGAATCAGATGCTGTTGATTTATCTGACCCATTTTCTATGTCGATGCTCATGAAATATGGGAGGGCATTTTTCCTCAATGATACCGATCATTTTTTAAGTACCTGTTCCTGGATGGGATTGGTTGATAAGTTTAAGTTATTCAAAGAAGAGGTTTGGACAGAATTAGACGATGATAGTGAAATGATTTCTTTTTATGAATCATTTTTTAATCGATTGGAATCATGTTCCACGTTTGATAAACGATTACACTTACATGCAAATTTCAATTTAGAAAGTTTATTATCAAGAGTAGATAGCAGCACCATGCTTACTTCTGTTGAAGCCAGGGTTCCATTCACTGATCATCGTTTGGTGGAATTTGCCTTTTCATTACCTGATCATTACAAAATGGATTGGCGGAACAACGAAGCAAAGCAGCGGGGACAATCACTTACAGTTGATCAAATCGATGAGTTTGATTTATTAGAAACAAAACGACTTACAAGAAATGCATTCAAAAATATTCTCCCTGATCAGATTATAGATCGGAAAAAGATGAGCTTTCCGGTGCCTTTTTCAGCTTGGTTTTCAACCTCTCTTTCTGATTACATGAGAGATCTTTGTCTCAATTCCAGTCTGTCGCAATCTCTGTTTAACTCTGCTGAACTAGAAAAAATGTTAAATACTGGCGACAAAAATTTGTGGCTTATCGCAAATCTTTGCCACTGGAGTAACGAAATCGATGAATTAAACAACACAAATATTCATGATTGTAACTCGTCACTTTGTTTGGTGGATTAGTTTTTCAATCTTTAGCACATTGGCCTGAATAATTCATAAACTTTTGTAGTGAGAGTTATTAGATTGCGTGATATCAATGAGTTATGAATTGTTCAGGTTAGGACTGCATGCAAAATTATTTCCAATTACGAAATTTAATACCTGTGAATTTGTTTCAACCTAATGTTATGTTTTTATTGCTGATGGTAAATATGTCAGTTCAGGGAGATGATATTTCATTAGCACTTGTTCATCAGCAACGCTTAGGTGATCCACTACTGCTAAATCCACTTGCAAAAAAAATCGATACTGTTAGGAATGCCAATAAAAACGACGATTGGTTCAGTTTTCCCTCAAAAATTAGACCCCATAAAAAGAGAATCCCAAAACGTTTTAAACTATTAAACATTTTGCCCAACGCGATTGATTTTACGGGTGCGTCAGAACGGTGGCGATTAAATCTTTCAGAGGAAATATGTAACAACTGCCAAAGCCTGGATTTTTTCTATTCCGGTAATTCAGATTCACTTTTCTATTTACAGGAAATCGGATGGGGTTTTTTAGACAATGATAATAAGTTTCTTCCCATAGTAATTGATACCAATAGCTATAATGATTATTCAATGGAGAATGCTTATACCTTTGTCTGGGAGCAAAAAAATCCCAGGATTAATAATTCAAATATTGACCACAATATTTATATACCCTTTTTGCTACAGTTGCCTTTTAAAAATAAGATTGAATGGGGTTCTGATCATCATGTAAACCTACTCTCATTTGGTCATTCTATCTTAAGCACTGACTTACCCTTAAAAAGAGAAACCATTTTTATGGGGAATAATGGGCATTTAAAAGTTTATGATCCGGAAATTGGAAAATTTACCAAGTCAGCAAAAATAAGCCCTAAATTTAGCAAGGGAATCAACTATTTTGCCGTTGACGAAGACGGGAATTTCTATGCTGTCGAGAATGATACAATTCAGGCCCTTGATTCAGATGGAAAAACCATTTGGGTTGGTGCTGGAGGCGGACCACTCATCGCCTATCACGATAAAATAATTACTCTTGGAAACGATTATCAATCGATTAAGGTATTCAACCGGCATTCAGGGGCTCAGGAAATTTTAGATTTCAAGATTTCGGTCCAAGCCCCAGCATTCGGTAATAGCTTCGGTGTTATCGTATGTGATGATCAGACATATCTACTCTTGATTGTTCCCGAATCGAATCGATTGTTGGTATTTAATATTATGTCTTCTAAATAATTCGAATTACTTTGAGACCATTGCGCGAAGGTATGTTCAATTTGACAATGAAGTGTTATGATAGTTTGCTACTTTTCAATTGGATGCCAATGCGAGCAATGATGTAAAATTAAATGATTTCTCCACTAGCCCGTTTTTCTCACCAACTTCGTAATGAGAGGACTTAGTCCGCATTTCTCAAGAAACCTGCTGGCACTCCGTCTCAGGCCGTATTTGTTAGCCTGGTTTTCTCACGAACTTTCTGGTGGAAAAGCATAGATTGCCTATATTCAGAGGTTTAACTTGGACGAAAGAATGACACAGTGTGTCGATACACATTTGAGTTTGAGGGTCAAGTTAAGACATTGAATCTCGGTATTATGCGCTTTTGTAATCGAAGTATTGTGAGAAATCCGGGTTAGAAATGCTCGGGCAATTATCCGTGACATACTGGCGAGTACGTCTGTGGAATTTACCCGTCGCATCTTCAGCAACTTCAAACTGATACATCGTTTCATAACGATTTTCTGTGAGAAATGCGGGTTGAATCCGACCATTTTATTTGATTTTGATTGACAGGCTCTCGCATGGATTCTATGCTGATTGGGAACTCATGTTTTCAACGCATTTCAAGTGCAAAATCCCAGCAATTAGGGGTGAACGTTTAATTAATAAAGTCACATAACAATTCGTATAATCCTGGGTATTTTGGATAAAGCAATATATATGTCGAAGCACGTGTTGGAGTTCACCCATAATTAGAGTCTGTATTCAAAATGTGAGTGGTTCCGGGAAGGCTTTAGGTTGAGGTCAAAGTAACACAGTCATTCCTGACTGCGCTCATATGATTCAGCCAGGAATGGCCGATTTACTATTTGCCACTCACATTTTGAATACAGACTCCATAATTACTCGCAAAATACTATGATTTAATTTTTTGTAAATTACCTGAAAAGAAGTCAATACCACCAGCAATTATGGACGAACGAACGTTTTTCTAATATAAAATTTAGGGAAACTGCATGAAATTTTCGTACAGATTCCGTGTTTTAAATTTATGGATGAGTCATGGATGCCGACGTTTGTAGTTCCGTCTTCAGGCGGAAGTTTTAAGCGAGCTTCAGCCGCTATTACTCAGTTAAATCAATAAATATTCGGTAAACATTATGCTACGTCCTGCATTATTGAAATCGGGAGATGGAATCGGAATCATCGCACCTTCGGGAGTTGTGAGTTCGGACCGGCTGCAGCCTGCAATTGACTATCTAAAGAAGCTTGGTTATCGGGTAAAACTCGGGGAGTCTGTCTATAAAAAAAACAGATACCTTGCTGGTCACGACAGCGATCGTCTAAACGACTTGCATACCATGTTTTCTGATCCGGAAATATCGGCCATATTTGTTGCACGAGGAGGGTATGGATCAACACGACTACTCAAAAACGTAGACTACCAACTCTTAAAGAATAATCCAAAAATATTCTCCGGATTTAGTGATACCACAGCATTGCAATTAGCAATATACTCTAAAATAAATTTGGTTACATTTTCAGGTATAACACTTTGTGCGGATTGCACTCAGGATGGATTCAGTGAACTGACTCATAACTACTTTTGGGATCTGTGCTGCCATGGGAATTTTAATCAGGTAGAGAATCTCAATATCATAAAACCAGGTGTTGCAAATGGCACTTTAATTGCAGGCTGCCTATCTATAATTACTTCTTTGATTGGTACCGAATACATGCCAATACTTGATCAGGCAATCCTTGTGATTGAAGATGTCAATGAAGAGCCATATAGAATTGATCGGATGCTAACACAAATGCGGCTTTCCGGGATCTTTGACAAGATTAGAGGTTTGGTTTTTGGTCACTTCAATAACTGTACTCCGGAAAGTAAAAGTCATGGCGATTTGGAACCTTTATATCGAGAAGTCGCTGAATATGTAAATGGTCCAGTTTTATCTGGATTGGAGTATGGACACGATACCAATCGGGTTGTGCTGCCAATTGGAGCGGCTGCCAGGCTGTTTGCGAAAGAAAAAAATGGTATGCTAACGATAGCAAATCTATAATTAATAAGGAACTTCTCGGAAATCTGTAAAATTCTTATAATCAATATGTTGAAAATTGTATGCAGATTTTTCTTTACGTAGCAGTTGTATCGATTCAGTAAACTGTGTTTTCAGGTTAAGATATGAACTGTATCTGTTGGCCGTTAAGTTGAATTTTCGAGGGGCGCCTGATTTGCAACGCAAATCTTTGGAGTGCGTGCGGCCTGACGCCGCTTTGAAACTTCGCGGAGCGAAAATGGGGGAGGGTATTTTCAAGCAAAACTCCGCATGGTCAAGTAAAGGAACAACTGTAGTCCGGGCCCTCCTCCACTCCGGGGGAATCCAAAGCGGCGTCAGGCCGCATGCACTCTAAAGCCTTCGGCAAGTCTTAACCCGCTTTTCGCATCAACGTCGTTATGAGCAATGCGAATTAACGTTAGCGCTCCATTTTTTTGTCACTAAAGTAAAAAAGATTAATTTTCTCTGAATAAAATTCATTTTATTTTTTTATTTCCTTGACACCATGTCTCAATGCGGTAAAATTGCCTCAGTGACTAATTGTGGGATAGTAATTAGACGCATAAGCGTGGGGCGCCTCCGATGCCTTCTTTCATGTCTGGATATACTCATTTACAAAAAAACTGAACACCTAGCGGAGATTGTTAAAATGATTGTAAAAAATATTAATATTCCTTTCAATCCTGACAGATTCGTTGAACGAATTCGAGAATTTACATTAACAAAAACGATTATCTATACTGCCGCACTGCTGAATATCTTATTCCTGATAGGGTGTTCCACACCTGAACAAAATTTAGCTCTTGGGATTGCCGCAGCGACGGTCTACGGATCCTACTCACCAAATAATGAAATTGAGCAGGTTTACTATCTTGGCGTATTCGATCCTCAGGAACAAATACCGGATACGATTTATCGGGTTCGGGTTCGGGGACAGGCCAGTTTCCTGAGTTTCAAAAAGTTTGCCTCGGGGTGGGTACGTGCGGATTTGATCGATACACTTGGTTCACAAGTTGGATTTAAGGACGGTTCAGGTAACGTGTCGATAACAAGGGCCGAAGGTGAGGTGGCCGGCGCGATTCCTACTGGACGTCGGCTCATGATTTTCGGTCCAGAGGGCTTCCGGGAAGCACCAAAGGATCATCGATTGGTAATATTAATGGGATCAAGTCCCGAAGACTTTTTTAATGCAATCGATACGTCGATTGGAACTATTTCTAAAGCCATAAGCGAACAAAATAGTTCCAGACTCAATACACTGTTATTTAAGGCATTATCGAACATTACGAATGAACGAAAGCGGCTTAATGAGTTTGCTAAAGATGTACAAGCTGATATTCCAAATTCCCGGGAGGTGGACAATGACTAATTTTTTAGGAAAAAATATCATAAAAAGACTAAGCATCATTACGATAACAGGATCATGTCTTATGGGGGTAGGATGTGCTGTATTAACCGTTGATGTCGATGTTTATAAAGGAAGTTTGGCAAATCATGAAGACGTACAGATTGAACAAATGGCGGTTATGGCTATTGGGGCGAAACCATTGCTAATTCAAGTCCGTGATGAATTAGAAATTGAAAAAAGAAAAGAGTTAAAAAATAGCGGTTCCATGGTTCCATTTGTAGACATTAAGAAAGATAGAGATCGATATAAAGCTCGCCATATACCTACCATTGATGGGCAAAGTTATTTTTATGATGAAAATGCAAATAGAATGAATTCGGTTTTATATCTTTATGAGGACAAATCCACCCGATTGACACAAGTTATTGATGATGGTCGTCAAGCATTGTACAATTTTAGACAAGAATGGCGAATCTTTGGAGAACCATCATCAGAAGAAGGAGAGCGAGAATTTAATTCATTTAAAAATAGTATGTGTAGTGATTATTTTATCAATGAACCAGTTGAGGAAAATATTAAGCTTTGGAAGCAAGAATTAAAAATAAAGAAACATTATAGAAACAATTTATCTAAGGCCGCCAAATCTCTAATGCTAGAGGCTAAAAAGTTAGAAGTCGAAGGGATTGGAAAAGGGAAAGAAAAACATGGCAATGCAATGGAAAAAGAATCTGAAGGAAACAACGCTCAGATAGAGATCGACCAATTAATTCAACAGATAGTTAAAGCACAGTTGTTTATTGGTTATCGCAATTTTTTCACCAATAGAGATGGTTTTCGTTATGATTCAAAGATTATTGAAGCTCAAGAAATGATATATCTAAATAAAGACAATATTCTCGCCCCCCAAAATGTATTTGGCACATTCAATGACAATCAAATAGACAGAAGTGCGAATGCTTTTTTCAAGGCATTGACTGATTCTTCCATTGTCGAGAATCATACGAAATATCTCTTCAATTGTAAAAAAAATTCAAATATTCAAAAAGAAAGGAAACATTTTGAACAACGGGTCATCGAGATTGCCTTTTCATTCATGAAAAGTCGCCAATCCATCGAAAATTTGTTGGAGGCAACGTTAGTTGGCATCGAAAAAACTGGCCTCAACTACAGAGAAAAGGCAAACTCAGAGGTAATGAAGCGTGTGTTTCAACATCCCGCAGAATTTGTTGTAGAAATAATTAATCTCCGCGATCTAGCTACAGTGTTATCCGTTGCTGAAACACATAGCCGAAATGTTCCTAAGGAATTAGTGAATTTAAGTAGAAATTTACAGAAAAGTATTCCAATAGATGGATTTTTTATTGTTCAAACCAAACCGATTAGAGATGCCAGTGGAAAATGGGATACGGATAGTCCTATATTTAATGTATATAGAGATGCGGTGATCCATGAAATTATTCAACGTCCATATGAGACGGCCATTGCTCTTCAATCCGCCCATTCGTTTTTTAAATCTAACCACCTTTTAAATAATGCTAATATAATTCAGAATGCCGGTCTCGGTCAAAGTTTTACTTCAGCAATTAAACGAGCATTTGGTATTTCAGTAGGACCTAGTGCAGAATTTGATGCAGCTAAAGTCGTAAGCCAAGCTAGCAATACCTTGTCTGGTTTCAAACATGGATTGGAAAGGGGACGGCTTGATCTAGGTCTGGAAACACTAATTGAAAGCTATCTAAATAGTTCCTATCAGAATAGAGATTCCATTCATATTAAACAAGAGCAATTAATCAATGCATTAATTCGGTTTGCATCAAAGCTTCTGCCAATTGCCAATTATACGACGCTTATTTCGCCTCTGGAAGAAAAAGGACTATTGGACAATACAGTAGATATAACTCGCCGCGGACTGTTGGGCAATGAAAAAGGCACCAATGAAAAAGGCACCAATGAGAATGGAGCAGTCTGCGATGTGATGAATTTAAGTGCTCGCGGAATCGTAGGTAAAACTTTGGATTCCAGTCTTAGTTTATTATTCGGTAAGTCAACTCCACCTGGTAATGAAGATTCGTATATTCGAGTACTCCAAGCTGTTGGCAATTCTATTTTGACACAGGCAAACGAATTAATAACTGTCAAAGGATACAAAAAACAGCTCAAGGATCACTATGCGACGGAATTAGAAGCGTTGAAGCGATCGCTAAAAATTGATCCCAAAATTACTCTTGACAATCTTATTAAGTCGTTAGAACAAGATGTGACTGATGCGAATGAAAAAGCGGAAAAATTGACTGTAGATAAGAAAAAAATGGAAGAGGCAAAGGCGGTTGCACAGAAAGCCAAAGTTGACGCTGAGAAAAACGTGATAAAAGCCAAAGCAGAAGTTGACGACTTAGAAAAACAGTTAAAAGGGTTAAAGTCAAAACACAAAATTATTATTAATGCTAAGTCGTATTTCATTGAAGAAATCGTGCATGAGTTAAAAAAACGAATCCGAGAAGATGACGCAGCATTGGTTAACAACAGCGACGATGAAGACGCACAAACGGAAATAATAACCTATACTGAACGTAAAATCGCTGGAAAAATGAAGGATTTACTGGAACCTCGATTAAACTCAAGTGGATTACCTGATCTGGAAAATATTCCGGATGCCATCGATTATTTAAACTTAATGGTAATAACTAAATCGTTAAATGATAATATAAAAATGGATTCTGACACGGCGATTGACAGCATTATTAAACGATTGCAACGAAGTTTTGGCAAAGTTGAAAATAAAATCAAACCACTTGCTGATAATTTGATTGAAGAAAAGACGGATTTGGGCCGGGCGTTAGAAACATTGGAGGTAAAGAAATCTGAGAAATCAATAGCTGATGCAAATTTAAAAAATGCACAAGAAAAATTAAATACGTCTATTGGGGAAAAAGCGAAAAAAGTGAATGCAGTAAAAGCAGTTCAGAATATACAATATGATTTATTGGAGGAGATCGATACCACGGATGCCGGTGGTATACCCAGCGATGTATATTCACGGATTCGCAGACTGATCAATGAGCGCAAAACAAAAGCAGAACGTGAGAAAAGTGAAGCGGAAAGTGAAAAAATTAAGGCAGAGGCAAGATTGGTAGTTGCGATTCGAAATAATGATGCCACAGAAAAATCGAAAGCGGAAGCGGAAAAATCAAAAACAAAAGCAGAAATGGAATCTGCCGACAAAACAATAAAAATCTATGGTGATGCTGCCATTTCTTTAGAAGGTCGCGAAGCCCCTACTGATCCGATTGATCTGGCTAATTTCGGATTAAAAGAGGATGACCATAATGCGAAAGATGTCACGGATGCCTTGATTGCTGCTCTTCGCTATGAGCATGTCCAGGCAGTTCGGGAAAGTGGAGCAAAGGAAGGACGTGCTAAGCATATAGCGGCTGCACTCAACGCGGCTTATGCACATCGAGCGAATATGGTTCATATACGTCCAGCCTCGTCATATTTAAGAACCAGTTATCCCTCGACGTCATTGCAATCCGATCCAAACTTGTCCTGGGACAATATGCTCGGTCAACAGGGAGCGAGGAGTCTACCTTTTGCTGCACGGTGGCATGGACTGTTAAATCCGAATAAAAATACCAGTAACCTCATTAATACGGACATCGATAAACAGTTTTGGCAGAACGTGAATCGAGTGCGCGTTGCCGGTGGCGGCAAAACCAATTATGTCGTTGCTAAAGATGATATTGGTAACTGGTATGTAAAATCGTACAGCGCCGATCCGAAACCGATTATCGAATCAGCGAAAAATCTTGCTCTGTTGGGATTAAGTGGAAAAATGGGAATAAATCTGAATCGCCGGATATTGGAGGCTCAGAAAGAAGGTGCCAATGGCGAATCGGATAATGGTCAGTCCTCAAAAGGACAACTTGAATCTCTTCTACTAAAATATGAAATCGCATATAATACACAAACCGCTAAAGATGGGAAATTGGTTGTTGAACTATTAGGTGAATCGCTACCAAAACGACTTGAAGATGCGTGGATGACAAATGAGTTCTTAAAACAAAAAATAAATGAGTTGAAAATAAAACGAGATGATGCTACAAAGCTTTATTTAAAGGAACCAATAGAATTATTAGAAATGAATTTGAAGGAGATCGAACGGAACAAAAAACTGGATTATCATACTACTGGTGAATTGATTATTGGTGTTCTTCACGGTAGCCGACGCTTTCACAATCAGCTTATTCAGGGAATTAGAGACTTGTATCTGACAAAAGCAGACAAACAAAATCTTAAAACTGCTGATGATAAACTTAAGAAAATAAAGGGAGAATTGACGGCAGCTGAAAAAAAAGTTGAGAAAGAGAAAGAAAATTATACAACTGCCCAAAATAATTTAGCGAAAGCCAAAGAACCCCTCCCGGTTACCGAGCAGTCTGTTGATACTGTTCAAGATATTTTAAAAATGGCGCACGAAGAAGAACAGCAGGCAAAGAAAAAACTGGAAACTGCTGAAGAAATGCTAGTGGATAAGAAAAATGAGAAAGCAGCAGCGGAAAAAGAACTGAAAGAGAAACGAACTACTTATGACTCTGCAGTAAATGGCGAAAAAGTGGCAAATCGTTTTGTGTCTACAATTGTTCATGAGATGATTGAGGCTGTCATGAATAATCGAAACGATGCGGTTCAAGATTATGAGACTGCTGTCATGTTCCTTGGCGATGCCAACGGTAATTAAAGAATTCCATTATCCTCCTTAATGATTTTTACATTCGTATCATTATAACGTTATGTTGGGCATTCAATCCTCCAATTCTTCTTCACCAGCACCTACTCTTGTTTTATTAATTGCTGCCGTAATTGGAGGTGCTCTTCTGCATACTCCATTGACGTCACGAAGACCTGCGGTGGCCGATAAAACAGAATATGGTGGTAAAGAAGAAAAAAAAGTACCTACCAGACTTTGGCAGGATCCGTACCAAGCTATTATTGATTTTGATACTTTGGAGGATGAAAATCTCGACCTATGGCGGGAACGATCCGGTTCTGTTTTAGTTTTTTCAGTATTAATCAATAACCTCCCATATTCGGAGGATGTAGAGCGCCGGATACGAAGACGTTATGCGGTGCTTTCAGCGTTAAATGCCACTGGATATCGACCAGATAACGCTAGCCACCTTAGCTATTTTTGTTACGGAAATGGCCGCAGAATTCCATTCGAATGGTTTAAACTCGATATTTCGTCAGTGAATAAAAAGAGCAATTCTACGGGGGGTGGAAATAGCATACAGAAACCTGAGTCAATTTTGGTTGTCTGGCCACCAGCTGATCTGTTTAACGAGAAATCACTAATTAAACTTCGAAAATTCAATAACTCTATCCGTAAGGATTTAGATAATAGGCCTGATATCGACATTAAAATCATTGGCCCTCCAGAATCTACTTCATTCTCCCAAATGGCAAAAGAAGTCCTAGAAGTCGTAGAGCAGCGGAATGCAGCAGTTGATCTTTTAGAGGAATATGACAACGGTTCCAAAATGGCGAAAATTTCCTATGACGAGGCATTATCAAAGTTCAATATACTGAAAGACAGATTACAAGTAGCAAATATCAGGTATGAAGAAGAGAGGAAAAAGACTTCCGAGCGTCTGGTGGGACTAGAATCAATTGGTAATGATTTAGAAAATGCGCGAGCTAATTTATTTGAAGGGGTAAAAGAAATAAAATCAAGAGTTGAATGGTTTGCCAAGGCTATTAGATATTCGCTGGATTTCAGTCTTGAGATGGCAGATGACCTGAAAGAAAAGGAAATAGAAATATTCAAGAAATTAGATAAGATTTGTTATCATGAAGACAGTGAGTCAAATCGGATAAAATCTTACATGGCATTAACTAAAGTAAATGCTGCTGCAAAGCGGAAAAATGGAGAAGTTGAAGTAGAATGCAGCTACTACAAAGAAGAACTGGCAAAAAATAATGATGATATCATCTTTCTGGATAGCCTTTTTGTCAATGAATTTTCCGATAAACATGGATTGATTCTTGACTATATGGAAAAATACCTCGAATTAAAGGCAACAGTTACACCAAATGGAGAATTGGGAGAACTGGCATTAAAAGATCTGGAATTCATTTTAGGCGGTCAAAAATCAAGAGAAGCAGTGATAGATGACATAGAAAGAATATATATACGCGCAAAAAGAGAGTTAAGCAGAGACCTTGAGAAAGTCAAGAAGCAGTGTAATAAGTTAATAGAAATCAGGGGAAAAATAGATTATGAAAAACAAATTGTGGAGAACTCTCACGACGAGTTAAAAGAAGCGGAAAAGTGTGTTGACGAGGCAAATGAAAGAAAAAAAAGTGTATCAAAAAGATATAATGAATATACTAACGATAACAATAGCACCCTTCACATATATTCTCCCTTTGCGACTGCTGATTGGAAGTTATTAGGCAGCAACCCTAAATATGACGGGGAAATCGCCGAAAATGGGTGGGATAGCAGTTGGCAAAATTCAATACCGCCAGAATTTAAGATCCGGTTTCATTTTTTGATTCATTCAGACACCGCACTTTCAAAAACTATAACGGAAGAATTATCCAGGCGAGGATTCCTAAAGTATAAGAATGAATTAGGTCATATCGTATTGGTTAGCGAATGGGATACGTTTTATGGCCGTTTGTTACCACTGAGTTTTAAAAAGGTAGTCACAGAACATTATGAGGGGCTTGAGAATAAAAAATCAGCGATTCAATTTTATGGGAGAGAATTCAATTTATATCCATATCTCGAATCCCAAGAGTTTCGGGAACTACTTACCCGCAATGAAATTTCCCCGGACGAACGTGTAAAAACGTTTAGTTATTTGCGCGGTTTGGATGGAAAACTTCCAGAAAAAAAACGTGAAATTTTATTGAAAGAACAGCTATCAAATTATCCTAACGAACCCAGGGATATCAACCAGCAGCAGAAGCAAACTCATGCCGCTGGTCGCCATCAGATTGACTACTTACAGCGCATTGTTAGCGAAATAAGGGAACATAACGATAGAATTAGGCAAGAATCGAATAGTAAAGTGAGGGTTATAGGGATATTGGGATCTGATGTCTACGATAAATTACTTATTTCTCGTGCATTACGTGAACATTTTCCGGATGTTCTTTTTTTTACAACGGATATCGATGCGCGCCTTGCAGATCCTAGTGAAATTAGCTTTACACAAAATATGATTGTCGCTTCAAGTTACGGTCTTAAACTAAATAACCTGTATCAAAAAGATATCGCACCATTTCGGTATAGTTACCAAACGTCTATTTTTACCGCAATTTTAGTTGCCCTTGGCGAAATCAAGGAAAAAGTGGTTCACAAGCATCAACCCAGAATTTTTGAAATAGGAAAACGTGACATCATTAACCTGACGCCTGGGGACGCTTCAAGTCATTCCCTTCATCCCAGAAGGAAAGATCAGCTAGAAGGTATTGGAGAACTTTCGTTGGAAACTTTCCAAAGAAAGATTTGGTATTCTCCTACTTCCCTCACCTTGTTATTTCTTTTCGTTCTTGCCACGTTTCTTGGAATTAGGGAAGCAAATCAACTGGACAATTTGCCTAGAGCTAATTTTACAATCTGGTTTCTTATGCTCTTTATGCTAAGCTTGACCGTTTTTATAAGGTTACCTGCCATAGTTAATCAAGCGTATATGAACGGAGAGGGTGAGCCGTGGTTATTCTTTGAAGGCGTTAGTATTTGGCCCACGGAAGTTATTCGCCTAATTGGCATTTTCTTTGCATTGTATTTTTTTATTCTTTCAGTTTTGAAAATCATAATTTCCAATAAGAAATTAACAAGTGAATTCAGCCTTACTGATCAAGTTTTTAAACGACAAATAAAAGAAATAGTTAAGGACAAGAAAACGAAAAAAAACAGCCGACTGTGGACTTTATTAATTTCATTCTCGTTTCTAATATATAATTTGGCTGGATTTTTTCAGATTAAGCTAATAAAAAACTGGATTGGTCAAAAGTTGGGCATTAATAATTTAAAGAATGACACACACGTAAGACTTTTATGGTATGAATACACTCGGAAGGGATGTAGCTTGAAAGGCATTTTTTCTCTTTTATTAACTATCGCGATTTTTTACGTCGTCATAATAAATCCACTGGATCGAATGTATACTCCCCCAATGATTCCTTTTCGCGGAAGTTATTCTGATACCATTGATTTTATCATTACCCTATCATTTCATTTTTGCATGGTCCTACTGATATTTTTTGTTGTTAACGTTGCGCTGGATTGTAGGAAGTTTATTACTGAACTTACCCGGCAGGTGTATAAATGGCCAGAAGAAACGCGAACTAAATATTTGATTCCAACACCGAAAATAAATCATTTTCATCCTTTAAGAAAATTTAACAGTCCTGATGCACTTGATGCGTGGTTAAGTATTCGGATAATTGCCAGTAGAACGGAGCTAGTTGGTAGCCTAATCCTATTTCCATTTTTCATTTTATTTCTGTCGATTATTTCTAGAATATCGTATTTTGATAATTGGAACTGGCCGATTTCTTTGATTGTGACAATTTGTGCTGCTTTTCTTATGACTGCATTTTGTGTTATCAATTTACAACGTAGTGCATTAAATGCACGTGGTTATGTAATTGATTGGCTGAAAGCCAAACTTCTTTTTGTTATGGATGCTGATGTAGGTGAATGTGACCATTCTTCGCCTGCCTATCATAAAGAAATTGAACGATTAAACTATTTCATAAATGATATCAAAACGCTTAAAAAAGGTGCATTTGCGCCTATGACCCAAAACCCAGTTGTGGTTGCTCTTCTTTTTCCATTCGGAGGGGTCGGATCTCTTGTATTTGTTGAACAATTATTGATGTTGTATACGAATTAGTTGTTCGATAATATGGGCATCATATTTCAACACCCAAATATATCAAGAAAGTTTACTTGAAAGGAAGTGAAAAATGGCTAAAGGGTTTATTCATTATAGAAAGGGATACAAATATCAATTATCAGAAAGCTATGAAGTAGACATACGAATAAAACAAGAACGCAAGATCAATACAGAATTTATAAAACTGGACAAAAAAGGGAAATTGACGATCAAAAAAGGATATGCATGGGACGGTCCTTCTGGCCCGGTGCCAGATACTAGGAAAAATATGCGTGCTTCCGTGGTTCATGATGCGCTTTATCAACTAATGAGGAACAAAGAGCTTGACACAAGAACTTATAGAAAAGAAGCAGATGAAGAATTTAGGGATATATGTATTGCTGACGGGGTTTCTAAACGGATGGCTAAAACTTATTATAAGGGGTTACGAAAGTATGGTAGACCCGCCGCCAGTCCAGAACAAAAGAAAAAGATTTATTGTGCACCCCGGAAAAAGTCTTGACGTCAACGAGGAACTGGAAATAAATATCTCATCGACATTGGCATCTCAGGTTCACTCCATATTTGATCCCAAGTCAATCGCAACATCCTCGCAGTAGGCAAGCTACAGCCGTGGAGTTATTCAATGGTTACGACCAAATCTGAGAGCTCTGTCGACGATGTATTTATTTCCAGTTCCTAAGAAACTATGATCCCAGTTGTTTTTGAATTAATATCATATCTTATCTACAGGTGCTGCGAAAGATCCCACATCTGATTCAAAAGGGGTTTATTTCTTCAGGGGTTGATTTTTTTTGCCAATTCTAAATCAACTGTCATAATTTCCAATGTTTAATCCGATATCATGTGCAGCCTCAATCATATCATTTGGTTGTTCAGCATGGAAGGTTTTCAATTCTCCGCTTGTTGGATGATGGAATTTTAACGTTAAGGCATGCAGCATTTGCCTGGGGAAATAAATGTCGTTTTTTTTCTTTTTATTATACAATGTATCGCCGGCGACAGGTAAATTGATGTGGGCCAGATGAACTCGGATTTGATGGGTTCTTCCGGTCTTAATTTTTATTTTAAGAAGCGAATGTTTATCTTTTTGAGCGACAACCTGATAGGATGTAATTGCCTGTTTACCATTCTCATTGACAACCCCCATCTTTTTACGGTTTCTCGGGCTGCGACCAATAAGTGTTTCTATCGTGCCAGAGTTATAGTCGGAAATACCGTTAACTAGCGCCAGGTATTCTTTGGCTGTGTTCCCTAATTTAAATTCTTCGATTAATCTTGTTTTTGCAAGTTCATTCTTAGCAACAACCATGACGCCGGTTGTGTTTTTATCTAAGCGGTGAACGATACCAGGTCTCAATTCGTTTCCTTGCATGGCATTAAATGATGTAAAATCATGATGGAGAAGCGCATTAACTAATGTGCCATCTTCGGTCCCTGCCCCAGGGTGAACAACAAGATTCGCAGGTTTATCAATGACAAGTATATCATTATCTTCGTATATGATCGCAAATTTAATCGTTGCATTGGGCAGTAAGTCAGGTTCTTCATCAGGCCAATCAATTGTAATTTCGTCACCACACACAAGTCTGGTTTTTTTTTGCGTCATTTTTTTGTTAAGCAAAATAGAACCGTCTTCAATCATCTTCTGCAACGCACTTCTCGAAAAGGCAGAAAATTTTTTGGACAAAAATTGGTCCAATCTTACTCCGGACTCGTCTTTATTAATCTTAATTCTAGCACTACGAGTGATTAATTCAGCTGGTTTGTCCTGTGCGTTGATTTTTTGGGGCTCCTTGTACACGGTTTTTTATATAAAAAAAGATTCCTGTGGGAAGTAAAACTAAACATACGATTTGGGAAATTGTCATTCCAGCATAGTATGTCAGATAATCGCCTCTATAAAATTCATTAGTAAAGCGTCCAATTGCGTACAAAATTAAGTACAGCGAAAATAATTGACCTTTATGTTTCAGTTTTTTTGCCGAAAAAATAAGGATAAACCAAATCAGAATATTAATCAGACTTTGGGTGATTTGAGTAGGAATAACCGGTAAACATTCGGTTGCATAAGGTGAAATTTCGTGTTTGTGAACCTGGGTAGAGAATATGATTGAATCGCTGGGGTATTTTATTGAAAACCAGTTTTTTGTGGAAGAGCCAAAGCAACACCCATTAATAAGGCATCCCATACGACCTATTGCTTGCCCGGGCGGCAGTGCCAAAGCAAATAAATCGGCAATGGTCCAAAAATCTAATTTTTTTCGTTTGATATACCACGTGACCGCAGCACAGGCTCCGATAAACCCGCCATAAAATACCAGACCTCCGTGATCAATTCTGATTATCTCTATGAGATTATCCGAATAGTCCTGAAAATTTAAAACAACATATAAAAACCGGGCACCTAATATTCCCCCAAGAATTGCGTAAAAACATAAATCAGATACTTGATCTGAATCGATCTTAAATTTTATCGCTCTGTATTGGATTATAAAAAAACCAACGAGAACTGATATAGCGACACATATCCCATACCAGTATATGGTGATGTTTCCAATTTGAAATGCTATTCTGTCTATCATCATTTTTTTGTTTTCTAGATTATAGTGAATTACAGGTTTTGTTGAGACGTTTATCGTTCAAAAGATTGATTCACAGATCGATAAAACCTATTTCACCGGAGATGTGTTTTCAACAATGAATTCAATTGATACCTTTTCTAACCTGGATATTATCATGAAAAAGTAAATATTTATATGTAACCTATTTGAAATTAGTTGGTTGTGTCAGTTAAATCTAAAAACTTGTTTTTTTAGCAAGTTTTGCGTCCTAACTATACAGTGTTACGGCAAATTACTAATTTTAAAAAGCTGCCCACCGATCACTCGAATCTTCACGAATTTGTATCCACGGTTACGCTCGGCGAAACCGTGGATATGGTTCTTGTCTTTGTCCTATTCGTACTACTATCAGTAAAAACTTTGTTTTTTTGACAAGTTTTTAAAATGAAGTTCCGGACTTTCACATGGTTAGAGTTGAAAAGTTTTAGGAAAAGAGTCTGAGAGAGAATCCGCCGCGGCGGACTTCTCTCAGTATGAGCAGCGCGATCTACTACGTTTTGTATCCGTGTCGAACCGTGAAAAATAGCCTGTTCTGCTGCACAGCATGAATGGTTAAGTTAAATTTTGGTTGCGACCAACGGCTGCGATATGAAGATTCACGTGATTCAGCCTGTCTCACCATAGTTATCATAAAAATAAACAACGGTGGATGGGCAAAAATCTTTGTTCTTTTGGTTGCAGCTCCGCCGCGCTGAGAAATATCTGGGCTATGTGGCTTTTCTCATCACAAAACTTTATCCATAATGCAGGCAAACCTGATTAATTCATTCGGCGTCTACTGCGTGCGCATATCTCACTTCATATAAGCGAGTTGTGAAGAACCCAAAGACTTGAAATAGTTCACTATTCCTTCACCTTCGGAACCTACATAACTCATTGATCTAAAGAATGCTTGCCTGATTAATTCATTCGATTTTGTCACGAGAGGATTTAGTTTGCCTTAGGTGAATGATTTATCAATAATCTGAGGCTGGAGGAATAGTGAACTATTTCAAGGTTTCAGATTCTTTATAAATCATTCAGATGAAGTTAAAAAAATTCTCACAGTAGAAATCGTATGAATTAATCAGGCTAAGCACTCTCGTAGCGAAACCGCATGAATTAATCAGGCTAAGCACTCTCGTAGCGAAACCGCATGAATTAATCAGGCTAACCCGTTTTTTGACCTTGAAAACAGATTGGCAATCGGTATTATAGCAGTTCAATTTAATGTCTAACTTTATTTTCCTGATGACTGTAACGAGGCGGTTATTAAAATAAAAGGTCTATGTTAATGAATGAAAAATCACAAGATGTTGATATCAGGCATATTGCCAATTTGGCTCGGTTGAATCTGAATGACGGGGAAATTAGCCGATATGAAACGGATATTAATGCAATATTGAGTTATGCTGAACAGTTGTCAAAGGTCGATTTATCTGATGTTAGTCCTACCGCACATGCTGCATCAATAACAAATGTAATTCGAAGTGATGAAGAGAGGGGTTCTATGACTCGAAGTGAATTACTGGATAATGCACCGGATGTGCTTGATGATGAGCTGATAAAAGTTCCAGTGGTTATTCGCCATGGTTCGGAGGGCCCAGCCTGAAATGAGTGCCGCGCAGAAATTTGTAAATAAAATTGATTCTGGGACGATCCATGAGGCATCGGACGCATTGGAGACTGGACAAATAAGTTCATTGGAACTCTGTCAAAATTTAATCGGCCGGCATGATGACATTGATGGTAAAATTAATGGTTTTTTGAGTTTGGATACCAGTCAAATTTTAGAGGATGCCAATGCGTCAGATGCGAGGCGGAAAAACGGTAAACAGCTAAGCCGGTATGATGGCATACCCATTGCCATTAAGGATAATTTATCAGTTAAAGGGCAGACATGTGGATGCGCATCAAAAATACTTGAAGGTTTCATATCTCCATACAATGCAACAGTCATTAATAACCTGCAAAAAAACGGCGTTATCTGTTTTGGTCGAACGAATATGGATGAATTTGCCATGGGATCCACGACCGAATTCAGTGCCTATAAGAAAACGTCCAACCCTTGGGATATCAATCGCGTGCCTGGTGGTTCCAGCGGTGGTTCTGCTGCAGTCGTCTCTTCAGGACAGGCGCTGGCAGCATTAGGCTCGGATACCGGAGGCTCTATTCGGCAACCCGCAAGCTTTTGTGGCGTTGTGGGGTTAAAGCCAACTTATGGCAGGGTTTCACGATACGGACTGGTTGCATTTGCATCGTCACTTGATCAAATCGGACCGATCACCAGAGATGTTAAAGATGCAGCAATTTTGTTGGAATTAATCTCCGGGCGCGATGAATTAGATTCTACATCATTGCCTAATAGTGATTTCAATCATCACGAGGTCGGTAATGATTTTGATGTAAGTTCATTAAGAATTGGCATCCCAAAAGAGTTCCTCGAAATTGATGGTTTATCTTCAGAAGTAAACGATGCATTTGAGAAATCTATTTCGGTATTTAGATCTCGCGGATGTGACATTGTTGACGTCAAATTACCCAGTATTGCTTATGCCGTATCTTCGTATTATATCATCGCAACTGCGGAGGCGAGTTCCAATCTTTCAAGGTTTGACGGTATTCGCTATGGGAATCGGATAGATCGGACATCTGATTTACTTGATATTTATCTAGATACAAGGGAAAATGGATTCGGGGAAGAAGTCAAAAGAAGAATTCTTTTGGGTACTTATGTATTAAGCAGTGGTTATTATGATGCGTATTACCTTCGCGCCCAAAAAATCAGGACTTTAATTCGAGATGATTTTAATAATGCATTTAACAATTGCGATTTGATATTGAGCCCGGTTTCACCAGTTTCAGCGTATCCATTTGGTTCAGTTAGTGATCCGTTACAAATGTATCTTTCGGATATTTATACTATCCCGGTCAACCTGGTGGGGAATTGCGCAATTTCAGTTCCAGCATCGTTTGATGGGGATGGTATGCCAATTGGAATTCAGCTTATTGGGAATTCGATGGATGAAATTAGGCTTTTGCAGGCAGCTCATTGGTTTGAATTTGCAAATGAAATGGAAAAGAACGATGAAGTTTGATGTTGTTATCGGATTAGAGGTGCATGTTCAGATTAGAACAAATACGAAAATGTTTTGTGGGTGTTCGAATCGATATGGTGCAGAACCGAATACGTTAGTATGTCCGGTATGCATGGGATATCCCGGGGTATTACCGGTTCCTAATAAAGAAGGAATTCGCAATACATTATTAGCGGGATTGATGTGTGAATGTAAAATTGCTTTGTACAGTAAATTTGATCGCAAGAGCTATTTTTATCCTGACATGCCCAAAAACTACCAAATTTCCCAGTATGATCTGCCGTTTTGTGAGGATGGGAAACTGGTTATTTCCGGCAAAGGGCTTTCGCAGGAATTAATTGCTACAAAAACCATTGGAATAACCCGAATTCATTTGGAAGAGGATGTTGCTAAATCAACCCATTTTAAGCAATACAGCGGGATTGATTTTAATCGAGCTGGTGTTCCTCTAATGGAAGTTGTCAGTGAACCGGACATGACAACACCGGATGAAGCCTATGCCTATTTAACCGCGTTAAAACAGATTATGCAATATGCAGATATCAGTGATTGTGATATGGAAAAGGGGCAAATGCGATGTGATGTTAATATTTCCGTAAAACCATCCGGATCTCCAACATTAAATGCGAAAACAGAGGTAAAAAATCTGAACAGTTTTAAGGCGATTCACAAATCGTTGCACTATGAAATAGAGCGGCAATCTGATGTTCTTGAGAGCAAGGGACATCTTGTTCAGCAAACTAGAGGCTGGAATGATGATATCGGTGAAACGTATATAATGAGAACAAAAGAAGACGCAGCAGACTACCGATATTTTCCAGAACCGGACCTAATGCCGATAGAGATTAGTTCGGATTATTTGGAGGAATTAAAGAAGGAAGTTCCGGAAACACCAGGTCAGCGATGTGCCCGCTTTATTCAGGAATTTTCAATACCTGAATATGATGCATCAGTATTGACATCAGATAAAGCATGTGCTGATTATTTTGAACAATGTATCCGCTTCGGCTCCAATCCTAAAAAGACATCTAACTGGATAATGGTTGAGTTGTTAAGGGAATTGTCCCAGTCAAATAAAACATTTGACAAATGTCCAATCAGTCCAAAAGATTTTGCTGAATTAATCCTGCTGATAACGGATAATACCATTAATGGAAAAATCGCAAAGACTGTTTTTAATGACATGTTTTCTTCTCGAAAATCAGCATCAGTTATCATAGATGAAAAGGGGTTAAAACAAGTTACAGACACCAAGGAAATTCTTGAGTTTGTAAAACGAGCAATCGAAAATAATCCCATACCGGTACAACAATTAAAAGAAGGTAAGGCATCGGCGTTGAATTTTCTGGTAGGACAAGTAATGAAGTTCAGTAAAGGGAAAGCAAATCCACAGTTGGCCTCTGAGATGATAAAAAAGGAATCGAGCTAAGAATTTAATGAGCGAAGGTATCTTTATCGCGAATTCGAAGGTTGAAATAATTGCCGGTGTTTTTTGAGCATCTCCGCTACATTTTCTGGATTTATATCTATATATCTGAGTGCAAATACTTCCTCTAAATTCGTATTCAGATATGATTTATCATAATTATATAAAGTTCGCGGGACAGCACAAACTGAAATTTCACTCTCAAATATCATACCACCTTTATTATAGACATTACTGGTCACGATACCCAACAATAATTCTCTATGATTTACTTTAATCCAGGTTTTACTGCCTATAAAATTTCTGGGAAGATCAGTCAAAAGAATTACGATTTTGCACTCTTCGTTTTTTGTAACCAATTCATCAATCTTTTCGGCGTCAATATGAAGATCCACATTAAAAGTGTTTTCTCCGTTTTCTGACTCCTTATTTTCCAAACCAACAAATTCTTCTTTAATTCCACTGATGTGACGAAATATTCCTGATTCAAAACCCTCAACAAATGCTCCATGGTAATTTCGTCCAGCTTCATGTCCTGCATTATCAATGATCAAAACCTTTGATTCTCCTTGTGCCAAATGCGAAAAACGTTTGCCAAAATAGTGGCCTAACGCTTTCTGCGCGACACGTTCATTTTCTAATCGCTGATGTTTCGTTTTCGTTTCTCCAGGTTCGGAATCCAAAATTAGCATGATAATAGCGATCAGTATACTTGTTGCCCAGAACACTGTTGCGGAATTGGTTCCCAGCATTCTATCTAATTTAAAATTTGACCATAGAGGATGCCGTTCCCGGTTTTTTGAATTATGAAACGATATAATTGTAAGTGAAATGGCTATGAATAAGAATAAATACAGCATAATTGTTTGTGAGAAAAGTAATTGAGTTATTGTTCAATGAATGTGTATTCAAAATGTGAGCGACAAATAGTAAATCGTTCGCCGCGGCGAATGAATACCATGTGCGCAGCCAGCTAAATCACAGATTTAGTCCCGCTTTGCGTGGAACCGCGTTACTTTTAACTCAATCCGGGCATTCACCAGAGTTACTCACATTTTGAATACACACTCTTGTTGAATAGTTTAAAATAATCTTTCACAATTACAAATGGATTTGCTTTGTGTCGTATAAAAATACGGATATTGCACCTTATCTAAAAGGTAAATAATACAAATGACTTCGGTTGATTTTTATCCGATCCAATTTATATTTAACCGTTATGATCAATACTCATTCACATAATCACTATCAGTCGCGCATTCGGCCCTTTTCCTTAGTAGAATTGCTAGTTGTCATGGTTATTATGGGGCTTATGCTTGGAATGTTTCTTCCTGTTTTTGATAGTATGACCTCAAGTAGCAAACTAAATTCGAGTGTTCGATTGATTGGTTCCCAATTAAATTTGGCTCGTCAATATGCGCAATCAAATCGTGAATATGTCGCATTAGTAATTCCAGGTGAATTGACGAATGTCAGTCCTGTCGAAAATCCGGCCCTGGATTTGGATGATGAAAAGAAATTTAGGGCATATCGGCTGGCTACTGTGACTCTCAGTGGCGCCACTTATTCATTCACCGGCTGGATTGGAGGTACAAAGTGGGAGTATCTACCAACAAGTTATTCTATTATGGAAGCCGACGATGATGTGGGTATTCAAAAAATCGTAGGAACAATTAAATACACTACGGATCCGGAAGATAATAATTCAAGTGAAGTTACAAATGTGCCATTTGACGCACCGCTATTCGATGATACAACAAATTTCACAGCAACATGTCGAGCACTTATATACGCAAAATCGGGAAAGTTGCGGCCGGTGGGCGAGCATCGTTATGTTACTATTGGAGAAGCGACCAAATTAGCTGGATTCTGGCTTGTGAAAAATCCATTTACCGCTGGGGATACAAGCTCAGACAATCCAAATAGAAGTGCAGCAAATCAACTTACGATTAAAATTAATGCTTTCACTTCTGGATTAAAATATATTTCACCTGAAAAATATACTGATTACGATTGATATTTACATTACATTATGTCCAGTGCGCTAAGCATTTTTGAATACAGGCTCCACTTTGGAGTGCGCAGACCCGGCTGTGCTTTATAAATTTGTGGAGCAAATAGAAGTTGGGTGTTTATCGAGTGGTGCAGTAATCCTTCCTACCACTCTGTGGTAAATGAAAGCTGCGCCAGGTCACCCCACTCCAAAGACGCTTGATTCAAGCGTCTAACCTGGATTATGCAAAAAGTTTTGTGATGAGAGTTATTAGATTGCGTGAAATCAATGAGTTATGAATATTATTCGCGTGCAGGCTTCCAGCTCGTAGAGAATAATGTTGAAAATCTGCCGTGGTTTATAACGCGCCGTGGTGGGTGGAAACTCTTTCAATCTCGTAGAATTTTATAACTCGATAGTATAGGTAGTGTATTTTAAGTTATTGAAACTTTGAATCTTATATCAAATTATAGGACATCTCGAATAAGGAGCGTGTCTCGTTTGTAGTCCCGCCTTCAGGCGGAAGCCTGAACGATGCTTCAGCGAGGACATTCCATCATAGGAAATCGCTGAAGCTCTCCTGAAACTTCCGCCTGAAGACGGGATTACGAACGAGCTGCAATTAAATTTATAGCATAAGAGGTTCGGAGTACAGTCCCGCTTGTGAGCAGGATTGATTTTGCCTATTGTCGCGATAAGAAATCCCGGCGCAGCCGGTTAACTCGTTGAAATTATGTGATATAATAACTCGTAATAGAAGGTTTATGAATAATCCAGGCTAAGCCATCTCTCAACCCAAAATGATTATATACCAAACGCGATCAGGTTTTCGACAGGTTTCTGTAAAATTGTTGCCTGAAATGAATAACGAATGTCGAAAAACCTACTGCTTGCAGTATACTTCATTTATCTCATTATATATTCTGGCTGTTTTTGACAATCCGATATTCTATTTACACTGCCAGCAGTAGATTTTGCGATCCCGGATGAGGAATGGAAATCCCGATCGCGTTTGGTATGATATCCATGCGTACTGATTTATGGTCTCAAGAAATATCATGTGCAGTTTTGTGGCAGTCGGGTTCTCGGTACGGAACATATTACTCACATTTTAGGTTTCATTTTTGATTTGTTAAAGTAACTCGGCCATTCCTGGCTGAGATGCCTTGTGAATTGCGTAGCCAGGAATGACCGCGTTACTCAGTTTTGATTGCAAGTTAATCATATTTGAATAACAAATCTAAAATGTGAGATATTACATAAATAAAGGACGTAAATTTTAAAGGAATGATCAATGATAGAAGTTAAAGAAGGATCTCAAGCTCCTTATTTTGAGGGAACCAATCAGCATGGTGATAAAATTTCAATTAATGATTTCAAAGGAAAAAATATAATTCTCTATTTTTATCCAAAAGATGATACACCAGGTTGTACTAAAGAAGCCTGCTCTTTACGTGATGGTATCGACAGATTGCAACAAAGTGATGCGGTTGTAATTGGCGTCAGCCCGGATTCTGTTGAATCCCATAAGAGCTTTGCAAATAAATTTGAGTTGCCATTTCATTTGTTGGCAGATGAAAATAAAACAATCATAAATGCATATGGTGTATGGGGTGAAAAATCAATGTATGGGAAAAAGTATCAGGGGATATTTCGGACGACTTTTGTCATTAACTCTGAAGGGCTTATTAAAAAGATAATTAAGAAAGTGAAAACAGATATTCATGCAGATCAAGTCCTTGATTTCTTGTAAGAACTATTGTTGTTTTTTAGTTTATTGTTTTTCACTTACTTCTTTGTGGGCGTTTGATATTCGTGGAAGCGTAGAGGTATATAAAAAGCGTGGCAACAAACGGCTGAAAGATGCTTCAAATGCGATTGTCTATATCTCTGGGATTAAAACGATTCCTCCTCCAGATCCGGCCAAATCAGAGCAAATTGGAAAAACTTTTGAGCCTCGACTTCTACCGGTCGTTGAAGGTCAAAAAGTACAATTTTGGAATCAGGACAAAGTGCAGCACAACGTATTTTGTAAAGATAGAAAAAAATCATTTGATTTCGACCGATACGAAAAGGGGTTGTATCGAGAAGAAATATTTGAGGTCCCTGGGTTTTATAAAGTATATTGTAATATTCATCAGCAAATGATTTGCGATGTTATTGTTCTCGAAAATTCTTATTTTTCGGTAACTAATGGAGCAGGCGATTTCCATATAAAAGATATTCCACCTGGGAAATATACGATTCATGTATGGCATATTTACGGAGGAAAAGTTTCTCAGGAATTGAATCTTGATAAAGATGTTAAAATTGATCTTTCCATCAGAAGTACCCGTGTATCGCGGCAAATCTTCAAACATAAAAATAAATATGGCAAATCCTATTCAAAGCCAGTGGAAAATTATTGAAGATAAATAATGAAAAAGGCATTGTATGTTCCTTTTAAGTTTAAGCTCACCTTAATTATCTCACTAATACTTTTGGTTTTGTTATTTGTTACCTACCAGATTGTTAAACATGATCTGGAAACTCAGTTTATCTCACGCATTCATTCCGATCTCTATAGTACCCAGGACATGATCCGAGGCCATCTTGATGAAAGTTTTAAACGACTATCAGATACGACAAATGCAATTATCGGCCACGTTTATGTTAAAGAAGTATTAACAGATAAAAACATGGACGAGGCGACCCGGGACGATCTCATTACCGATGAAATTTATTCTTATTTCAGCGAAAATATTGATCTTATCATCGTCGCTGATACTGAAGGAAACATTCTTGCGAGCAACAACACCGGAAAAAATGTCATCGATGATTTGAAGAAATTCTCCATATTCCGGAATTGTCTGGATTATGGAGATAGCGGATTGGGATTTATTTATCGTGAAGACAGTTTCTACCAGATCGTTATTGATCCTTATTTTTTAAATGAAGAAATGATAGGCTTGGTTTGTATTGGAAAACGTATTACTGAGCACGCAATTGGGAAGATCAAAGAAATTAGCGGTGTAGAACTGGCTTTTTTGAATGGTTCCACGATTTTCCTATCAACAAAATGGAGCAGCGACCCGAAGCAGAATGACTTATATATCCGGGAATTTAATATGGATATATCGGCTTCGTCAAAGCGTCAGACAAAAAAACTCCATTTAAAATCTGACCTGAACGAAACCCGTCTATTTAACGAACGGTTTTTGTATTTTATTACGCCCTTTAGGAGCACTGTTGCTGGAGACCTCTCCGAATCCAATTCTGGAATTATTACTTATATGAGTAAGGGGCGAAATGAAATAGGAACTGAATATTTGGTCATAAAATCACTCGACAAAGAGTTAAGCTTTTTGCGGAAATTACTAAAAAAGATCGTATTGACAGGGTTTATTGGTGTCTGCCTTGCGATTGTAATTGGATTTCTATTTTCACTGAAAATTACCCAACCCATTGGTTATCTGCAAAATGCGACGAGCGAAATCGAAAAAGGCAATTTTAAACATCGCCTGGACATTAATTCAAATGACGAATTTGTTTTATTAGGAGATTCGTTTAATTCAATGGCTCAGGGATTAGAGGAAAAGGAACAAGTAAGATCCGCAATGGATAAAGTTGTATCCAAGGAAATTGCTGAAGAGATGTTAAAAGGAAAAATAGAGCTGGGGGGGGAAGAAAAATACGCGACGATTCTATTCTCAGATATACGAGAGTTCACAACTCTTTCAGAAGGTCTTCAACCCACAACAATACTTCAGTTACTGAATCAATATTTTACCTATATGAGTAAGTGTATTGAACATCAACATGGCATTATTGACAAGTACATTGGCGACGCGATGATGGCGGTTTTTGGAGTGCTTGATAATCAAAAGAATGACGTGGTCAGAGCCGTTTCTGCAGCACAGGAAATGTTAGAAGAGTTGGAAAAATTCAACAACGATACTGCTAATCCGCCTATCAAAAAAATAAAAATGGGTATTGGTATAAACACAGGAAAATTGGTCGCTGGCAATGTCGGTACTGAAAACAGACTGAATTACACAGTGCTGGGAGATGAAGTTAACTTGGCATCCAGACTTGAGGGGCTATGTAAAGTATACAATGTGCCAATTATTATCAGTGGCTCTACGTATGAGGCGTTAATAAAAGCCTGCACTGATTCTAGTGAGAAAATACTGACTAGAGAATTAGATACTGTCCAAGTGATGGGTAAAACACAAGGAATTCGAATTTATCAGGTTTTTGAAAAAAACACCAATCAGGGTGATTTTTTCAATCTTATCTCTGAATTTAATGATGCCCGAACGTTACTTATGCAATCAAAATTTCAGGATAGTTTTTATAAATTTACTAATCTCAATCAAAAATGGCCTGATGATGGCCCTACCCTGGAATTCCTTAAGCGAAGCCGAAGCTATCTAGATGAACCTGAGATCTTTACGAAAGAGTATAAAGAAGGAATCTATATTGCCTGTGGGAAATGATTGTTGTCGTTTTTATAACTAGCCTGCATGCGGATAAAATTCATAACTCATTGTTCTTAGGCAAGCTTAAAATTCTCATGACAAAAGTTTATGCATAACGCAGGTTAACCTGATTAGTAAACTTTCTTTTTTCATGGTCAATGGAACATCACCTCATCCGCAAGATTCATATTATTCTATCCTGAATATTGAAATGGAAAAGGCGAAGTTATACCAATCGCGATCAGGTTCTCGACAGGTTTCTGTTAAGTTTTTGCCCAAAATGATCCGCCGCGGTGGGAATATCGAAAAATTTACTACGTGCAGTATATGTTAATTCGGGGATAATTAAAATGAGTGAATGTACCCAAAAAAATTGGCTTACTACAGCAAAAAGAATTGCATGGAAAATTAATTTTGCCTGGTGTCTCAGTACGTTTTTACCCGGAGCTATTATCACAAGTGGCATAACAACTTGTCTGATATTTATCGTTAAGCGAAACGGTCTGTCAGTCGTTGGTTTAGTTCTATTGTGGTGTCTCTTTTATTGCCTATTAGTTGGTTTGGCTATTCTCAGCTACTTCAAAAATCGGACTCGCTTTTACGACACAAGAGATGTACTAATTCGATTAGATGATCGATTGAAATTAAATAATCGACTTTACAGTGCCTATCAGGGAGTGGGTGAGTGGCCTGGTTATGAAGAATATGAATCTTCTGGCCTCGTATGGAGTCCAAGACATATTGTTGGCCCAATTTTAATGATTTTGTTACTGATGGGCAGTGCGATATGGATCCCGTTTTATATCTCGGAGGAAACAACCCAATACTCTCTTGAAGAACCGATATCCTGGACCGAAGTTGATTCATGGATTGACACATTAAAAACTTATGAAATTGTTGACAAGGACGCTTTAAATAAGCTGGAGAAACAGATCGAAATGTTGCGTAACCAACCTCAAGATTCCTGGTATAATCATAGTAGTTTGGAGGGGGGTGACCGGCTTCGAGAACAGGCAAAGATGTCAATCGAAGCATTGGAACGTAACCTTGAATTAGCCCAAAATACCCTATTAACCATTAATCAGCTCCAGAAATTATCATTAGGGGATGATAATACTTCAATGCTAGACACATTTACCAAGGGTGATAAATCTCTTGAGGAAATACTCAAAAAATCAGCATCTGACTGGAAGAAAATTCTGGACAATCTTAGCAATTCGGATCTCTCAGTCAATTCAAAGCTAATGGAGCAGTTAAAAAGTATTGACCCAAATCAGTTAAAACAATTGAGTAAGGAACAATTAGCAGATTTACAAAAACAGCTTGCTGAAGGTATCGAAGGCTGCGAGATTAGTTTGAGTGAGGGGTTGGATAGTAAAGATGCATCAACGTTGCTTTTGGCAACGATGGGTAGTGGAGGTGTCAGCGAGGGACCGGGTTCCCTGCCTATTCAGCTAAACAGCGAACCGACGAGTTTGGGATCGACAAAAATTGAATCCGTCAGCAACAAGGACACGTCCAAGCCTATCCTTGGAGATCAGCTTGGATATATAAAGGGTGAACACGATATCAATCCGAATGCATACAATGGTCCCGCTAATGCCGGAAATATAAAGGAAATGGGTAAGGGCGGCGAAACGGTTTGGCGTGAATCACTGGATCCCAACGAAAAAAATTTATTGAAACGGTATTTCAAATGATAAAACATATCAGCGAAAGTGAATCGACTGCAGCATCAAAAAAAATATATAAACTTGCTGACACACTTAATTCGACAATTTTTGGTCAAAAGAATCTCATTGAAAATGTAATTATTGGACTACTTGCCCGCGGTCATATTTTACTCGAAGGGTTGCCCGGATTAGGAAAAACCGAATTAGTCAAATCCCTTGCGAAGTGTATCCAGTTAGATCACAAGAGAATTCAATTTACACCCGATTTGCTTCCTGGTGATATTACGGGCAATCCAGTCTTGCAGGAAAATGAAGGCAAACGAGAATTTGTCTTTCAAAAAGGCCCTATTTTTGGAAATTTGATTCTTGCTGATGAAATTAATCGGGCATCACCAAAAACTCAGTCAGCGATGCTCGAAGCCATGCAGGAACAGCATGTCACTGTCATGGGCGAGGTTCACCAAATCGCAGATCCTTTTTTTGTTCTCGCCACCCAGAACCCTATCGAACTTGAAGGGACGTATCCACTGCCTGAGGCACAACTTGATCGGTTTCTGTTTAAGCTGAATGTCTATCGCAATGATGTTAGTACTCTTGAAAAGATTGTCAATGAACGAGAAATGGGTATAGAACCCAATATAGATTCCATAATGAACAAGAATGATATTCTTGAATTAATCGCCTTGGTTCACAGAGTTTATTTGCCGGATGTTGTTGCAAATTATATTGCTCGGATAGTCGATGCAACACATGAAAAAGACCCCAATTCATCGTTGATAAAATTTGGGGCCAGTCCTCGAGCAGCCTTAGGACTTGCTGCAGGAGCAAAAGCCAGAGCCTTGTTAAATGGGCGAATCAATGCGAGTTTCGAAGACGTGAAAGCCCTTGCTAAGCCGGTCTTACAACATCGAATCATCCTTGATTACCGTGCGAAACTAGATGGAAAAACCACATCCATGATTGTCGATTCAATATTGAAAAAAATACCGGTCAATCAGCAAGGAATTCCTGCTACAATTAAGGATGTTAATTGAAGAAATTATTCCTTATATTTTTCATTCTCCTATTTAATTGTTACGCAGATTATCCGTTTTCCCGAGTGAATTATGACAATGACGCCAATATTGATATAAAAGTTTCATCGCCTTTTGAAGCACTGCCACAATCTGGATACATGCCAGTCAATATCCGAATTACCAATCATTCTGGAAAAACCAGGCACTGGGATTTTACATTCATATCGGCCATCAATCAATATCAGTTAAATTCAGGTAAGATTGAATTTAATAAACGATTCACGGTCAAAAATAATGTTGAACGAATCTTCAGTATAAACGTTCCAATCTATACGTCTGGAGTAAATCGGTATTATCACCAACAAATACTTGGCGACATCTCGGGGTTCGGGATTAGTAATCGAAAAATTAAATTTCCCGCCTCAGGTCCACGATATTCCAGTGTGGCAAAAACTCCCTATTTGCTAATGAGCGATGTGCTTCACCAGCAACATTGGGGACTCCTAAATAACTATTATAATGAAACTGTTATGAAGGAACAGAAATCCAGGCGCAAAGGGACTAAAACGAAATTAGTAAAGCAGCGATTACGGAATATTGACCTGTTTGGTTCTTCATTTAATCCCGGCGAGTTTCCAGGTAACTGGTTGGGGTTAACAGGTATCGAGTGTATCTGGATGACGATATCTGACTGGTCTCAATTATCCGCAGAATCGAAACATGCGCTAAAAACATGGTTGATTCAGGGTGGAAATTTATACTTTCCTGGAAGGGAAACTCCTTCAGATTTTCGTGCGATCAATCAACAGTCTAATTATGTTCAGATTGGTGCCGGATTTGTTAGAATGGTTCCGGTACATCAGAATAATTTAACATCACTAAACTTTTCGGAGTCCTTAACGAACACGTCTAGGATTACAGACCGACTCAATGCTAAATATGCCGATGCCTGGCCATTGCGGGAGGGAGTCGATTCAAAACCTGTGAAAAATTTTATGATTGTAGGCTTTATTATTGTATTTGCATGGGTAGTTGGGCCGTTGAATTTACGGTCGTCAAGAAAAAAAGGACGGCCAATGCAACTTTTGTGGACAACACCACTCATTGCGATTATCGCTAGCCTCATATTAATTTTATTAATGATCTTCCAGGACGGTGTTGGGGGTAGAGGGCGTCGATTTACGACTGTACAAATAATTCCCAATATAATGACTCAAATTACATCCCAGGAACAGATATCTAGCACAGGGATATTGCTATCACAAAAATTTAGGGGGGATGACGATCTATATATCACGTCATTAAATTTGGCCCAAAAGATAAAAATACCTCATTACCAAAAAAGAGAATTAAACAGCTATTCTGTAGATGAGAATATGTATGCAGACGATTGGTTTCGCAGTCGTCAGTTACAGGGTCAATTCCTGATGAAAGTTGATTCGACTCGAGGCAAAATAGAGATTGAAAAAGTTAGCGAGAATGAGTCTGATATATTGAAATGCAAATCTTCTCTTTTGAATACACTGGACAAATTTTATTATATCGATGCATCCGGGCAGATATGGACATGTACAAACATGAGGACTGGTGAAACCAAGGAATTGATTTACGCCGATTTAGATACGTTTAGAAAATGGTTTAATTCATATCAGCATTATGCGGGTCAAAATGTCGGCAAGATATTACAGAAAGCGAATGGCAAAAGTAATTATTTTTTTGCGACTTCATCAGCTGCAAAAAATGTTGCGATTGAAACCTCGCGACATATTCGCTGGCAAGATGAACCCGTGTTTTATTTTGGCCAGGTAACTCCGATGGTATCGACACTACATGAATAGCTATTGGCCTCGATGTAGCCAAATATTGACTATCGACATTATGAGAAAGCTCACGTCTGGTGAGTGTGCTAAACGAGGATGGCAACCGTCGAGGAATTAAATTTTTAAATAAAGATACAAAAAATGAGTACTCCAGTAATTGAGGTAAATAATCTGAGTCGTTCTTTTGGCGATGTACATGCGGTGCGGAACGTCTCGTTTGAAATTTTGTCCGGGCAGGTTGTCGGTTTTATTGGTGCAAACGGTGCTGGAAAAACAACCATTATGCGTATGATGGTCACGCTGGATCAACCAGATTCAGGCAGCATCAGGATCAACGGAGTCGACGTCGTTAATCACCCGAATAAGGTACGTCCGACTATCGGTTGGATGCCAGACGCGTATGGTAAATATGACATGATGACGGTATTTGAGTACCTCGATTTTTATGCAAGGGCATTTGGCTACCAGGGCGACGATCGTCAGAGCCGAATTCAGGAGATCATGGAGTTTACAGATTTAAGTTCTATAGAGACTCGGTATGTGGATCAACTGTCAAAAGGAATGGGGCAGCGTCTTTGCTTAGGACGTACCTTACTTCATGATCCTGATGTTTTAGTATTGGATGAACCGGCGGCGGGTCTTGATCCGAAGGCGAGGATAGAACTGAGAAACCTGATTATTTTGCTGGCAAAAGAGGGTAAAACCATTTTCATCAGTTCACATATATTATCAGAACTCAGTGAAATGTGTGATACCATGTTATTCATTGATAATGGCAAAATTGTTCACCACGGATCATCTGAAAAACTTAAACGCAAGGATGATAGTAAACACATAATTAATGTACGATTAGCCTCTGGTCTCGATGGTTTATCTGAATGGGTATCAATGAATCCGGGAGTATCACTGGTTAATGAGACTAAAGATGGCGGTCACATTGCTATCGAATCAGACGAACATGAATTTATTGCTGCAACATTAAAACGAATGGTTAATGATGGATTGCAAGTTATTGAGTTTCACTTCGTGGAACACAAACTTGAAGACGCATTTGTAGATATAATTAGAAAAGCGGAAAACGGAAATATGGGTATAGAGAATTAAAAGCATATGGACTGTTAAAGTATTTTTCATAATCTTAATCATACTTCTTACTCTTAATCAAAAGATAGGGACTAGTGAATTGCCGGAAGAATAAGAACTAAGATTACGAGTAAAAGAATTTTTAGGTGTTAAAAAAATGAAGATACAAAAAGATAAAAGCGATTATTTAAGTCCGGTACTTGTCAAAGAACTGCGCCAAGGGTTGAGGAGCAAGGTCTTTACTGGTTGGTTTTTACTGACTCAAATACTTATGATTGGTACCGTCATTATGGGATTGATTGCAGTTAATGCAGGGAAAAGCACCGAAGGTTATAACGGTTTGTTCTGGTCGATGGTTGGTCTATTGCTGCTTTTCGTTCTTCCGGGAAGAGGAATTCATTCTATTAGTAGGGAAGTAGAACAGAATACAATGGAACTAGTCATGTTAACCCGACTAACAGCATGGCGCATTGTCTTTGGAAAATGGTTGTCTTATGGATCACAAATACTACTGCTATTTAGTTCGATCTTACCCTATTTTATTCTTCGATATTATCTGGGTGGAATAAATCTGCTGGCTGATTTCAAGATCTTCGCAATTTTACTGATTCTCTCAATGTTATTCACCTCAATGGCCATTGCCCAATCGGCCTATGTCTCTAAAACGAAATCGAAACGGAGTTCAAGCAGAGTAAGCCAGGTCGTTGGGAGTATTATTTTCTTCTATTTTTTAATGATGATTTTGGGCCAAATGAGAATCTTTAGACGAATGCCAAAGGTAGATAGTGATTTAATACTATTTTTAATGATATTTTGCCCACTATTAATTGTGTTTATGCTCACAATAGGTGCCTCAAAAATTGCACCTCATGCAGAAAACTACAGTGCCAGAAAACGATGGATCGGCTTTGCGTTTCTCCTGGTTTGTGCATTGCTTTTTTTGACGGACCTTGAGAAGAATATCGTCCTCGGCTGCACCGTGGTGCCCATGCTGATTATATGGGTAGAGGCTATTACTGAAGACATAAAGATGATCCCATCGATTTCTCAAAATCTTTTAACAGGGAACAGATTGATTAAACGATTGCGATTTCTGTTCTATCCAGGATGGTGCAGTGGTTTACTCTACTTTGTCACAACGTTAATAATTCTACAGGCATTGACAGGTATGAAATATCCAGATAGTGAAAATATGCTGGCGCATTTTGTTGCCATCATCGGAACAATCATCATGCCTTTAGCCCTTGTGACGTTATGTTTCCCTTCTAAAAAATCTATATATAAATTTTATTGGATAATCCAGGTCTGTGTATTGATTCTTGTTGTCATACTTTTGGCTGCAAAAGATGAAGTAGACAGCAAAATCATGGATTATATTTATCTCCTGCCAAGTGCAGCTTTATTTACCTGGGAAAAAAGGGGAATGGTAATTCCTGAGATGACGATGCCATTATCAACGACAATCATCTGTATTCTAATTCTGGCACCCAAAGTGAAAAAAAATATACAGAAAATTCGAGAGATAGAATTGAATCTCGAACAGAATAAAATTTTAACCCCTGAACCCCTGAACCTTGAACCCCCGAACCCCTGAACCTTGAACCTATCATTAACAAATTCCTTTCCAGCATGTTTGTATACAATCGATCTCAATAAAATCCAGGCAGATATGGAAATCATTGCACAACAGATTCATCTGCCATTTCGGAAAAATAATTGGCAGGGGTCTGCGGGAAACTGGATGGGATCAGGCATTGGTAGTTCCATTGATTTTCAAGACCACCGAGCCTACTATCCGGGAGACGATCCGCGCTATATAAATTGGCAGATATTCGCCCGATCCGGCCAGTACACAATGAAATTGTACCGGGAAGAAGTGAATCCTCAGGTTGATCTGGTTTTGGATGTGTCAAACTCGATGTTTATTGATCAGCGGAAAACCTACCGGACACTCGAATTGTTTTATTTTTGCTTAAAAAATGCCCTTCAATCAGGTGCATCAGTAAAAGTATATCAAACCCATGGCGATGGTTGGTGCGAACTGTCAAAAAGTTTGATACTTGCAGGTAAATGGGACGTAACTCCGATGCCACTGTATCCTGATCATGCACCAGTTTTAACCGAAATTCCCTGGGCATATGGATCCATGAGAATTTTGATATCTGACTTATTGTACCCTGAAGGCTATGATAATATTTTGTCATCACTCTATTCAGCGAAAGGCCGTGGCGTGATATTCGTTCCCTATTCTCGGGAGGAAGCCACGCCGGACTGGTCAGGTAACGTGGATCTGATCGATGTCGAATCATCAATGATTCACCGTCGTCAGGTCGACTCAATCACTTTGGAACGTTACAAGAATGCTTATCTGCGACATTTCGACATGTGGTTTGAACAGTGTCGACGTTATAAAATTCAGATCGCAAAAATTCCAGAGACAGGTGAATTCATTGAGGCCCTTCGCCATGAGGCACTCGAAAATGGAGTCGTTGAGGTATGGACCTGACCTTTGGAAATCCCTGGGGATTCCTGACGCTAATAGGTATTCCGATTATACTTCTTATCCACTGCCTTCAGCGAAACTATCATGAAATACCAACCAGCACCCTGTTTCTGCTTCCTCAGACAGAACCCCCTGACATCTCCGGCCGTCGAGTTACACGGCTGCGTAATTCGCTAAATCTTTGGTTGCAGCTCCTAATTGTTCTACTTCTAACATGGCTCTTAATCCAGCCAATGTGGCTTCGGTCAGACTCCGTATTAAAAGCGGTGATCATTCTTGACAATTCTGTATCAATGGCAGCGTTTAAAGATGAATTGGAAGACCGACTGAATCAGCGACTAAGCGAACTTAAAAACACGGCTTCAAAAACCGAATGGATACTGATAACCTCAGATATCAATCAAGGCACACTTTATTCCGGCTATGATCTAAATAAGTTGCATCAATCATTAAAAAAATGGACACCGAGTCAGGGGCATCATGATCTTTTACCGGCAATCAACCTCGCCCAAAATATGATTCGTCAGAAAGGCCATATTATTTTTGTTTCGGACCATAAACAGTCACTTCCGGTAAATATTGAACATCTCTCCGTTGGTTATCCCATCGACAATTGTGGATTTACCGGCTTAAAAGTTGATCGCAATGAAGAGGCCGTTAAATGGAATGTGCTTGTTAAAAATTATGGTCAGACTCCGCAAAAGAGAAACTGGTGGATTGAAACAAAAAACCAAAAACAAAAGAAAAATACGATTCAATTAAATCCCGGTGAATCAATGACGCTTTCCGGATTTTTCCCCACAGGAATAGATCAGTTTGTTCTCTACGTAGAACCCGACAGATTTACGTTGGATGACCGCTGTCCAGTCATGCGTCCCAAATCGAAACAATTAGGCATTAAGTTCAATTCAGATTCTCCCTTAGCCAGTTTCTATCAGAAGGTTCTAACTGTTTTTCAGGACATAAATCCAAATCACGCATTAATCGACAGCGACTTAACCTTCACTGAGTTTCAGAGTAATGAAACACCCGAATTCATACAGAATGGTGTTTCATTCCTCATTGAACATTCAACTAATACGCTTCCAATGACTGGGACAATTATCGCTGAAAATCATCCGTTGATGGAAGATCTAAACTGGCAAAGTCTAATTATTAATGCTGAACCACTGAACATGAACACAACAAAAAATGATCAGATTCTTCTCTGGCAGGGAAAACGACCTTTGATTCTATTACGCAGCGATGATTCAATCCAAAGATTGATTATAAATTTTGATTTACATCACAGCAACGCATTGAAAACACCTGCGCTTGTCATTTTGCTTCATCGGTTTATAGAATCATCAAGAGATAAAAAAGTCGCTGCAGAGTCCGGAAATTATGAACTGAGTCAATTAGCCAGAATTGCTTGTGACCCAGATGGTAGAGAAATCATTTATAATTCGAATACCGTCGACTCTGAAGCCGCCAAAGAAACAGCATTCAGACCATCCAAACAGACTTTACTTCGAGCCCCGGCTTATCCTGGATTTTTTACCGTGAAACAGGGAAATAAAACACTTCTTAACGGTGCATCAAGCTTTGCCGACGTACGCGAGGCTAATTTCAAGAAAGCTGTTTCCATCTATCCTTCTGCTGAAAAAGTGAAAACTTTAACGATTCAAAACAGTCGCCATGAAACCCTTTGGCCAATCTGGGCACTATTGATTTTGGGCCTGCTATTAGGAAACTATTCCCTTAAGCAGGAGCAAAAAATATTTAGTGGTTAATATGAATCAAAATATCATTATTCGTGTCAATCTGTGAAAATTCGTGGTAAAAAAGTCTTATGTTTATGAATTCACCTGAATGGTTAATTTTAATTCCCATACTAATTTCATTGGGTATATATCAGAAATCGTTACAACTCTGGAGGCCGTTACGCTGTTTATCTTTGATATTCCTGGTGGGTTATCTGGTTCATCCTCGTATCAATCTGGTAGGCAAAGGGATTGACCTTTGGTTATTGGTCGATCGATCCCAATCCGCAGCCGATTCGTTACCCGCCAGCTTCAATGAATGGGATAAGATTTTACAAAAAACGAAATCAAAAAATGATCGTATTTTCTATATCGATTATGCCGATATTGCGATTATCCGTAGCGATAACAACACGGAAAAGTTTTCAGGAAACGGCTTATACACGCGCACAAAACTGGCCATTCAACTGGCTCTAACCAGCCTTCAACCAAATCGGACATCAAGGCTATTAGTTTTAACCGATGGCTACAGTACCAATCCAGTGTTGGATGCAGCCGAGCAACTCCTCAGTAAAAATGTAGCGATGGATTATCGCCTTGTATCTGATGAAAATGCTGTCGATTTTCGTATCGACAAAATTGTGGTGCCCGAGAAAACTCAGCTTAGCGAACCCTATATCATCGAAATCGTTGTTTCAGGAAATATTGATCAGACACTTCCGATTGAGATATTTCGTGATAACGAATCAATCTCAACAACCAAGGTTGAGATAATCGACGGCCGAGGTGTCCTACGCCTTACAGACCGAATACATGTTCCAGGCTCCCATAAATACTCCGTACAGATTTTAGCACAAAACGATACGAAGCCGGGTAATAATCGTGGCGAAAATTGGTTAGAAGTGGTTAGTGGTCCAAGAATATTATTGCTAACTGGTTATACCCGGGATCCGGTTGCTGCAGTTCTCAAACAACAAGGATTTGAATTGGAAGTCATCAACAATTTTTCCCGATTGAATGTCGGTAAATTATCTGGAGTGAAAGCGTTGATTCTGAATAATGTACCTGCATATCAATTACCGGAATCTTTTCTTGCCGCCATTCCATTTTATATTCAACATCAGGGGGGTGGGTTGATGATGGTTGGTGGGAAGTATAGCTTTGGTTCGGGTGGTTATTTCGGTTCAGCTATTGATGAATTATTACCTGTATCCATGGAGTTAAAACATGAACATAGAAAACTGATGGTGGCAATGGCCATTGTCATGGACCGGTCTGGCAGTATGGCTGCTCATGTCACGACGGACTCTGGAGTTGTCACAAAGATGGATCTAGCTAATGAAGGTGCTGCGCGTTCCGTTGAGCTTCTGGGAGCAAACGATGTTATCTCTGTTTTTGCTGTTGATAGTCAAGCCCATGAAATTGTGCCCCTTACTCAGGTGGGACCAAACATGAATAGTATTTCAAATACAATTAGAGGCATCAACAGTGCTGGTGGTGGAATCTATGTGTTTACAGGATTGATTAACGCTTGGAGTAAATTGCAAAAAGCAACAATCGGGCAACGTCATATTATTCTATTTGCCGACGCTGCGGATGCAGAAGAACCAGGAAACTATAAAGATCTTATCTCCGAAATCGTTAGAGAAAATGGCACGATCAGCGTTATTGGATTGGGCACTGAAGATGATAAAGATGCTGAGTTTTTAAAAGATATTGCAGAACGCGGGAATGGTCGCATCTTTTTCAATTCAGATCCCGTTGAACTTCCCGCACTTTTTGCCCAGGAAACCGTTGCCATTGTCCGATCCGCATTTCTTGAAGATCCGGTACAGATTACCCCAAATCAACTTTGGCTTGGTTTAGCGGCCCGTTCTATAAACTGGTTAGACACAATCGATGGTTACAATCTTAGTTATGCCAGAGAGGAAGCGAATGTAGCTATATCATCAGCCGATGAATACAATGCGCCGTTGTTGGCTTATTGGCAGAGAGGTATAGGACGAGTCGCGGCAGTATCGTTTCCATTGGGAGGAGAATATTCAAACAGAATTCGAAGTTGGAACCGATATGGCGATTTCATCCAGACTTTGAGTCGATGGTTGATGGGGGATGAGTTACCCGAAGGCATCGGGTTAAAAGCAAAACTCGACGGTAGCACTTTATCACTTGACTTAAAATATGATGATGCGTGGCACGATAAAATGAACAAGATTAATCCCGAAATTTTCATGTCCGAAGGTAAATCTGGAAAAATCAACACCCTTATTTGGGAACGACTAAAGCCAGGACATTTTCAGAGCACAACCCAACTTGAATCCGGTCAATGGGTTCGTGGCGCCGTCCAGCTTGGCAATACCGCCTTAACATTTGGTCCCATCGTCGCTGGAACAAACCCCGAATGGTCATTTGACAAATCCAGGATCAAAGAACTTAAACATCTCTCCAATCTCAGCGGAGGTACAGAACGCATAAACCTAAGTGATATTTGGTCTGTCCCTCAGGAAAAGGCCCAACGTGATATATCAAACTGGTTTCTTGTCTGCTTCCTATGCCTCTTCTTACTAGAAACCCTTGTCACCCGCATCGGTTGGCAATTACCTATTTTAAATATTCGTACTCTATTTGCAAAAGTTAGTCTCAAAAACCAGAGTCTCCAACCACAAAAAATCTCTAAAAAGCAACCCGAAAAAAAGGTTAAAGAACCCGAAAAGGTTGTTGAAGACAAGATCACTCAAACAGAACCAGATAAACCAACCACCGACCAACGACGCGACCGTTTTCAAAAAGCAAAACGATGAAAATCAGGAAACTATGATTTATAAATAATAGTTTTAGCTATTATAAAATTGTTTGAATACGCTAGAGTCACAATTTAAGACTAGCCTGAATAATTCATGAGGAATCTACTGCAACAACGAATATCAAATAATTTCAGGGAGTTAAATCGAAAATCAACCGTGACGTATTTTAATACCATTTCACCCGGATTTCTTCTTTAACACACTTAAAATTACGTAAGCTGCACCGTTTCGTTAAGGAGCGCATGATTTAATCAGAATAGAGGATTGGCTCACTTTTCTCACATCCCCAATAATTAAACGCAATTTCTTTCTATTAGTCATCCAGTTAAAGGGGTGTCCATTATTTACTTCTGGACATGTAACATTTCCGGCAACTTAATTGCTCAAAATCGCGCGGGCATTTTGGACGTTACTCTCAATTGTTTGGTTCGCTTTAGTACTCTATGCAGCGACGGACTCGTAATGGAGGAGAAGTATTTCTTCGTTCTTTAGCGCCGACGTTGCATATGTGCGTCCATTATCGTCTATGAACTCTACTTCGAAGACGCCATCAGCCAATATTTCGACAACTGTTCCAACGTGCCCGGTCAATAGTCCTTTTTCCGGAATATCATGGAGTAACGCGATTACATCAAGCTTTTTGATTTCTGTATTCATACTTTTGCCTTCCTTTATCTATAATATATAACAACTAACCAGTCTTGGGAAATTTTCATTAGATTTGATTATCCATGAAGTACGAATATATGCCTTTAAACGTCCTCTAAAATACTCAAAGTCTACGACGTATCGCTGGCCATATTGATCCGTCTCAGATATCTCACATTGTACTTCTGAAATCGACTTGACGATTTCTTCTTTCAATTCAATCGAGTTTTCTTTTGTCAATCCCAGAGCCGACGCAAACACTTTAGCTTTGTGCTTTCCTCGTGGATGCAGAGGATTGAGACAATAATTCTCTAATTTTTTGATATCGATAAATGCTTTCTCGACATTGGGTAGTTTCATTGCTGTATGTCCGTTTCATTTCTCAGCGAACTTTCTTCATGATCCATTTGAATGGAGCGCCAGCGGATCTCAAATTGGATCTATGAATTTGTGTATGCCCGATATGAGCGCTGATCTTATGACGTGAAAGTCCTCTGCAGGAGGATCACCGTAATGGTTAAATATAAAAGTACATTACGTCAACTACTAGCCGACGGCAAGGAAATGTTCGAATACGCTCGAGTGTCTCCCGGACCTCATTTGAAAATCGACTACCGATAATCGAAATCCAAGGTTAAGTCCAGTATTCCATAGGCGAACGTTGAACTGAGACATGTCCTAGCCGAGTAAACTCGTGATTGCAGTAATGATTTTGATGGCCACACTTTAAGCTATAAATCGCGCGCAAATATAGGAAATTGTACTCAAATATCTTGTGTACGCCCGGCTGGCGTGAGCTTATAGGGCGAAAGTCCCTTGTAGGAGGATCACCGTAATGGTTAAATACTAAAGTTTTGCAGTTCATTTTTTTACCTGTTTTCATGCTGATTCAGCCACATTTAACTGCTTGTCAGGCAGTGATTGGTGATTTGCATTTAAAACCAAAGATTCATCAAGCATGGTCTTAAACATTTTATACTCGTGTGAATTCATGAACTGGCTGATTATTATTTTGTATGCACCTCCCATTTGTTCCGCGAAGGAGTGCATCAACTCCTCAAATAAAAGGAGTAGTTTTTCCATAGTCAGTAATTTTGTATATTACTGTTCCATATGAGTATACAATTCTCCAAAACTCTGGTGATCTTCATGGTATTTACAGTTAACCAATATGACATGAGAAATGAATATAGAGGAGATATGAGCGATTTGACAATCAAAATTACAGAGGTTCATCCCAATGCAAACTATACGTTACAAATAGTTGCAGACGATGGTCGTATCGGTACTTCTGACGTTAGCCCGTATTTTGAATATGAAACATTTGCTGATTTGAAAAATCAAAGTGAATTTATACAAGTTTCAAATGGTGGGTATTTTATAGAATGGGATTGTGGTGTTGACTTATCTGCAGATACAATTGAAGCAAGATGGCAAATATCGGCACATAAAAATGGAATGCCTGGGTAAACTATGGCAAGGCCTTTAAGATTTATAGCTAAAAATAGAATAAAAAGTCAATTGATAAGCCCTGATTTTCCTCCAAAGACTAACCAGGTCGGAAAGAGCAGGAGTTGTCTCGACTACCTTATAGGGCATGGTTTCTCGCTTGGTGTGCCAATGCTTTCCAACCAAGTGGAAACATCTTCATGAGATATCGCATAACCGGTCATGAGATAATTGTTCCAGCAGGCCAAATCTTCCTCTTGCTGCACCCAATAGATTATCTTGCTCCGTTATGTACTTGTCAATAGCGGTTTTCATGAGCCAATGGGGGCTGCACGCCATTTTCTCCCCAAGTTCCCGCAAGCGGTTTTCAACCTGTTCATCAAGTTTAATGGTTCTGGTTTTCATTTCTTTGGATTCCTTAGTATTACCTCTTAACGCCACTATGCCATTGATCTCATAAAATACGATAGCCAGGACATTCTCGGAGTACAACCCAACTTGAATCGGGTCAATGGGTCCGTGGCGCCGTTCAGCTTGGCAATACCACCTTAACCTTTGGTCCCATCGTAGCCGGAACAAACCCCGAATGGTCATTTGACAAATCCAGGATCAAAGAACTCAAACATCTGTCCCATCTCTCCGGTGGGACCGAACGTACAAACCTAAGCGATATCTGGTTAGTTCCTCAAGGAAAAGCACAACGTGATATCTCAAACTGGTTTCTAGTCTGCTTCCAATTCCTCTTCTTGATAGAAATCCTGGTCACTCGCATTGGTTGGCAATTACCTATTTTAAATATTCGTACTCTTTTTGCAAAAGTTAATCTCAAAAATCAGAGTCTCCGACCACAACAAATCTCTAAAAAACAACCCGAAAAAAAGGTTAAAGAACTCGAAAAAGTTATTGAAGACAAGATCACTCAAACAGAACCAGAAACACCAACCACTGACCAACGACGCAACCGTTTTCAAAAACAAAACGTTGAAAAATCTGGGAATTATAATTTCGAACTAAAATATTAAACCGGATGACCAACACCCAATTAAAGGATGTCCTTTATTTATTTATGGTCAATTAATAATGACTCTATCCAATCAATACCCGATGTTTTTTCAAACAATAAACCTTATCCCAGGCTTGAGATTCAACAGGATTGTGTTCGCGGCGATATCCTAGGATGTCTTTTTGACTCTTCAAAACATCCGCGACAAATGATTTAGAGCCCACAGCAACACCTTTGGTTGCAAATCGAACTCGGAGCATTAGCCGTTGGGACCACTGCAACTTTAATGGCATATCGGCAAAATCCAATAATTCCCCAACGGTAGCCATATCTAAATCGCGATGGCCTGAAGAGTGACCGAGTAGATACTCACGAAACCGATCCCAAATTCGATTAATTACCACCTTTTCTTTGCCTGTCAATGCATTTTCCGGCAAACCTAGTTCGCGCACCAAATAAGTCGCAATTTCAAGATCATTTTCCTGTAGTTTACCACAAGCCAATCGTTCACTATAACCACTCCATTTATACTCAGCAGGTTCTACGACAATTCCCGCCCGTACGGGATTCAAAGTGATGTAAGCCATCATTTTTGCAATTGCACAATTTTCATCCACTAACACACTATCAAACCGGCCACCAAACAATTTGCCCCATCGGTTATTACGTTTATTAAACCATTGCGTAAAACGTTGTTGTATATTGCCAACCACTAAGCTTATGTCATGAATTTTTTCTCGAAACGTATATAAATCTTCATCACTCGGATCATTGGCATCTGAATGCCGAGAATGTTTCTGCCAACGAAGGGCCAATTCATCACGAGTCATTTCAGAAGCCTCGGGAATTTCGATTAAAGCATGGAAATGATTGTCCATAATTACATAATCCCAAACCGTATAGGACAGTCTATCTTGCCCTTCAAACAATAATTTTCTAAAGTATTCCTTCTCCACATCCCCGAATATAAAACTCCCTCCTGTTATCCGATTTGTAATGAGATAAAACGTCTTTTGTTGCGCCTTCAGTTTAATGCGTCTCTGGTACATAACATTCTCCTTTCAATTGTTTCAATTAAAATAACCCATTCATCCCTCTTTTCAAAGGGGTGTCCTTTGTTTTTTTATGTTGGAATTATAACTAAAAAACTAAAACCATCACAGTGATATTAGCCTCAAAATTTATCGCCGGTCGGAGAGCGCCTCCCACCTCGGGGGACAGACTGCCCACATTTTTTAATACAAAATCATACAAATTGGACCTTTCAGGACAGGCAGCAATTAGAAATTACATTTTCTGATTAGACACGAATCGCAAGTGAGGAAAAACTGATCGCAAAGTCTTCGTTGACGAAGCCAATAATGTGGCCACTACAGTTAATGTTGGTGTTTTCGTAACAGTCCATGGCATGCTCTCCATAAAATGAGCCATTTGCAAAAGTATCTTTGACCACGCATCATTCTATTTTGGATGTACGGGAATTTTAGAAGTGTTGAATGCCATGCTAAGCGCATCGTATCCACACTCCCAAAACGGGTGTGCTTCTCGCGTTTTTGGGAAAATTGAGACCTCGCACGCGGGAGTTTTGACGGATAGGCGACACCTTCATCAAGTGATAAGTGAGTTCAGAACGGTTTAGTATAAACATAATTTATTGCCTAATGAGGGATGCTCATATACGTTAATAATGCGATTCAAATAGCCTTTGTAAGTGGCTCAAGTAATTGGCAATTAAATGAATGAAATATGGAAACCATAAAGTCAATTCCAAATCTTAAAAACCTTTCAACTTTATTATTAGAAAACTCTACTGACCAAAATAAGGTAGAGAGTGTTATACAGGAGATCTATCTATATTTTCATGAACTAACTGAAATGTCGAATTATGAACATGAAATTAAGCATTTAGCTGCGGTTCCTACTGCTAAAGGCATGGCGCTTTCGCTTAAACATGCCGCAGATTGTTTTTTGGATTACAAAAGAACAGTGAAGTTTTTACAGGGTATGGTCGAGGCTATTAAAGCGAAACAAGAAAAATATCCTGATGAGAAGATTCAAATATTTTACGCCGGTTGTGGGCCGTTCGCTCCCTTTGTTACCTTGGTGGCTCCTTTGTTTGAACCCGAAGAAATTCAATTTTCGTTGTTAGACATTAATGAAGGTTCTATTGGTTTGGCCAAAAAGCTGATTTCAACATTGAAACTGTCCAGCTACGTTCAGGATTTTCATTTGGCTGATGCCATCATATTCAAAATTCCTTCACCTGATTCATTTCATATTGTTTTCAGCGAAACTTTGGATGCTGTTTTGAATCGAGAATCTTACGTTCCGATTTTATGGAATATGCCCCGCAAACAAACACAACAAGTTAATGCTCCAACATGAACATCAATAAACTCCGCAAAGATCATCCTAATCTGCATGTAAAGATAATTACTGGTAGAATGCTAAAAAAAATTATTGTTTAGTTCTAAGCAATTTTTGATTTCCACTTTCATCTATGTAAGATTCCTTCCAATTTAGGTTAATCTCATTATCGATAATTTCTTCAATTTTTTCATACAAATCTCCACGACAATAATTACAGGTCTTTTCTGATCTAATATAAATTTCATTTGTCCCAACTTCGTGGATTGGCCCAGTATTTTCGTGAATCGTGTTGTTTGCTTCTACAGCATTGAAAACAAAATCAATTATATTTCTATTGTTATTATCCAGTACAGGCCTACTTTCTGAATTCGTACTTGAATCATCATCTTTCTTTAGTTTCTTAAAAATCGATCTTAAGAGGACTCTTACCCTATTATATGGCCTTTGAAACGAGTGGGATCTATCATATTTTTTTAATATATTTTCACTTAGTTTTTCATGATTGAGAAGCGGTTCAAATATGTCTTTCGTTTCATCATAACTAAAGCAAGGCCCATGTTCTCCAATAGGAACATAGGTAGATAAATCGAGATAATTCACACCAGCTACTCCATTTTTCCATTTATAACGCCTACTATTACCCAGGCGGTCATTCTTAAATCGTCCTAGCAAGATACCTCGAGGTAGTGATGCATTTTGTTCATGTATCATATCAGACAATTCGAGAACAGCGTCATGTTCATTATAAGTTACATATATTTCATTGCAATTGTCTTGTAATTTTGTAACCCACTCATGATGTTGATTATTAAACTCATCTCCTTGGTGAAGGATTATATTATCAAAAAAGGGAAGTCGATTTGGATAGTTTGAGTCCTGAATATGTTCTCGTAGAATATAGTGACCGAGACTATGAACTAAAAAGCTCATCCTAAATTCTTTGTTAAAGTCACCCATATCTATAAAATTTAACTCTTTTAGATGATCAAAGAATTGACTTAAATGATTGATTGATTTTATAGCATTTACGCGAGCATCATGATACTGTTCTCTTTTAATGTCTAAAAACTTACTGAATTCTAACGCATTGGGGGTAAACGCTCGGGAAATACCTATTAAATGGTCAGTAATCGTTCGAAATTCGTCATCCTTATCTGGAGCCTCCCAAGATGGCCAAGAAAAAACAATTACATTTTTATCATACTTATCTGCAATAATTTTGCATTTACGGATGTTTTTGTATAGTTTTTGGTCATTTCCGTGTAGAAATGCAATCCAATTCTTTTGCTCTTGGCCAGATTGTACAATTTCTTCAACCTTTTCTTTAAGATCTGGAATTAAGTGAAGATCTACATTCCCAAGTTCTTCATCTTTATTTTTATAATTATAGTTTTCATGATACTCAACACGGTAAATTGCTACCTTATCATTTACGCTTATTATTTTTGTCTCATTATCAGTTGAATCGTTTATTACGCTATTGTTACGAAGTCCAATGACGTTACTTGCTAATTTTCTATTGGTTATTACAAATACATTTTGACTCATACTAAATACCTTTTTTATCTATATACGTTCGAATTTCAGAGGAGCGCATCTCTAATTTTAAGTTTTATGTTTTATGGAAAATTGGGACTCAACTTTCATCGACCACCCAGCTGTGGCTAATGAATCAAAGAAAAATATTATTAATAATAATTTGCCCGTATCCCAAATTACAGACCATCGGCTGATCCCTACATTGAAAAGCTGTATTCTTCTAATTAACTTTCAACGAAACGATCGTACTTCAAATAGAATTATTAAATTTTTATAACAATCTGTTATCTAAACGCGACATTCTTGATTTTTTCCCCGGGAATTGTTTTCGAGCTTTCATTTCTTCTTCACTAAAAATTATGATTGATTGGATTAATACAGGAAACATTCCTGATGAGAAAATTATTCAGGGTACTTTTGTGAAAAGAGTGTTCCAGAAAAAGGTGAGTTAAACGGATAAGAAAATCAAAAATAAACCTGTTAAACTAACTCTGTTTTTATTAATCTGGGGCAGAAGGCAGTCATCAACCTGTAACAAGTCCAGTTCCAAAGAAATTAATGGAAGTCAGACTATGGGATGGTTCGTGCTGATTTTTTTAAATGTTGAGCTTGATCCGTACAGCTGCATGATCAGATGCTTGTTCTTCAGATTTAGTCATTTCCGGATGGGTCGTCCAATTCGTCGGACGTGTAATTCGTTTACCCCATAAGCCCTCACGGTGAATGCCTCCACTATCGAAATGTGGGACTAGGCTTTGAAAAATTAATAGATAGTCTAATCTGTTTCTCAATCCACATGAATCATAAGTTCCTGGACGACCCCCTTGATCAAAATTGAGCTGCTGATAACAATCAACTAATGGACTCCCATTGTTGAAAAGGTTTGCAAGGTTTGTTGCATGAGCTCTTTCTGTCGCAGGTCCTTCGTTTAAATCGCCGAGTACTACTACATGTTTACCCTCAGAAACTAAATTCTTAACAATTTCACGTACTTGAGCAGATTGTCTCTGGCGTTTATCCCCGCCTCCTCCTGACTGCGATTTAAAACGATTTACTAAGATATGAATGATTGCGCCATTAGGCGTCTTTACTTGATATTGGGGGCAATCTCGACTAAAGATGGTACCAACGCTATCGACTGTATCAACGTTTGAGCAAATAGATTCTATTTCAAAATTATCTTTTGTCATCAGACCAACATCAATACCACGTAAATCATTTCCATCGATTAGCATGACATGGGCATATTGTTTATCTAACATATCAGTGTTAAAGCGTACAAGTGATGGTCTATCTTCAGCTTCTACAATGCCAATAATATATGCATCAACATCCTCTATAACTTTTGCTGTCATTCTTGTAGTAACAGCGTTAACGGGGTTTTTTGCAAGTTCAACCCATCCAATCCAGCTTTCTCTTCCTTCTGCAATGATTTGAATATCTTTGGTTGAATCTCTGGGTTGCCGATCAAATTTTCCTCGGTTTTATCTCAACCACGCCCATCGTGGATATAAAGTTCGCTTTCGCCGCGTCGCTCCTGAACCATTTTTATAGTATATATCGAGATCAATTAAATGATTGATTATTTCGTTTTTATCTGAATTTGTGTACCTCCTTTTTAATAACAGTTTATTCAGATTGTTATATGTATTTAAGGTGTTACTACCAATAGTCCAATCCGCTGGATTAAGTGCCTTTGGACGAGCAAATAGGTTTTCTACATTAAGCGAGGCAATTTTTATCATATCTATTTTCCCTAAATAATTGAAGGTTTGTGCTTCTATTTAGTGGTTCTTTCCACTTCTCACCTGTGGTAAAGTAAAAAAGCACACCTTTAAGTAGTAATTTGTATATTTCCCAATAGGAAGATTTTCAACCGATCTCCACATTGAATGATTGTACTGTTTTAATTAAACTTCAGTGAAACAATCGTACTACAAATAGAATTATTAAATTTTTATAACAATCTGTTATCTAAACGGGACATTTTTTGACCGAAATTTGTTTTCGAGCTGTTAAAATATAAAAAAACAGGCCTTTCTAAAGAGCGATAAATTGGATAGGGACGTGGTGAAGCGATCTTCAACGTTGAGCATTCTTCGGAATGGAAAATTTGAGGATTTCATTATCGTTGTCGTACGGTCTGACCTGGTGTGTTAAATTTTACTCTTTTTTGGGCTTAACTCCGAATTTTTCTTCATCCGTTTTTTATTTTATTGTTACCAGAGCATTTTTTCGCTTTGAAAAGAACGATTTTCCTATGATTTCATTGATCCAGTTTGTAAGATCTTGAATACTTGTACTTTCCGTCGCTTTTTTTATTAATTCCAAGGACAGATGTGAGGTAAAAGTGGGGATTGTAAGGAGTAATTTTCCCACTCCTTTCATAGCGGTTCTGGCAGAGAAGTTCTTATATTTTCCGAAAATGGACTCAATAATATCAGAGGTGCCCAATAATGACTCTCCTTTAGAGATTGACTTGGACTGTTCATGTAAGAAATCGAATATGTCCCCGATCAGTTGTTTGGCTCTTTTCGACCGCCCATTCAGCTTAATGACTTCTTTACGGAAGTGGTTCGCGTTCTCGCGATTTAACCCATATTTTTTCACTTCGTGTTTGCCTATGCGAATAATCTCCAAAAATTTACGCCATTCTTTCAACTCTTTTTGGAAATCATTCAGCCAACCGAAGTATTCCACAAACTTTTCACAATCGACATTAATCTTGTTTTTATCACAGTTCAAAACTTTTTCAGCCCAGTCAACAAACTTATCCAGATTTTGGTAACGGGATTTTTCCCTCGGTTTGGGAGGTGCAAGAAAGCCGAGATTAGATTGAACCGTCTTACGTTTGCAGTCTGCGCACTGTTTTACAAACTCTTGCCATTTTTTGTCATTCTCCAATATATGTTTCAGGAGAATTGCCATTTTATGAGTGATATCATAAGAATATATTGTTCGTTCTGAATTCTGACAATAAAGCTCTATGCCTTTCTTCAAATCAGAACCATGATCAGATACTAATTGCTTAGGAGAATCAGTTTCTTTCGCTAAATCCTTCAAGATATCACAAATCATTTCGCCGTTTGAACGAGAACAAACCACAATTTTCAACACTGTGACATCCTGACGAGTCACCTCAAAATCGATGTTTCGTAGTCTTTCCAAAGTAATTCCTAAAATAACCAGACATTTCTGGGAACCAAACTCGATTGTAAAATCCAAGATATAAATCCAGTCATCCCTATGCTCTTTAACTTTCTGCAATGTATAAAGACCGTATCGTAATATCCAATTCTGAATTGTGGTATGTGAAGGTATTTTATCTTTGGACGAATCCGAAAAAATATTCAAGCAGCGAACAGCCCCTCTCAAACTACTTAATCCAAACATGACAAGCTGAATTGACCGGCGCATTGTGGCTAGAGAATACTTGGAGTTAAACGGCCTGGATTGATTTATGAAATCATCTTCTATAATCACTGTGGCTGGCTCCAAAGCCGTTTTTTTTTAGCTGGTCCAACTCACTATTTACAGCTGATAATTGTCTTTTAAGATCTTCAATCTCATTCTTCGCCGCCATTGCTTTCTTCTTCCATTTAATCCGGCTTTTTATCAAATCACGCACTTTTCTCCTGTAGTCCTTGATAATATTTTGTCTGACCAGAGATTTTGTCTTCCAACTATCTCGGCTTATTTGAAGAACCGTTTTATCCTTTGTATTGATTAAAGGTAGAAGGATTTGATCAAAGACAGGCAGGTTTTCCGGGCAAATTCCTTTCTCCCGAATTAAGTCGAAATATTCGAGCCCAAGCTCGTTACAAAGACCTCTAAACAGATTAAAACGCTCGACCATTTTCTGAGCTTCCATCAAGTCATTTTGTTTAATAAACATAGTCGAACTTTTTCCTGAAACCGAAAAACTTAGTTTATTATATGGCCCGTGCTTAATCGGATTATCAGGATCAGCACATTTACATCCTATTTTACCGCAAACGCTATATTGTGATTTTATTCCTCCGGGTAGCATTACTCCTGATTTCAAAACCTGAATGATCTTATTTGCGACCTTCTCTACTGACATATTTTTATCTCCGACATTTTATATGATATTTATTATAGATATCAGAATAAACTCAAAAAAGTATAAAATAGAGTTATATATTGGAAATAGTATGAAAAAATAATGCGAGATGATGTCAGATTGAACACCCCAGGTCTGACCTTAGCATGACTATGGAAACTAATGCGATCATTGTTCCCTTGATCTAACAACACGAGCCAACGTACTGGGAAATCCAGAATTCCGATGGGTATTTCATTGGGTTCCGATCAAAGGCCAAGTCAAGTCATTCTCGGGCTGAGAACCTTGTTACATCGAGTCATGAACTAATTCAATAGAACCCGAAGTTTGAGGATTTTTCGGTTGGTCAAAGCGAAGGACAGGTAACAGCCGAATTCGACTGGAAAGGCAAAGTCACATTGTCACCAACCGGTGGAGTTGTAAATGAAGCTTACAGGGATGCATAAACAAAATAAATCTATTGGTCGGGTCATGGCGGAGTGATCACTGGTGCCGAATTTTTGCCAAACGATATTTCGAAGGAAGAGCGCTTGGAACGAAAACACAAGTCATGGGATAAATATCTCAGAGCAAGAGATATTCAACCATAGACATGTCGCTTAACAAGAGAATGAACTTCAACGGCTTATACTAATCGTTCGCGATAAAAAATCCTAGACTTAGTTTCATAATTATGTCTCAAGACTTGCGCTGACTTCTAGTTTAATGTATATTTTTTAATATGATTGAAACAGCCATATTAGAGAAAGAAGCTATGCAACTCTCGGAGGTAGACCGAGCATTGTTAGCAAATCGATTAATTCAGAGCCTTTCGCGAACTCCAACTGGATTAAGGAATGTGTGGGTCGCGGAGGCAGATAGCCGTATGAGCGCCTATCAAGCTGGTGATATTTCTGCAATCGATGGTCCTTCTGCCGTAGCAGAGCTTCGTTCCCGTTTCGTCAAATGACTTATCGGTTTTTGTCACCAGCCCTTAGCGAGGCCACTGAAGCGGCAGAGTTCTACAACGGGCAGGTGCCCGGCCTTGGAGCCGATTTTGTTGAAGAATTTGATGCTGCAATTGATCTTATTCTAAGGTTCCCAACAGCGTGGGCTTCGCTCTCGAAAGAGTATCGACACTATAACCTTCAGCGTTTTCCTTACAGTATTATCTACCTTATTAAAGAGAAAAACCAGATTTTAATTATTTCAGTTTTTCATCAAAACCGTAAGCCACTTTCCTGGCAGCAGAACTTGTGACACGCGAATCGAATCTCGGAGGTACAGCACCTCTATTTTTAAGTTTTATGGGGAATTTGGGTTTGATGTTCCCTAATGCTATGATTTTTCTTGAAGGCCAATTTACAATCTATCTGTGCCCCAAACAACAAATTATCGACTGATCCCCACATTGAAAAGCTGTATTCTTCTAATTAACTTTCAGCAAACAATTCGTTCTACAAATAATATTTTGAAATTTTTACAAAAATGTGTTATTTAAACGCGACATTTTTGATTATTTACTAAATGAAATATTTACTTCTCCTGTTTCTTCTTCACTAAAAATTATGATTGATTGGATTAATAGAGGAAACACGCCTGACGAGAAAATTATTCAGGGAACTTTTGTGAAAACGGCGCTCCAGAAAAAGGAATCTGAGGGTCGCCCAATTTTAGGTTTATAGGATATACAAAATTAATATTTCCGGGTCTGAATGCAGATTAAGATTGGGTCAATTTTTTGATCTTGTAATACGATGCAATATCGGGTCAAACCATATCAAGAAGAATTATCGAAACTATTTTGCTAAAATCGGTATCACTTGTTAAAAACTGGCTGTTTGAAATTCTTGCCGATGCAGCAATTAAACAATCATTTGTGGTACTGATAGTAATTCCTTTTTTCGGTAGAATCCGATAAATATCAACCGCTTCGATTGCTAACTGAATCGGGTCCAGAGTAAGAACAGGAAAAGTTAATAGCAAATCTTTTGCTAATTGATAATCACTAACATTCCTAAATCCCTAACCTGATTAATTCATGCGATTCGTCGCGAGAGAACTTAACTCGCTCATAATAAATTGATTAGAGAAAATTTCACAATGAAAGTGAATTTTCATTCACTGAGATGTAAAATTGAGTTAATCGGCTTATTTGAGCAGAGATTTTGGCTCGCAACAGAATACTGATGAATTCTTCAGGCTAAAGCACTTCCTGAAGAATTGTTGGGATTATGCAAACGTCATCATTGTTTATAATTCCATGCTTTAACTTATTAACTTTATAGTATAGGAATTTGTATTCTAAAGTCATTGAAATTTTGAATCTTATATCAAACTATAGGACATGTCTCGTTTGTAGTCCCGCCTCCAGGCGGAAGCCTGAACGATGCTTCAGCGAGGACATTCCATCATAGGAGATCGCTGAAGCTCTCCTGAAACTTCCGCCTGAAGACGGGACTACGAACGAGCTGCAATTAAATTTATAGCATAAGAGGTTCG
>JAJFLO010000067.1 GCA_021772675.1 Verrucomicrobiota bacterium | reverse complement strand
AAATTTAACCGGCTTTGCCGGGGTTTTCGTCTCACATCAATTGTAACTTAAAATACAAGTGCTTATACAATCAAATCAACGAAAAACTCGGACGGGGTAAGGTTCGTAGTCCCGTCTTTAGACGGAAGCCTCAGATGAGCTTTAGCCAGTCAATAGTAGCACGCACTCGCTGAAGCGTCGGTAAAACTTCCGCCTGAAGACGGAACTACAAACCAACACACACTACTTATCAAGAGATTCTGTAAAATTTATTTAAAATCTGAAATTAGAATGACTTAGAATACACTACCTATACTATCAAGTTAGTTTCTTTACTAGGATAAACTGAAATAAAGGCAAAATCCTGAGATAAAAGCATGGAAAATCTGCATCCATCAAAAAAGGAAAAGCTGTCTCTTTTGGTAAAAAAGGATTGCATTAATAATTTCTCAACCGGAATTTTGTTATCAAAAATGGAAATACACAATCCAACTCCCATTCCAAACCAAATGCTTAGACCAATGACGGTTTGCAGCCGAGTGAGGCGGCGAATGCCATCGTAATCGACGGTTCGTATACTTCCATTTTGAAATGTTAGTTGTAAAACTCGAGTCGTTCTGCCAATATAGTCGTAAGTAATGATGGGCACAAGAACGGAATCATTAAGTTGGTTTAAGCGGTTAATATCATCATATCGATATTCTTCCTTCGCGCCGTCAGGGAAATTCATCGAAGTGGGATCGAGATTACCGGCATTCGACAAACTTTCGTCAAAATTAAATGATGCAACACGAACGGGTAGTAAGCCAATTTGGGAAGATTCTCCGATTTTACGAGATAAGCTGTTATATCCATAGGTACAGATCACATCGTCGGCTGGGTCACCGGGGTTATTGTTATCGGTACAATGTGTGTTTTGGCTGGATCTATCAACCTCCCAAGTCTGTAGTATGGCGCTGATCAGGTTGTAAAAGAATACAGAGAGGTCCGTTATTTTTTCAATTTTTCATTCTCTTCTATAAAACTCCTAATTTTATCCGAGAAAAAACTAACCATGCGTAAATAAAAAATGCAATTGAGTTAACGATAATAGACGCAAAGCTATTACCGTTCCGTTTTTTGATTATACTACCAACAATAAATAAAAGTAAAACCAAAAATCCATTAGGTAAAAAATTAATGGATGTCTCTGGACTGGACTGTACAGGAGGAATTATCAACAAAAAGCTAATGAAGATTAGAACTGTCGAGATGATATAATTAACCTGTTTACGATATTTCATAATTTAATACTATATTTTCATGATCCTTGATTTCGAGAAGCGTTTGATAATCCTTTGCCAGCTCTACCTTGTATTGAAGGATCTGTCAATAAGAGAGCTCTTTTGTTTGTGAAATCTCACGCTCTACCCTGATGCGTGATCAATTTCTATTGAACTCTGCACTTTCAAAATTGCGAAAACATGTGAGAATATGGGGGCAGAAAGTGACAGGGAACACGCATACGACGATTTTGGCAGTAGTAGGTGTAAGCTGCAACCTGTTGGCTGTCAGAGATTCGTATGACGCTTCGGAGACGGTTGAGGGCGTCTCAAGTGAATAGTAACCGGTCATCAGTGATTCTGCCTCCGCTACCTTCTGGCTTTGGCGCGACAAGCTGGTTGCCGTTATTGTCATTATTGAAATTCGCCGATGGGACCATTTCTTCGCCTGAGGTGGCTTCGCCAGGCAGGCTGTTGCCTCCCACACTAAAAATCTCATTGAAGTTGGTATGCAGTCTATTCGCCGTCTGGAAGTTGCCTTCCGCCCCGGCGGACAGGCCCACTACGCTTTGCCAGTTATCGACACCGTCGAGGGTCCAGTCTTTGTCTTGAAGAGCGTCGGTTGTGGATGTTTGAGCTGTTACAGTTGTGCCTCCGGCATTTAATGTTCCGCGTTCAAAATTAGTTAGACGGTAAGCCGAGTCATATTGATATAATTCGGAATTTGTCGGATCGTGAAGTTTACGTTCATTTACTTTGTTATTCTCAGGGTCGTAACTGTGCTCAAATCCAACAATATTGCTCGGACCATTAACGGTTTGCAGCTGAATTGGTCGGCGAATGCCATCGTAGTTCACTGTTCTTACACTTCCATTCTGAAAGGTTTTTTGTAAAACTCTAGTTGTTCTGCAAATACAGGGATGTCCTGTTTTTTTTCAAAATGGCCCAAAAGAAACATTGCTCACCCAAATATGCTCCTAATGAACAGCCTAAACAATGTGTTTGTTGTCATAGTTCCCCCAATTTGTTTATATCCTAGGCAACCTGTGGGGCGGCAGTCATCGGGTTTCTTTGGTTATCCAGATGCAATCCTGAATAATAAATGATAGGTAATTTGATTTTTAGATTGACTTAACATAGACAGTTTTAATGGGATCATTTAAGGGAAATCGTAAAAATTAATATGAACGCATTGGTACTTGTCCTGCAAATCTTTATTAAGTTGTCTCAATATCCACTGATTTTAATGATTTTCTTTGCAATAAGAACTTGAAAACACAGTGACATTCCAATGCCGCTGGAGGGGAGGGAGAGGAGGGAGCTCAAATAAGCTCCATGAAATTGTTCGGTTTAATTCGGACATTTACGTCGAGGAACGAACCCGAATACGCTCTTTCTCGACGATCCAAAGTTGTTGTTGACAAGAATGTAATGCCAATACTTTAACCACTCTCTTTACATGTTTAAGAATACTGGGCTTACTCTGATTTGTAATACGAAAAACAATAATACCTGGATATTGATCTGGTGGGTAAGTAAGGATGTCGGCGAAGTCGATATCCAGTGTCACAATCACCCGATCTTCATTGCGACATACCTTGGCAATGTCACTATCCTCCTTTCCTCCCATGTCTTGCTGCAAGACCGTAACCGCGTCATGGCTGGATCTGTTCAATATTTCTGCGACCTCATCCGGTAGATTTTCATCAATTTTAAACTTCATCACAATCTATGCCGGTAAACTTAAAATACGATCATGAGATAGCTCTGCCGCATACGCAATGGTTGCCCGGATCGCTTCAGCCGATAGTGACGGATAGCTTTCAAGAATTTCTTCTGTACTTAGACCATCTGCAAGATTGTCCAGTATCACCGATACCATCACTCGCGTACCTTTGATACAAGCCTGCCCGTGGCATACATTTGGATCTATGCTGATATAATTATTCCATGTCATAATACGATAAACCTAATACGGATTCATTCTGATCACAAATGGCGAGTTAAAAAAACCGAACAATATTATTAACACAAAGTGAATTTTCTGGTCGGCGTTACCTTGTTTCATCACACGATATACCGCGCCTGGACATTCGAATCATTATAATAATATCTATCTTCTTATCTTGTTTGAATTATCCCCCAACAATTGGGATTCAGAAATTATAACTCACTATTCAGGTTTGTCGAATCGTAGGTTTTTATCCTGATGGCCTCTGAGTTAACTAACAGCCTGTTCCTCAGTCATCGTCATTCGCAGTGATATTCAATCTGAACTCTATTGGATGGTGATCAGAATAATACGCTCTAAACATGTTATGATCGTATGGATCACCTGGATAATCTTTTGGATTTCCCGCGAATAGCCTTTTCATGGCATTAACAAGATCAATCACTCTGAAATCGGATTCATGATCAATTTCCGTCGTATATTTTGGATTAAATAATACATGATCGTAGGCCATTGGCTTACGATCATAGGTGTTAGTCTGGTAGAATTCATCATTTAATGTCGTGTACCCCGGAGGTGCGATTGCGTCGCATTCGGCTTTATTGGGAATATTCATATCCCCTACAATAACGAAGTCCTTTTCCGTATTATTATTCTGGGATATCCAATGCGCAATCGATGACAATTCATGTTTACGCCTCGTCGCGTTCTCTGGAAGAGTGCCTGGTTTTAGATGGACAGAAATAAGTACGAAATCAACCCCGTTGTCTGCTGAACGCATTCCGAACGCATACGGGACCCGTTCATAATCATTATGATTGGACCGATCATCCGCAAGAAATCCGTTCGGAAGATCGTTAGCAATCTTCACCCGTGATTCCTTAAAAAAGACCACCCACCACTCCGTCGAAGATCCATTTCGATTAATTTGCTCGCCGGGTCCTGTATCCTCCTCGGAGAGCTCATAAGTAAATCCGTGAGCAGCCATTGCGTTAAAAAACTGTGCTGATTCAGTGTCAGGTCGATACGGCTCTCCACCAGGATAAGCACCTTCAAAAGGTGGCGATACAAGTTCTTGAATAATGACGATGTCATATCCCTTTAGGATTTCTGCAAGAGCCGTATTGTCTCTTTTTACGGAGATTCCAAGGTATTGGATATTGAAAGAACATATCGCTAACGATCTATATTGGTGAGAAGATATCGGTGAAACCCAATTAGTTGCTAGGGCACCGCTGCTGATAATCACATCAGCGATATCTTTCCCCTCTTTCCATAGAGTTTTCGATTGTCTCGGAGCGGTAAACTCAAGCTTGCTAAAGAGGGCTGTTGTGATTTTTGGGGGAAACGTAACAAGGATTACATCGCGAATACGTCTATTTTTCTGAGTATCTGAGGAAAATATCTCCTCCTCGTACTTTACAACGAAGTCGGCCAATTGGAGGTTCCAAAGTCGGTCTTGCTCAATCTTTTTTTGTTGGAGTTCTTTACTTTTTTGAATATTCTGGACTGCAATTTCTTTTTCTTTGTCGATACGGGCAACCTTTATTTGTCCAATTGAAACAACGATGGCAGCTAAAGATACAGCACTTGTAACGATTGCTCCGAAATGTTTGTTGAGAAACCGTGATTCGAATTTCAAACGTTTTTTATCTAATTTCAGGTGTTGTTGCTCAATAGCTAATTTTTTGCGATCGATATCATTTTCTCTCCGGTTTCCTTTGCGATAGTTAGGATGCATAAAAGGACTTTATTTGGTGGCGCTAACACACCTGAGCACATACGGCTGGTCTAATTGTCAGATGATAGACAACAATTATAGGTGAATAGCATTTGTGAAACAAAAAAGCCGTATTTATCGAATTTGAGTGCATGTTCATTTGTTGAACAAAAAATGGGTGCCACTCAACAGAACAAGTTTGAATTGATCAGGTTACATCAAAAAATGGGTGCCACTCAACAGAACAAGTTTGAATTGATCAGGTTACATTGAAATTATTCGTACAAGAAAGTTACAAATGCAATTATGATTTAAAGTATGGATGACTGACAAAGATTTAATTTTTATGATTGATTCAATACACCTAAAAAATATTTTTTATATATCACGCTGTTAATAAATAGGTTATGTTGAGTGGCACCGATTTTTATTTGAAGAGTTGATTCACTCTATTGCTGAACACATGGGAGGCGCCGATAAAATAACAATCAGCCAATTTCTGAATTTACCTGAATATGAAATGTTTAAGACCATGCTTGGAGAATCTTTGGTTCTAAATGCAAATGAGAAATCACTGCCTGAAAAACAGCTAAACGGAGATATCGCTGCATGAAAATACCTTCAAAAACGAACTGCAAAACTTTAGTAATATATTGTTTGACGAGCTAAATTATTAACCTGGCAGCCTTTGGGGCTGATAACAACCGCTAGGCCTCCTGCCAAGCTGGAGTGTTATGGCTGAGTAGACGTATCACTATCCGTTGTTTTTGATTCACCAAATTTCTGAGCCACCTTAAATCCCAATACACCAAGCACCATTGATATAGTTTGCCATTCAGGGTGCCATATACCATCACCGGTAAAGACTGCGTGCATCCAATCTACCATAGTACCTATTGTTACCAGGAACGCGAATAATCGTGAACTGCTAAATCGCCCGTTCCCTTCCTGCAAGAATTCTGCTATTTTCATTTTGACGCCTGCCAAAAAAAGTTAAAAAATAAAAATTTTACACTCTTCTCTATCAATCAAATCATCCTGTGTTGATAATTAAGCGTTTTTGACTCTGAAATATTTTCCTCCAGACCAGAAATCGATTGCTGTTTTACACTGCAGCCAATATTATTATCCTAACGCGGCCGTTGGCCGCAACCAAATTCTGGAAAGAATATCGAATGTCGAACAAGAAATGTCGAATGATAAAGTTTTCTAACAGCGTTGAGCCGTTGTTGTAGGGGGGGCGCAAAAAGCGCCTCTCATTATCCTTCAACATTCATAATTTCTTGTTCGATATTCGATATTCTATCTTCTTTATGAATAACATCTTATGTGTCAGTTAAATCTAAAAACTTGTCAAAAAAACAAAGTTTTTACTGATAGTAGTACAAAGTGAGTTTTCTGGTCGGCGCTACTTCGGTTCAGCGTACGATATTCAACGCCTGAAAATTCGAGTCATAGTGGTCTGCCCATAGTAGTATCTATATTCTTATCTTGTTTGAATTATCCAACAACAATTGGTATTCAGAAACTATAACTCACTATTCCGATTTGTCGAATTGCAGTTTTGTACTCCGACAGTCTGACACCGATGGCCGCTGATATTTAATGGCGCATACTTCAATTTATAACCGAAAAATAAAATTATTAAGTAAATAAAATTTAATTTATGTATTATAAATATCTATAATATAACATGTTAACCTTCGCCGACCATTAAGTCTGACTCCTCCCACACTGAAAATCTCATTCAAATTGGTGTGCTGTCTGGTTTCTGTTTGCAAAATCGTACCTTCTTGCAAAAGATCGTTTTGTTGCCAGTTACCCACACCATCGAGGGTCCAGTTTCGGTTTTGAAGTGCATCGGTTGTGGTCGTTGGGGTGATTATTTCTGTACCACTGGCATTTAATGTTCCACGTTCAAAATCAATAAGCCGATAGGCCGAATCGTATGCATAAAGCTCTGAATTGCTCGAATCATGGAGTTTACGCTCATTTAATTTATTATCCTCAGCATCATAATCATGTTCAAATCCAACTATAATGCTGGGACCAATGGCTGTTTGCAGTTGAGTCGGTCGGCGAATGCCATCGTAGTTCACTGTTCTTTCACTTCCATTTTGGGACGTTTTTTGTAAAACCCGAGTTGTCCTGCCTATATAATCATAAGTGACAATGGGTGAGAATCCGAAATCATTGATTAGGTTAGACTCTTTGGACCGATGATGTAATTCCAAATATTCGATTATAAGGGTATCTTGTTTTTATCCGCTAAAAAACAAGCCGTCAAAAAGCAAAACAGAATTAGCAAAGGTTAAAGGTTTGATCCAAGACCCAAAACCTCCTTTATTTCTGGGAATTTCACCTTGGACTGGGTGCAAATCTTAATGATAATCAGTATATTTTACATAAATATTAAAACAATTATTAAAAAGATATATAGTATACTTGTTACAAGCATGTTAAGAATCTCCGACCACAAATTCGATATAGCTAAAGACACTCACGCCTTCATTTATATTTAACGTTATTCTATATCGAATTCTTCAAACGTTTCAGTAAGAAATTCTTTAAAATTTGTTACCGATAATAGACAATCATTTTTAATCAAAAAATCAATAAATGATCTGGTATATAAATCAATGTCATAATTAATATTTTCTTATAGGAGTGCCCTGTGTTTTATGTTTTATATTTTGGAACAAGATATGTTTCATGTCATTGATTTTTCATTATGGATGCACTGTGATCAAGATTCGAATATAATAAAGGCATCCCAACATAATTGGAATGGCTAAGAATCCATATGACCAACGATGGGCGCTGATAATGATTACCTTAAGATTCGAGGTGTTTTGAATTCTCTGAGAAATAAATGACGCTTCAAAACGCCATGATAACTGGTAACAAAAAAACCAAACAAACCACGGCAGTATAGAACCGTAAATAAAACACGCGAGCCAAAAAAGGGTTGGATTCTGATCTGGCTGAGACCCCCAACCGAAAATGAGCCATGTTTCAATAACTGAAGCGATCAATGCTATAAGAAGACCGAAACCTGCAGTAATTAAATTGGCTACTGTGACCTTTCTCCAGAGATTTGGGCGATCTTCTTCAGTTAAGCGTCGAGAAATGTATCTGGTTTCAAATATGATAATGAAAATTAATACCAATATCTGGCCAATGGGTGCAAGCGATGCAAGCGGGATGTAGGCGTTTGCAAGGATCATTTAGTATCCTTTCTAAGTTAAAAATGTGCATTGAGATCAGGACACCTAGATTAGTGAGCGTAAACAATCCCAAATAGAGCTCATTCGAAAAACTTTTTGTTTTACAATTTTGGATTCTATCTTTGGTTTTTAAATCATTATACAGTTTTATCAAATTCAATTAATTGATTACCAAGATCCACTTCTATCTGCATGTCTTCGATTCCTCTCATAGGATCGAACAGGGGGTAATGAATCGTCAAAATCGACACCGCCTGCTCTAATAACGTCCGACGCAATATCGTCACAATTTTGCCCAATAAACGAATATCTGGAAGTAACGTTTAGTTCTTGTAATCGACGCATAGCCATTAAATCATTAACTCGTCCCGTATTCCATTGTGCAAAGTCAGTATATCGATCTAACTCCGGTGCGTTCATTGCATCCGATAAGGTATCAAATGGTATTATTTCCACATTATCTACCCGACGAAAGATATTCTGCCCTGCACTGAAAGAAATATAAAACCATCCAGATTGATCATTTCCAACAAGAGCGGCGGCGTGGCCCTGTCTAGCGATAACAGTCCGGTCAAGTAGGTAGATAACATCCGTTCCCAAAGGATCTAATTGATTAATCGGATTATTCAGAGTATTTCCATATAAATTCATGCCTTGGGAAAACTCAACTGGTATCCGTGAGTAAAAAATTTCCCTTAGAGTATCTAATTCATGATTCTTATAAGCTAAGTTATCTTCAAGTCGATCTAAATACCCGATCGGATCTCTCGAAATAAACCGCCCTTGATCGGAACTGTAATATCTGTTTTTATAATAGTATAGATCAGTTTCGAAATCAAATCGCTGTCCAGTGTAGGTGAATTCCCCATCAATTGAACTCAGGACAAGCTGATTATAGGTTGCGTCCATAATCGTTTGATTGCCATATGGGTCATATTGATAGCGTTCGAGAACGGCGCCGGTTTCGTCAGTGACAGCGAAGACCGAATAGAGAGTATTCTGATGCTGGAACTGGCGATCTGAGCCGGTGTTATTATTTAGCTCTGAAATAGTAACGCCATTTTGTCTATCATCTCTTGTGATTAGTTCGTCGTGATAAACGACTCCCCAAACGTATTGATATTTTATAGATTCATTAACACCGTCAAAATTATATTCTTCGCATACTCTCCAACCGGAATAATAGTAGTCGGTGCCGCCATCAAGACTGCCCGAGCTAGTTACTATTTTACACTTGCGTCGATTTTGGCAGTCGTACGTATAGGCAGCAATAATCGCATTATCTGAAATACGGGTGACCGTTCGAAGACGATTCAGAGCATCCCAGGTATATCGTTGTGTCCTATTTTTAACTTGATTACCATTGTCGTCGTGATCGAGGGACGTGCCGGCATTGGTAGCGATCTCGTGGATGTTAGTATGCTGTCTGGTTTCTGTTTGCAAAATTGTACCTTCTTGCAAAACATCGTTTTGCTGCCAGTTTCCGACACCGTCAAGAGTCCAATCACGGTTCTGAAGCGCATCAGTTGTGGATGTTGGAGTTGTTATCGTAGTGCCTCCGGGATTGAGTGTGCCTCGTTCAAAATCAATAAGCCGATAGGCCGAGTCGTACGCATAAAGCTCTGAATTGCCCGAATCATGGAGTTTACGCTCATTCAATTTATTATCCTCAGCGTCGTAATTATGTTCGAAACCAACGATGATGCTTGGACCATTAACGGTCTGTAGTTGAGTCGGTCGACGAATGCCATCGTAGTTCATTAATCTTTCACTTCCATTTTGAAACGTTTTCTGTAAAACTCGAGTTGTTCTGCCTATATAGTCGTAAGTAACAATTGGAGAAAAACCTGAATCGTTTATTTGGTTTAAACGATTGATATTGTCATAATGGTATTCCACTTCTCGGCCGTCAGGATAGATCATGGCGGTGGGACCGAGATTGCCGGCATCCGGCGAACTTTCATCAAATTTATATGATGTAACACGAACCGGCAGTGAGCCGATCCGGGACGCTTCTTCGATTCTACGGGATATCATATCATAGCCATAGGTGCAAATGACATCGTCATTTTGATCGCCTGGATTGTTATTGTCAGTACAGCGAGTGTTGCGACTCAATCCATCGAACTCCCAGGTCTGCAGGGTGGTTCCACCCAGGTTATGCGGATTTCCCGATGCAAACGCGATATCGCATTGTATACGACGATTTAATCCGTCATAGGAATACACATGAATGGATTCGTTTTGGTTTGTAAATGTTGTCGTATTAAAATCCTTGTCATAAGTCCAGCTCTCCGTTGTTGCCGCATCTTGAACATCTGCCAGCGCAGGAGGATCAACAATATCACCATAAGTCACACTTATCTTACGATCCAGTTCGTCATAGGTGTATATCGTCCGGTTGCCGTTATCATCCATCAAGGCCTCAAGTCGGGAATTTCCATCCCAGGTATAAAACACTGAGATAAATCCGTCGTCACTTTGTGTCAGGTCCATGCCGGTGTTTCCGGTTCCATCAATACGCAATACTGAATGTTCAGCAAGTCTGCGGTTGGCGCCGTCAAAAACGAAAAGTTTTGTGTTTTCAATTGCGTCTAAATGG
>JAJFLO010000066.1 GCA_021772675.1 Verrucomicrobiota bacterium | reverse complement strand
GAACAAGGAATGTAGAATCATGAAGTTTTTTCTTTCGTCATTCATAATTCCTTGTTCGATATTCGATATTCAATTAAAATGAAAGGAATATTTTTTAACAAAAGTGTAAACTACTTTTTCGAGCTTAGCGTGAAGCATCCCAAATAACCTTGTTTAATCGTTATTAAATAAGGTTATTACCATGTCATATATTGTTGAGCAAAATTTAAAGGGAATATTTACCTATATCGTGTTGTAAGCTTTTGGGATAAAGAAAAGAAGCAGGCAAGACAAAAACGTACTTATATTGGCCCGAAAGAGGGACGAAAAAAGAAAGGAAAATCGTAGACTGCCGATATTTTCACAAAAAATTTAGAAACATGTTTTTACTGGAACATGTGTCAGCAGAGCTTGGTTTAATACAGTTGCTTGAAAAGCTCTTTCCAGAGTCCTTTAAAGATGTCCTGAACTTGGCATATTTTTTTGTTTGTGACGAAAGATCTTCGTATCTCTATCCGTATTGGCTGAGCGAACAACATGCGCCGAATGTCCGCCGCCTTTACTCAACTGATATCTCTTCTCTCTATCAGAAATTGGGAGAGAATCAACAGGGCGCAGCTGATTTCTTTGACGAATGGATATCTCTATGTTCCCCTAGTTCAGGCGTATATTTCGACATAACGTCAATATCAAGCTATTCTACGAGTATTGATTTTGTGGAGTGGGGTTACAACCGGGATGATGACAACTTGGCCCAGGTGAATATGGGACTTGTATGTACAAAGGAAAGCCAATTACCATTATACTATCAGATTTATCCAGGCAGCATATCGGACGTTTCGACACTGAACAATTGCCTGAAGCGTTTGGAATGCTTTGGCATCAAAGATGTTATTCTCATCCTCGACAGGGGATTTTGCAGCAAGGCCAATATATCACGGCTTAACGGACTGCAAGATAAAATTTCTTTCATTCAACCAATGACATTCAGCCTGAAACTGGTAAAACAGTTGATCAAGAAGTATCGCCGACATATGGGGAAAATGGAAAACGTTTTTAAGTTCAATGAAGAAATTCTCTATCGCCAAGAAGTATCAGTCGAATTAGACGGCAATCCATTTAAAATCCATATCTACTACAATGAAAAGGTTGATATCGACCAGCGCCATTGTTTCCTGGCCGGACTGCTGGACATTGAAAAGAAAATCGATACGAGAAAATTCGAATCAATGAAGGAATATTTGGCCTTCCGTAGCGACAGCATACCGAATAAATTCATCAAATTTTTCAAACTAAACAGAAAACGTATGACGATTGTGCGCAATACCAGAGCGATCTCGGAGCATTTAGCAAAAGCAGGTTATTTTTTATTGTTGTCAAATTCAAAGACTCATAACTGTGATAGTATTCTGGACTTCTACAGAAGCAGGGACATTGTTGAAAAAATGTTTGATGTTGAGAAAAACGAGTTGGATGGCAAGAGGTTGCGGGCGTATTTGGCATATAACGCTGATGGGCGTGTTTTTGTCAAATTCGTGGCTTTGATTTTGCATAGTTATCTCAGCAACATGATGAGAAAAACCAAGTTATTTGAAAGATACACAGTCAGGGAACCGTTAGCCGAATTAAGCAAAATACGGTACAGTATAATTGATGGAAAAATTCTGACGAGTGAAATTTCAAAATCTCAGAGAAATATTCTTAAGGCATTCAATGTTACTCCTGAAAAAATGAATTTGTCATAGTTATTAACTTTTTCCTCAATTTTGAGTTACTACCAGGCTAAAGGCTGTACTTTTAGATCACAAATTTGTTTTAGAGTTGTAACATTATGGTGGGTCGGTTTTATCAGCCACTCACATTTTGAATACAGACTCTTTTTAGTTGGGGTTGTTGGATGAGAATACCTCAATATGTCCGATGCCAGTCTATTTTTCAAAACAAAATCCATCTCAAGAGGATGGCTGTGATTCTTTTTGAACAATCTCTCTTATACATTGCATTGAAAAATACGGTAGGGAACGTTTATTGGATAAAAAATTGATATTAAAATAAACTGGTTACAGGGGAAAACAACGCCCCCATTGTTTGATTATTGACAATTATGGTCAAACTAAGACAAGAGAATCCTCAACAATTCAAAACGTATCATCAGGGACAATCTGTTCGGCACTATTCGCTCGGATTTTGAAGCAATTCCTGAACATTAACAACAAGGGAAGGTGAAAATCCCGTTAGCGGATGCCCTCATGTCCATTTTTCCATGTTAGGCATTGCCATCGTTCATCCGGATAACAAAGAACTCTGGCTCCAGAATCCATTATGAAGCAGGATATTTCCGTATCAAAGCTCAAAATCGTCTTCTCCCTGACGTTACTGATTGTTTGGACATTAACTCTGGTTTTTATTTTCCTAGTAGCAAAGGCAATCCGCTCACCTCGTACAAACAATCTGATCCCGATTTACCACAAAGGAGTTCTCAAATGTTTCAATCTGGAATGTGTTGTCGAAGGGATTCCGCTCACGATGCAGCCAACCTTGTATATCTCGAACCACATCTCCTACCTGGATATTTTTGTATTGGGTTCAGTGCTGCCTGGTGCATTTATAGCGAAGTCAGAAATCGCTAAGTTGCCACTCTTTGGATTGATGACCAAATTTCAGAACACCTTGTTTATAGAACGCGGGAGCCTGAAAGCCGACAATCAAATACAGCGAATTCAGCGGCGTCTTCGGGATAAGAGCAACTTGATTCTTTTCCCAGAAGGAACTACCTCAACCGGAACCTATGTGGCGCCTTTTCACAGCAGTATTTTTCAGTCTGCTAAATGTGAAGACCCGGTTATCACCATCCAACCGGTGACGATTGCCTATACACACTACAAAGACGAATTGATGGATCGAGAGGCCCGCGACTATTACGCCTGGTACGGACCCCGAAAGATTCTACCTCACTTACTCAATGGCCTGGGGTTAGGACACGCACAAGTGAAACTAACTTGTCATCAGCCCATAAAATTTGATGCCTTTGAATCCCGCAAAGAAGCCTCCAGATATTGCGAGACAGTGATTCGCCAGTGTTTGTTAGACACCCTTGAATTAGAACATGAAGTGACACCCTAGATAAGCTCGGCGTAAGTCCCGAAAAGGCGAATTTTGAAATGTTGAATTTTCATAAAGCCACAATCTGTTTTATGAAAACACGTTATGGATTCATCTAATTTTCAAAAATAAATTTGACCGGCTGCGCCGGAGCTTGTTATCGCAATGATTGGCAAAATCAATCCTATTCATGAACGGGAGTACTCCGAACCTCCTATATTATAAATTTAATTGCAACTCGTTCGTAGCCCCGCTTTTAAGCGGAAGTTTCCGGAGAGCTTCAGCGATCCAATGTTTTTAAACGCTCGCTGAAGCATCGCTAAGACTTCCGCCTAAAGACGGGAACTACAAACCAACACACACTCCTTATCGAGAGATTCTGTAAATTTATTGCGTAGCCTTGGGTTTAATACCCGCTGCTCGCAGCGTTCCTATTTAAAGGTTTTTTCCCGATACCCCGACCGCTTGCGGCGGGGTAGTTCATTTAAAATCTGAAATTAGAATGACTTAGAATACACTACCTATACTATCGAGTTATCAACAGGTCGCTACGGACGAGTAATTTTGCGTCCACCAAGTCCAAAAGTTTTTCAGAAAAATAGTAACTGCCTAATTTAGAAGTTGTTATGAATATCACACAACGCAATTTTCCAAGGCCTATGC
>JAJFLO010000065.1 GCA_021772675.1 Verrucomicrobiota bacterium | reverse complement strand
AAACCGATCTTTCCACCCAGATATTTTCCGTCGTATGCGAGGGCTTTCAATGCATCAGCCGATGCTTGAAACATGGCATCGTAGAGCTGACGCGGTTGGGATAATGCCAGAGGATATAGCTCTGATGGAATGGTGAATGTTTCGAAGAAGTAATCAACGGGCAGAAGATTCCGTAATTGTTTTTCGAGCCATTCTCCGGTTTTGTTATTTTGACATCCGGGATAGTGCCGATTTCCACATGAGTTATTGACTTGGTGGAAAGCACCACATTGCTTGCATTTATAGAGGCTGGTGCCGAGATTTCCAGTATGGCAGGCACTGATATCAATGAGTGCCTTCTTTTGCTGATTGTTCAGAGTATGCGCGTATTGTTTTAGGAAAGGTTCGGCGTAACGGCTGCATATGTCGCTTAATGTGGGCACGACAGTTTATAGATCGCCCATCATCCGATCAATTTTTTCATAGGCCTGGCCATGCGACTTTGAGGTGAGATGGACATAAATAAGTGTTGATTGTATAACAGCGTGTTCGAGGTATTCTTGAATCAATCTGAGACCAACACCGTTTTCTAATAGGTGTGTCGCGTACGAATGGCGTAAAGTATGGATGTGTGCTTTCTTTTTGATGCCTGCGTCTTGGACGGCTAATTTAATGGCCCTTTGCACAGATTGTTTTGACATATGCTTGGTTTCCGACAGACAAATTTTCCCTTTTCTTCCTACCGCTGGGAAGATTAATGTGCTATGTCGATGAGTTGCCCAATACCGGCGCAATATTTTCAGGGTTGCTTCAGGTAAGGGTACATATCGATCACGTGAGCCTTTTCCATTACGGACATGGATGACCATGCGGTCGCTTGAGATGTCCCCGACCTGTAAATTAAGCGCTTCTTGGAGCCGTAGTCCACATGAATATGTGGTCGTGAGGAATGCATGATGTACCGATAATGGATTGAGTTATATGCATTATCTGCTAAAGTTTGCTAACAAGCGCATCAACACGGACTGGTAAATACGCTACGCTCCTTTACCAACCGGTTATGCGAAACGTTTGGCCTGATCACCACTTGTGTATATGACCAATTTAATGTACATTATTGTGTACATTAATTTAGGAGGTATTTATGAAGACGATTTCTTTTACAGATTTTAGAAAGCAGGCATCCAACTTAATCACGGAGGTGGAAAACGGGGAATCAATAATTCTGATTCGTCACGGCAGGCCCGTCGCGGAAGTTATACCGTTTGTTGGACAAGATACCAATACCCTCTCTTGGAAGCGGCCTGGGATTCGCCTGAAAGCAAGTGGTAAAAATCTTTCTTCGGCGATTCTGGAGGATAGAGAAGCGAGCATATGAATGTGTATTTTGATTCATCGTCATTGGCAAAACGGTATATTGATGAACATGGCTCCGCTGAAGTGGAAAGTATCCTTCTTGAAACTTCGCAATTAGCAGTGAGTATTATAACTGTCCCGGAAATTTTGTCTGGTTTGAATCGACGTGTTCGTGAAGGATCTATTACCACTGCCGACTATATTGAGGTAAAGAAACAACTCGCAGACGATATGAAGGATGTGATTATTCTTCAACTAGTTCCTGAAGTAATTGCTACATCTACAAAGCTACTGGAGAAAAATGTCTTGCGAGCAATGGATGCATTGCATGTCGCATGTGCCATTGAATGGAATACCGGATTGTTTGTAACCTCCGACAAAAGGCAATTGTCGGCCGCAAAACATGCTGGATTGGTATCAAATTACATAGGGCCAATCGGATAGCCGGGGGGCTCACGCCCCCTAGCCTCCACACCACCCCAGCAAGCGGGTCCGCACTGGGCGGTTCCTGGTCAGGTTCGACAAGCATGCCAGCGCCAAGAATTGACTGATCCGATGGACGTCAAAGGCCATCCTTGAGCCGGGCAAGGTCTCGTTGACCAGGTTCAGACGTTGCCATTCTTCCGCTACCCGGTATCACTCCCTTCGCTACGCTCGGGCTCTTTCGCGTTGCTCAGGTCATCATGTCCGGCCCATTACAGGCCGGCGCGACTACTATGCCGTCTGCTGAGTTGCCTATGGCTGTCTACACTTCGCTACGGCTCTCCAATCCCTTCTCGGGTTGTTACCTTCCCGATAGTCCTTTATGGCGGACAGGAGAGGAGATCTCCCCGGATAAGGATCGCTGACGTTGATGCTCCAAAGTCGCTCTAACCTATGGTTAGCAATCTCGTTACACTCGGTACTCCTGCACAACCGCCTCATTTACCGTATCCCAGGATCCGCAACGGGCTTCGTGATGAATGTTGATTGCGCTTTGCTTCACCCTTTGGGCGACCTACCGGTCGTCTGTCTCGCTCCGCTCGGCGGTGCTCACTTGCCACGGGGACTCGGCCTTAATTGTCAAATCTTTCGCTTAAATCTGGAGATTGGCTGTTTTTTCGCAATTTAAAACGCGGAACTATTTCTTAAGGCCAGTATATAATTTAATAATCCATATTTCGTATATTTGAGCGTAATTCTCATGATTTAATCTGGATGAACGTGAAAATTTATATAGTGGTTTATTATAAAACCCTCCATCTAAATGTCTATAAGCGAGAGGGTTTTATAACAAACCACTATATAAAATGACTCAAAATCAGGGTGTAAAATGCGAAATAACACTTAATATTCGGTTGCCATTACGTTACACTCCATTGCTCCACATCAGTGGAGCCCGTCTCACTGCGTTCGGCTCTGTTCGTCGGCTCGCAATTTTGCCTAGGGCTTCGTTGCCGTTCCCTTTGGTCACTGCCACCACTTCGGGTGGCCCGTCTTCGCTCCGCTTCGGCTCAGACCCCATCTCACGATGACGCCCTTGCCGTTGGCTAGTAGTTGACGTAATGTACTTTTATATTTAACCATTACGGTGATCCTCCTACAAGGGACTTTCACCCTATAAGTTCACGCCCATGCCGGGCGTACACAAGTTGCTTAAACGGGCAAAAAACAGTTGGCTTTTGCTCGTTCCTCGCTATTTTAGCCAACAATTTTTAGCCGCTTAGCAAAGCGTTTTTTTAGGTTTTAAAAAATAAATTAAATGTCAATACCATACGTAAATCCATCACACCGGGGCTCAAAATTTAATTGCCCTTTTTGTAATGCATACTCCACTTTCAAGTGGGGCGATGCCTGTTCTTATGACCAAAGCCATACAAAAATAGAAGGAAAAAGTTTCTCTACATGTTTACATTGTAGAAAAACATCGATATGGGTAGGAGAAAACATGATCTATCCAGAAAAAGGGAACTGTCCCCTACCAAATCAAGATTTGGAAAGTGAAATTCAAGAAGACTATTTAGAAGCACGTTCGATCATTAACAAATCTCCAAGAGGTGCAGCTGCTTTATTTAGACTATGCCTCCAAAAGCTTTGTAAACAATTAGGGCAACCCGGCAAAAACATTAACACCGATATAGCAGCATTAGTACAAGATGGATTAAATCCTAAAGTACAAAAAGCTTTAGACTCGGTGAGAGTTATAGGAAACGAAGCGGTGCACCCAGGGACATTGGATTTAAAAGACAATTCTGAACTTGCTAGTAAGCTAGCCAATTTAATTAACTTCATTGCTGAAACCATGATTACAAACCAAAATGAAATTGACTCGATTTATAACTCTTTACCTGTAAATAAAAAAGAACAAATAGAAAAAAGAGACACAACAACCTAACAAAAAGATCTGATTTTCTATATTCGCGCCGCTTATATAGAAAATCGATCATCTAAATCGTTCGCATGAAAAACAACGGAGACCCCGATGCCTGAAATATCAAGATTTTTTGGAATCATCATACGCATGTATTACGATGAGCACAACCCGCCTCACTTTCACGCAGAATACCAAGGAAATAAGGCGGTCTTCGATCTTAATGGGAATATGACGAAGGGTGATTTATGCTCACGAACGGCTCGAAAATTAGTTAGGGAATGGGTAGATTTACATAGTGGTGAGATCGCTCAAAATTGGGAACTAGCAATGAGCGACAAAGAATTGAAGAAAATTGATCCTTTGGACTGAGGAGGCCTAGCGTATGTGGAATATGAATGATGTCAAAAGTATCGAATATAAGCGTGAGTATATTTACCACGTGAAATTTGACGATGGTTTACAGGCGGAAATCGATTTTTCCCCGTACTTAATACGAGGACCAGTATTCAAACCTCTATCAGATCCATCATTCTTTAAGCAAGCAATTATTGACGGAGGAACCATTTCTTGGCCGAATGGTTTGGATATCGCCCCAGAAACGTTATACAAAAAATGCAAACAAGCGAATGCACTCAATCCACTTTCCGCTGCGCTCCAAGAGGATGAGTGATTCCGGACGTTCTACGGATGAAATCAAATGCCTATCGACGCATATAGTTGGCGAGAAAATCAGATTGTTCCAATGCTTGACGAAGATGAATGGCAGTCGATGGAGCCATTGCTTCATGCATCAGTGACCGCGGTCAAAACTTATCGTGCTGAAAATGGATGTAATTTAGCCGAGGCTAAGCTCGGAGTCGAAACAGAAATGGAACGCCGTTATTTTGAATTGACCGGGACAAAAGTGCCAAGTTACGAATCCATTTATTACCCTAGGCGATCAAATTATGGGAGATTTTGCCCAACTTGTAGCAAACCTTTCCGAACTCCGAAGGCACCATTCTGTGCGGAATGCGGACACAAAAATTAAATGTAGAACATGACACTTGAGGTAATCCTGAATACTCGCCGCTTCGCTATGAGCAGCCAGGATACCTCAGTTTGACGTTGAACTAAGCGCTCCGCGCAACTTTCCTCCGAATTTCTACTCGTTCCTTTGAAGTACCGTTGACTTTTCGATTTTTCTGACAACCATTCCTGTAAGGCCCAGACACAATGATGTGTTTCGGAAAATAGGGAGGGGTTAGTCATGTCAGATACACTTCGAGATCGGTTCCAACGCGAGATGGTGGTACGCGGCTTGTCGGAACGAACCCGGAAATCCTACGGATTAAATGTTGAATTGTTGGTACGACGAACTGGCAAGCATCCAACTGAACTAACAACAGAGGATCTTCGCGACTATTTCGCGAACATCGTTCGTAAGCATAAGGTTGCGCGATCGGCATATCGTCAGCATTTGACAGCATGTTGTTTGTTCTTCGATACAGTACTTGGACGCAAAGAACAA
>JAJFLO010000064.1 GCA_021772675.1 Verrucomicrobiota bacterium | reverse complement strand
GATTTAAGCTCAGCTTTTACATGAAAGACCTTGAAAAGGGAAGAGAAAACATTTATCAAGTACTAAGTTCTGAGCAGAAAAGTACGGAAACAATCGCTATTATTAAGCAGTTTTGGGATGATTATTTTTTTCCACGTTCCTAACCTGATGGTTTTCTCGTCACGTTTGCCAAATTAGACATAAGACTTACCCCCTTCTCCAAAGAGCAAGATAAGGGCATTTCTAAAAACTATACACATTTACAATTAGCCTGTATTATTCATAAACTTTTGTAGTAAGAGTCATCAGATTGCGTGAGATCAGTGGGTTATTAAAGGTGTGCCTTTGAAAATACACGATTACTCAGCATATGAAAACTGCCTTTTTTGTTGTTAAAATTCTGATTGTAAACGATTAACAGCTAATAAACTATTTATAGTTGTAGAAACCAGATAATGAGAGATTTAATCAAAAATTAATAAAAAGTCTAAAAATTTTACATTACATTATGTCCAGTGCATTAAGCTCTTTGGAGTGCGCAGACCCGGCTGCGCTTTATAAATTTGTGGAGCAAATGAGAGGTGGGTGCTTATCGAGTGGTGCAGTAATCCTTCCTACCACTGTGTGGTAAATGAAAGCGGTGCCAGATCACCGCACTGCAAAGACGCTTGATTCAAGCGTCTAAGCCACCTCTCAACTCAAAATGATTATATGCATAAAAATATTGTGTAAAATGAAAGGCACACCCGTTACTAATTTCATTCGCGTGCAGGCTTCCAGCTCGTAGAGAATAGTGTTAAAAATCCGCCGTGGTTTATAACGCGCCGTGGTGGGTGGAAACTATTTCGAACCCGAATAACTTCACAACTCGTTGATATTATGTGATATGATGACTTGTAATAGAACGTTTATGCATAATGCAGGTTAGTAACAAAACGCCATGAAAAAATCAATATTTCTACCCTTCATAACCTCACTCGGAAAGCATGATTAGGTGGTTAAATAAAAGAAAGTACAATATGACAAAGTAAGAATCAAGCCCGACTTATTGAGACAATAATGACATAGTCTATAATGGTGTATTTGCATTCTAAATCAGTATGTGCTAAACTTCGAAAAATTATCTGCTAGGAGCTTACTGAAAGCGACTAACTTAACACAGAACCACTTTCGGTAAATGTCAAATATGAGAGAAATAGTGACGATTCAAATTTTAATTGATGCCTATCATTAATCTGAATCCGTTGAAATTTACTCTATCCATCATGAAATGATGCTGTAACAATTTCTATTTAATATGGTTCAAAAAAAACGTCCACAAATTCTAACGTATCTATTTCTTTCAGTAGCTTATCTCAGTTATTGGATCAGTGGTCTTATGTTAATTCTGTTTGGCGTTATTGGCACAGTTATAACATACCCATTTGGTATTCAAAGGAGATTTTTTAAGTCAATTTTTTACCATTATTTACATTTTTTCGTTGATTCATTGCTACCTTTTTACCAAATTTATAAAATTAAAAGTAATCTGAAGGATCAACAATTTTCTAATTCTGAAAATTTTATTTTTGTCGCCAATCACTGTGGTAAACTCGACGGTCTATTGCTTCTTGCATATCACAAAAATTTAATTCCAACAATGAAGTCTTTTTATACAAAAAGACCCGTTTATTATATAATGACTAAATTGTTAGGCATGGTTTCATTGAATTCCAGCTCATATATGGAATTGCCCACTGCCATTGCAGATTGTAAAAATATTTTAAATAATGGAAATAGTTTATTAATGTTTCCTGAAGGAACGAGGAGTTATTCAAATAAAATATTGCCGTTCAAACCTCTGGCATTTAAGCTGTCAATTGACACTGGCATACCCATTTTTCCTGTAATAATAACAAGTGAACTGCCATTTATGTCGAAAACTCCTGGAAGTTATTTTCCCGTAAGGAATTTCAATTTTAATATCAAGTATTTGCATCCAATTCTGCCAATTGAGGACGAAAAACCGGTTCAATTTGCTGGCCGTCTTCAAAAAATATATGTTGATAATTTAAGGAGCCTTGTGTAATCGCCAAAATGAATCAAGACATCATCTACGATCATAATGATATTCTGGAAATAATTCCACATCGCCCCCCTTTTCTTTTTGTTGAATCAATTATTCGATTTAAATATGATAAATCAATTGTAGGCACATATTTAATCAAAGAAGATGAGCCGTATTTTAAAGGCCATTTTCCTGGTAATCCGATCATGCCTGGAGTCATTATCCTCGATGCTCTCGCACAGACCAGCGGTCTTCTATGGGGATTTACGGAGCAAATTAAAAATGCCGATGAAAATGCTGAGGATTCACAAACTTTATTTTATTTGGCATCAAGTAAAATAAAATTTTTAGAACCTGCGTACCCTGGCGATCTGTTAGAATTACGAGCCGTGTCTGATCGCAACTTTGGCAGGATATATTCGTATTCTATACAGGCGAATGTTGGGAGAAAAGTGATCGTAGAAGGAACGTTGGCTTTAGCCTTTATGGAGAAAAAAAGTTAATGTCACATTTTTTTCTATGTCCCAAATAGACCGTTGAACGTCATTCCCATTCCTCTAAGTTATTTTTTGTCGATTTGCTGAGGTCTCTGTTAGATACTGATTCCATTGCTTCTTTAACTTCAGTAAGTAAAACTTTACTAACTAAAACAGGTATTGTTAGAATTGCTTTACCGATCTCTATCATTGGTGTCTTTTCTGAAAAGATTTTGTACTTTCCAAAGATTGATTCTATGATATCTGAAGTTCCCAGCCATGTTTTGCCAGAATCAAACGCGTTAGCCTGCATTATGCATAAACTGCACTAATTCAGGGAGTATATGAGATTGATCCCCTGAAATGTCCCAACTGTGGCGGGAAAATGAAAGTCATTTGTTTCATCGAAAAACATCAGGCAGAGCTTATCGAAAAGATCTTGAGACATTGTGATTTATGGATTGATCTGCGAGATAGAGGACCGCCAACAATCAGTCTTGATGAATGCGTTGATTTCGAGTTGGAATAGTTTGATTGTGATGAGTTTCTGAAAAACTCCGTTTGAAGAGCACGGGTATGCTGTGTTCTTATTGCTAATAAAATCAGTGTAATTTGAGAAAACCTGAGACATGATTTCAGGACAAGTGCCAAAAAGTTTATTTTATCTGTTAAAACTCTGCAATCCGAGTGTTAATTTTCACGATTCCCCTTGAATAATTCCATAAAATGGCATAACCTAATAAATCAAATTACCTATCATTCATTTAAAATAATTTTTCCTTAAATGCGGTTTTTTGAGATAAATATGAGGGCTTGTAAAAAAGCTTCGCAGGGTTATGTCTTTTAATACTTCAGTGACGAACCCTTTGGTTGATGTACATACTCAGTGGTCCCCGTATTACGGTCAATTCCAATTTTCATTTTATTGACTCATTTTTAGTGGAGAACGTAAAAAACGAAAAAAGTTAGAATTTTTTTAATGCCAAATCGTTTTTTACTATAATCCTATCTTTTAG
>JAJFLO010000063.1 GCA_021772675.1 Verrucomicrobiota bacterium | reverse complement strand
ACGCAATCAAAACCCGGACAGGGTAAGGTTTGTAGTCCCGTCTTTAGGCGGAAGTCTTAACAACGCTTCAGCGAGGACATCTCAACCCAGGATCGCTGAAGCTCTCCTAAAACTTCCGCCTGAAGACGGAACTACAAACGGGACATGCTCCTTATTCAAGATATCTTGGAAATTTATTTCCAACAAATTTGCAACAACTTAGAATACACTACCTATACTATAAATTTAACCGGCTGCGCCGGGGCTTTCGTCTCACATCAATTGTAACTTAAAATACAAGTGCTTATACAATCAAATCAACGAAAAACTCGGACGGGGTAAGGTTCGTAGTCCCGTCTTTAGACGGAAGTCTTAACGACGCTTCAGCGAGTTTATGGCACCTATCGACTCGCTAAAGCTCATCGGAGACTTCCGCCTGAAGACGGAACTACAAACGGGACATGCTCCTTATTCAAGATATCTTGGAAATTTATTACCAACAAATTTGCAACAACTTAGAATACACTACCTGTACTATCAAGTTAATACTTTGAATTTATGCGATATACACATTTGTAACAGAAGTATTGTGATAAATCCGGGGTATACTGCAAGCAGTAGGTTTTTCGACATTCGTTATTTATTTCAGGCAATAATTTTACAAAAACCTGTCGAAAACCTGATGGCGGCCGGTATAGCTCTGTAGCAATCCTTCTTCAGCAAGTTTTTTGAATTAGCTGAAGTTAACAATTCATCTATGAATGATGACTGTATGACTGAAATAAATCACTTGGATAAAACAACCAAAGATGCCCCAAATGGACTGATCGCCTGTCATGATTGTGATTATCTCCATAAAATAGAACCGCTCCCGCCGAGAGGGAAAGCTCTTTGTGTTCGCTGCGGAGCCAAACTTTATCAAAACATTCCAAATAGTCTAAATAGATGTTTAGCATTAAATCTGACCGCGTTGATGCTGCTTATTTTGGCGAACCTATTTCCGTTTATATCGCTTAAAGCAGGAGGACGACTGGAGGAAACTATTTTTATTTCAGGGACGATTTCATTAATTCAGCACGGAATGCCTGATCTGGGGATTCTGGTATTTGTGACAAGTTGTTTGTTTCCTTTTCTCACTGTCAGCGGCATGCTATATATCCTGATTCCAATAAAATTTCAATATCAACCCTGGAATATGGCACGGATATATCGAATGGTAAACGCATTGACCCCCTGGAGTCTGCTCGGGGTGTTTATGCTCGGGCTTCTGCTTGCATTTATCAAACTGATTGAACTTGCAGATGTTATTCCGGGGGTGTCCCTGGGATTTTTTAGCGTACTTTTGATTATTATTTCAGCGGCGAGGACCAATCTTGATCCATCAATTATATGGCCGCTTTTAACTATTGATCCTGGAAACAGTAGGCCTGGCAGGACTGCGGCAGAACGAAATTTGATGAGTTGTCATATCTGTTCGATGCTTGTTTCGCGACCTGGGAATGATCATCACGTTCATTATTCTTGTCCACGTTGCCAAGCACCACTTCACAGCAGAAAATCAAACAGCCTCAGTCGCACCTGCGCCTTGGTGGTTGCTGCATTTCTACTTTCGATTCCAGCAAATGCGTTTCCTGTTATGACAATAATTCAATTTGGCATGGGTGCCCCTGATACGATTATAAGTGGGGTCAAACATTTAATTGAAGATGGTATGTGGCCTTTGGGAATGATCGTTTTCTTTGCCAGCATTATGGTTCCAGTTCTTAAATTGATTGTGTTAATCTATCTTATGATCGTCGTAAAAATGAAGCTGACATGGCGGCCACGGGATCATACAGTTCTTTATCGAGCTACCGAGGTCATTGGCGCATGGTCGATGGTAGATATCTACATTCTGGCGTTTCTGGTTGCAATGGTAAAATTTGGATACTTGTCCTCTGTAATACCGGAAATAGGCGCTATTTTCTTTTCAACAATGGTTATCATTACCATATTCGCTGCTCAATGTTTCGATCCCCGACTGATCTGGGACAACCTTGAAAGACCGCTGATAGATGGATAAACACACTGAAAGTACTACGGAATATTCAGCCCCAGCACCCGAAATAACAAAGAGATCGGGACCCTCCCTGGTTTGGCTTATCCCTGTTGTCACCGCCATAATTGGCGGCTGGATCGTATTTAAGACTCTGTCAGAAAAAGGTCCTGAAATTTCCATCACATTTAGAACTGCTGCAGGTATTGAGGCTGGGAAAACAAAAGTAAAATACAAAGATATCGAAATCGGAGTCGTTGAATCTATTCATTTTAGTGACGACTTTTCAAATGTCATCCTAAAAGTCAGTATTTCAAAAGAAGCATCACTGTTTCTACGCCGCGATACGCGTTTCTGGATTGTCAAACCCCGTGTAACGTTACGTGGGGCCTCGAACTTAAGCACTTTAATATCCGGTGTGTACCTGGAAATTGAACCGGGTCAAGGCGCTCCACATAGAAACTTTATCGGACTTGATGTTGCGCCGGTTATCAAAGCCGATGAAGCTGGACGAAAGATCATGCTTCTTGCAAAAAAACTCGGATCAATTGATACTGGTTCCCCTATATACTACCAGGGGCTTTTGGCTGGAGAAGTTCTCGGCCATGAAGTTGGTAGTGACCGTAAGAGTATTTTTATTCACGCATTTATTAAAGCGCCTTACGATGAATTGATACAAAGTAATACACGATTTTGGAATGTAAGCGGTATCGATGTGTGGGTCGGTGCGGATGGCATTAGGATACAAACGGAATCACTTCAATCATTATTGTACGGAGGAATTGCCTTTGACAGCCAAGATGTCAAAGATCATAATAGCGAAGAAAATTTGGATGGACTTATTTTTACGCTTTACGATGATTTCAAAAGCATTCATGAAGAATCGTTTTCGAAAAAAATCATGTATGTTCTTTACTTTGAAAGATCAGTCAAAGGTCTCGAAGTCAACGCTCCTGTAGAATTCAAAGGCATTAAGGTCGGATCTGTTGTCGATATACGCCTGAAGTTTAACAGCGCCAATTCCACATTTAAGATTCCGGTTCTCATCGAAATTGAGCCTGAAAGAATTATTGGCCGGGACCAAAGTGACGAATTGCTGGATGATAATCCCTTTGACGTACTAGGTCGTTTGATTGACAAAGGATTAAGGGCACAATTGCAAACTGCCAGTTTAATCACAGGTCAGCTTTTTATCGAATTGGATCTGCATCCGCACACTCCAATAAATTTGAAAAAAGAAGACGGAAGTTACCCGGAAATACCAACAATCAAATCCAAAACATTTGAGCAGACTGCGACCTCCGTTAAGAACATCCTGGCGAAACTGGAATCATTTGATATAGAGAATATTTCAGAAGAAATCCTTGGCGTTGCTGAAGGCGCAATCAAACTGGTGAACATGCCGAAAATCAAAAATATCATCAATGGCATCGATAAGGTTGTTAATGAATCTGGCCTCACCGAGACACTCAAGGACGCAAACAATTTGATGAAATCTCAGGGAATGGAAACAGCGCTGAATGACTTAAAGGAATCGTTGAAAAATTTCAAAAGTATATCTCAAAAATTAGACCAGCGTGCTGAACCCATAACCAAAAATCTTGAGTTAGCAGTTAAATCTGGAAATGCAGCTCTGGAAAAAGCGGATGATACCATCGCGCTCCTAAATAATATGCTTGAACCTGACTCACCGTTTCAATATCGATTTAATAAACTAACAGAGGAATTGGACGAGACAGCAAGGGCCATCCGCATTTTTGTCGAAATGTTAGAACGCAATCCGAATTCGCTCATCTTCGGAAAAAAATATTCAGGAGATAAATAATGAAACTTCGATATAATAAAACAATAATGTTTTTTGCTGCCTCATCATTCCTGGTCGTGATTTTATCTGGATGCATTTCCGGAAAAGCTCCAGCTACTAAATTTTATATTCTCAATCCAATGGATTCAGATCAACCCCTTGCTAAGATATCCACCAAAAACAAGCCATTATCAATAAAAATCATTTCGCAGCGACTGCCCCAATATTTAAAACGACCACAGATTGTAACCCGCAGTGGTGAACATCAATTGGAATTGGCAGAATACGATCAATGGGCCGGGAATTTGGGGAAAAACATGAACCAGGTTCTATCCAGAAATTTATCTCAATTGTTAGCAACTGCTGATGTGTCTATTCCTCCATTTTATAATCAAACCCAATGCGATTTTGATATAGAGATTAATATATTAGAGTTTGAAAAACATGCCGACAATCATGTTCATTTTTCTGCCCGATGGCGTTTATTTAAGAACAATGAGAAAAAGCCAATTGCGGCAGAAGTAACCGATCTGGTCAGTTCCAAACCAATTATAGGTAACAGATTTGATAATACTATTTCAGAAATGAGCAAACTATACGAGCAATTTGGTCGAGTGATCGCCAGAGAAATATCAAATCATGTTAATAAATAAAAAACCATGTCACTGAGTATTTATTTTACGAGTTGGGAGTACCGCCTTCAAGCGGGCATTTCAGTATTTTACTGCGAAACGGCAGTCAAATGTTAACTTGATAGTATAGGGATTTGTATTCTAAGTTGCTAAATGGCAACAGTTTTCAGGTGTCAGTGTTCAGGTTTCGGTGGCAAGTCCAAAGTCATTTTCCTTCATTTACTATTATTCTTGGAATGGCCAATCTTTATTATAAAATTTAGCATGTCTTTAACGTCTGAAACCTGAAACCTATACTCTTGTAGGAAAAAGCTCCGGCAAAGCCGGTTAATTTAATTGTATAGGGGTTTATATTCTAAGTCATTGTTATTGTCAAAAAAATACATATTCAATGAAACCATTGTCATGGAGGAGCGTGTGTTTGTAGTCCCGTCTTCAGGCGGAAGTTTTCCCGACGCTTCAGCGAGTGCGTGCTACTATTGACTCGCTAAAGCTCATCTGAGGCTTCCGTCTAAAGACGGGACTACGAACCTTACCCCATCCGAATTTTGCGTTGATTTGATTGTATAAGCACTTGTTTGTATTCTTAGTCGTTACTATTTGCAGATAAAAACCTCGGCAAAGCCGGTTAATTTATTGTATAGGGATTTGTATTCTAAGTTGCTATAATTGCGACAAAAGTACCATTTAGTGAATACGTTGACTTAACAGACAGGTTTGATTTACGGAGTAAATCTTTGGAGTGCGGCGATTTTTCGCCGCTTTTAATTGGAGCTGAGCGACGAGATGCCTGGTTTGCAGGAAACGCTTTGTGATAATTGGCAGAATTTTGCCATGATTTCTAAACATCTCCGGCGATTCTAAAGCGGCGAAAAATCGCCGCACTCCAAAGATTGGCTCTGCCAATCAGGCGCTCCGTCAGATTACCACGTTAAAATTTGAGTTTAATACCTCTATTGTCTAGTAGCCATTGTATTCTAAGCAGACAAAAACTCCGGCGAAGCCGGTTAAATTGATAAAAAATCATTATTTGCAAGGTTTTGGAGTTCGTGTCAAAGTAGGCGCGGGACATGTAAATGTGCTTTGACCACGTAAATAAAAAACCAAATAGTCTTCAGTATATATCAAAAATTCTTAAAATTCATGATAAAATATAACACACTCCAAATTCTCATAGTGTCAGTGTTCTTATTTAATTCCCTGTCGACGCGGTCCGGAACATTAACAGGACCAATGATAATGGATGAATTTTTCAATCGACACGAGCTTTTTCCGTATATTTTTGAAGAACAAACCATTATCCTAATGGATCGGGCGGGCAAACGAGAAACACGAAAACTGCGCCGGTATTCACGTACTTCGGAAGATGGCACTCTAAGCTATCTCTTGGTTTTCGATACACCTTCTGAAATTCAGGGAGTTGCAGTTTTGGGGGTTTGTTATCGGTCAGGTCTAAATGAAAGCAGTATATATTTACCCGCACTGGGAAAAATGACGAAATCAGGTTCTGCTGATAGCAGAAAAAGCTATTTTTTGGGTACAGACTTCACAATTGAAGATTTGATCGGGGAATTTATGTCAAATTTTAGATATGTAAGAGTTAAAGATCGTAAGATTGACAACATAAACTGTTACGTCGTCAATGCCTATTCCCAAGAAGAATTTTCCGAAACAAATACGAACTACAGTGAACGTCAACATTTTATCAGGAAGGACAACAACCTTATCATTCGTACAGATTATTTTGATTTTCATCACCACCTGATGAAACGTCAAACTCATAGTGATCTAACAAATGTCAATGGCGATATGTGGCGGGGAAATATGATACTTATGGATAATCACCGGGAACAACACAAATCACTGATAAAAATTAATCGAAGAGTTTTTTCACACGATTACGTACCAACGGAATTATTTACCAAGGACTGGCTGCTAAACAATCGTCATATTAAGTCAATTGATGATATGCTTGTTGAAAATGCATCACGAATTACAACCACGGAATAAACATGTTTTCACGAATACTCATGCTTGGAGTAACTCATCGGGTAGCAGCGTTAACACTGATTGTGATGATTACGCTATTAACCGGTTTAGGACTACCAAAACTGCACGTTAACACCTCTTTCACCAGTTTAATTCCTGAATCAAATCCTGATATTCAGATTTACGACAAGATTATTCATGAGTTTGGTTCAGAAAACCAAACACTGATTTACGTGTGTGACAATAAACTATGGTCACCGAAAAAATTGGCTGCTCTGGAAAAACTGCATTTTTCGCTGGAAAAACTCAGTTTTGTATCACGGGTGGATAGTCTATTCAATCTTCGGCGTGTCAAAGGAAAAGATGGACAGATTGATTCTTCACTGATATTATCAGGATCACTAAACGATCCGGCAGCAATTAAGTCGGCTAAGGCAGATGCGCTTTATAATCCGCTGATTGTTGGAAACTTCCTTTCTTCGGACGGTAACGTTACCGCCCTATTAGTGTCGCTAAAACCCAATACGGGTGACAACGGGTTTGAGCGTAAGGTAAATGATGCCTTTGAGCGAATTATTGCTTCCGCCAGATCCGATATGGAAGAGGTGTTTCATATCGGGGAATCACGCATAATAACGGAACTAAAATCTAGTCTTTTTGACGATCTCATAGTTCTTGGCCCCATATCTGTATTGGTACTGTCAATCACGATTTTTTGTTTCCTAAACAGGTGGATTGCTGCATTCATTCCCTTACTGACATCGGGCCTCAGCCTTATCTGGACATTTGGTATAATGGGTTGGACCGGAATACCTTTAAATATTCTCAGCGCGATGCTGCCATCATTAATCATCGTGATCGGCTCAACTGAAGACACCCACATGATGTCAACCTACTTCAGTTACCTTTCCAAAACGAAACAGAGAGACCCCGTAGATGCAACCCGTTTTATGATGAACCATATGGCAGTTCCAATATTATTAACCATTCTAACCACAGCGCTAGGGTTTGCCAGCAATATTTTCAACTCGATCTCTCTTATTCAAAACTTTGCGATCGCCTGCACAATCGCAATAATAGCAAACGGCATCATTACCATAGTGATTGTACCGATAGCATTGTCAGCTCTGAAACCGAATATTAATAAAAAATCTGATAACGACAAACACCATGCTGGACTACCAGGTTTATTTGTCAAAATGTTTAATTTCACCAACCAGAAATTTCCTATTTTGACACTCCTTACTATGGGAATATTATGCGTCTTTTTCCTCTACTATGCTTCAAAATTGAAAGTGACAAACGATCCAATTTCTTATTTTCAAAATGATCAACCACTAGTACAAGATACCCAGACACTCCATGAAGACTTGGCAGGTATGAAAATCTTTTATATCACCTTGGTATCAGAAAAAAACAAAGCATTTCAAGATCCACAGAACATCAACAAATTGGTTGCCATTCAAAACTTTCTGAAGAAACAAGAAATTTTTGATCGTAGTATTTCATTGGCAGATCACCTGTCACTTGTAAACAGAGAATTCCATGATGGCGATCCCGACTATTTCAAACCCCCTGCTAAACGAAATCTCATTGCGCAGTACCTTCTTCTTTTTCATCGACGTGATTTGGAAGGCTATGTCAGTCATGATTATCAGCGTGCAAATATTATTGTTCGTCATAATGTCAGCGATTCACACCGCTTAAATCTGCACATTAATGAATTGAAAGATGCGGTGGCAAATATCGTCGGCAGCGATCTAAAAGTCTTCGTTGTTGGTGAAAGTTTAATGGTAAATGAAGCCGCGGAAACTCTAATAGTTGCGCAGATAAAGTCTTTGGTGATTCTCATTTGCGTCATCTTCATTGTTATGTCAATCATGTTTACATCATTTAAAGGCGGCATCATTTCACTCGTGCCAAATTTGATTCCGATTATCCTGATGTTCGGAACGATGGGCTTTTTAGAAATCCCTCTTAATCCTGGGACAGCTATGGTTGCCGTGATCGCGATTGGAATTTCGATCGATTGCACCATCCATCTTTTATCACACTATAACGAACTGTGCAGAAAAACCTCGAATTATGGAGAAGCTGTTCTCGCCACGGTAAGAGAAGAAGCATCACCAATTGTTACCACCTGCATTTCTTTAGCTATGGGATTCGGCGTACTTCTTTTTTCAAATTTTACGGTTATTGCTCAGTTTGGCGCGTTGTCAGCAGCAACCATGATTTTTGCTCTTTTTGCAAATCTATTGATTACACCAATCATTATGTCACGGACGCGTCTGGTCGGACTTCATCAGATTTTATCGATATCGATTCAGAAAGAAATCATTGAAAAAAGCCCTTTATTTTATGGCATGTCAAACTACCAGATACGTAAGGCAATACTGATTTCCGAATTAACCGAGTTCGAAAAAGGTGAATTACTGGTTGAACAGAATAAAGTGATGCGCAGTATGTACCTAATCGTATCAGGCAAGGTTGAAATCATTCGCCAAAATGAAAATAAGTCCAAAAAAATCACCGAATTAGAAGCAGGCCAGATTTTCGGTGAAATCAGCTATATTACTGCAGCCGAACGCACGGCAGACGTAAAAGCGATAACACGGGTTGAGGCATTAAAATTTGATTATGACACGCTTAATAACGACTTAAAATTCTTCCCTTATATCATCGCCAAACTAAACTTTAACATCAGTGCAATTATCGGTAAACGCCTCACCCGTTTAATCGAAGACATAGATTTACAGGAGAATTACAATTCTGCGAAATGAGGAATAAAGTTGTTGCTAATTCATTGTCAAAGTTTCAAGAAAAGCGGGCCAATTGATCCTTAAGCCACAGGTATTTCAAAGTGAAACGTCGAGCCATGATCTGTATTTTTTTCGGCCCAGATTCGACCGTTATGCATAATGACAATTTGCCGACAAATTGCTAAACCCAATCCTGTTCCGCCGGCACCGGATTTGGTCTTGCTTGATTGAACAAATCGGTCAAAAATGGATTCCAGTTCATCCTCAGGTATCCCCATTCCCCGGTCTTCAACACTTAATCTCATGACGCCATCATTCTGAACTAACCGAATGTTGAGAATATCTCCATCGTGTGAAAATTTCACCGCATTAGTCAATAAGTTTCGAACGACTTGCGAAATTTTGTCAGGATCAAGCCTAATTTTTGGGAAAGAATCATTTTTATTGTAGTTTATTAAAATATTGCGCGGTGCAACTAGCAACTGAAATTCTTCAATTATAAGAAGTAATCGATGTTCAAAATTAACACTGCTATATCGAAAATCAGTCATTCCTGATTCGAGTTTAGACAGGTCCAGAAGATCATTGACCAATGAAAGAAGATTATTACCGCCCATTTTAATTTTACTGAAGTAATTGAGCAGCTTGTCTTGTCCGGCCGTATCGATTCGATGAATTCCGAAGTCGGAAAAACTGAGAATTGCATGCAGCGGTGTACGAAGTTCGTGACTCATGTTCGTAAGAAATTCACTTTTTGCGAGATTTGCTGCTTCTGCCTGCTCTTTGGCTTTTAACAAATCATTTTCGATCTGTTTTCGTATAGTAATATTCTGGGCCACCGTCACGACGCCACCAATTGAACCATCTTGCTTCATCAATGTCGAACAGGAAAACAACATCGGTATTGCTTGTCCATCCTTTGTCAGATACGTCCGGTCTTGGTTTAATATCGGCCCTTTTTTAATTATTTCATTGATACATAATTCCGCATGCTCCTCACCTTCCAGTATTATGGAGAATTCTTTCCCAAGCAACTCTGCTTCTGAATATCCCAATAGTTTTGATGCCCTGATGTTAACATTTTTCATCCTCTGCTCACCGTCCAAAACAATTAAAATGTCAGTCATCGAGGTTAGTATATTGTCAACATAATTCTTCGAAACCGTCGTAGTTTTTAAGTCCAGGGCCATTTTTTTAATTGAGTCGGTTAACTCGCCAATTTCATCGGATCTATTTTTGGGATAGGGAGTGTCATAGATACCATTGCCAATTTGATGGGTGATATATGAAAGTGCCTCTATGGGCTTGGACAAATTTTTTGAAACCAAAATTGCAGTGATGCTGGCAATAAAGGCCATCACAACAGTCAGTATTAGAACTAACTTCAATATTTCGCGTTCTACTTTTTCTCTCTTTTCGACAAGTTCGTTTTTCATTATCATCACATCGTTTTTGACTGAATCCAATGATAATCGAATATGAATTGAACCTAATAATTTATCCTGCAATTTTATATTGGCAGCAGCATCGACATAGTCATCGAAAAACATAATTTTAATTTTTTTATTGCCAATTGACTTCCTGAATCTCTTATCTTCATCAGTGATAGCCAATTGCATAAAAGACATCTCGTTTGTCGAATCATAAATTACATTTTCATTGTTGTCAAAAACGACAATGAATACAACATCTTTTTCTGAAGTCCCTGCTTGAGTAAAATATTTGACTTCTTCCAGGTCATAATTGTATATTGGGTTGACAAGCGCTTCCACCAAAAGTGCAGTCAATTGATTGACTCGTCGTTCAAGCTGTACATTTAAACTTTGCTCAAGGAGATCAGTGGTAAACGATGCGTTTTGGTGAGTATATTGCTTGAATTCTAAATAAGTAAAGAGGGTGAATAAGGAAATACACAATAAAATCGTTGCAAGGATTATCAGTGTATATTTATGTTTCAGCCTTAGCTTCATAGACCGATAACTACTTCATTTCGAATATATTCAAGCATTTTTTTCGCTTCTTCGATTGCCATCTGGTCTGCAACCGAAATTTCAGTAAATTTTTTAGTGTCATCGTAATCCAGCAGCGTGTTTTGGGATTTCGGGTCCTTATGTATCTCCAACAAAATTTCCTTTATTTTTTGTTTAACATCTGACGTCACATGTCCGCCAATAATCTCCAATGCACGAGGCATAGGTTTTGATTGATGAAATATTCTTAGTTTCTTTTTTAAAACGGGAGGAGTGTCACCTTCGTCTTGCCAGTCTTCATTACTGAATGCTGCAGCATCGACCAATCCTATATGAAGCCAGGATGCCACATTCAGCTCGTCACCTCCAGTAAAAATATAGCCCACCTTTCCGGCAGCAGGTTTATCCTCTGATGAGTAAAGAAATTCCATCTCCAGCCCCTGTTTCTTTAGAATTGCCATCGGCAAGAAATAACTGGTGGTTGATCCCGAATCGTTAAAGCCTATAACTTTCCCTTTAAGGTCGGCTAGAGTGTTAATATCGTTGCCCTTTTTAGTAATAAATACCGAATAATAATCCGGGTTTCCTTTTTTCCATTTCTTTAGAATAATTTCTGCCCCTGTCTTTTCACAAAATAATAATCCTGAAAATATTGTTTCTGTGACCCAGTCTACTTTGCCCTTTTTTAGATAATAAATCATTTTCTGATTACCAGACGCCAGTGTCACGTCTCCTTCATCAATACCAAAGTCTCCCAATAAGTTTGATACATAGGAGACAATCGGTGTCATACGTCTATAGTGTTTTTTGGGGTTATGACTTACCCGACCAATTGTCAAAGTGGTTTTTACCGGTGGACTGAGTTCTTGATTTTCTGAATTTCCGAAGTCTGTCTGACCAAAAGCAGTAGTCGTTAAGGTACAGATTGAAGTTATCAAAATAAAATGATTAATTGTTTTCATGGTTGTTCTGTTAAAAAATTATTTTAAAAATATCATCATTTTTCCCTATCCTGAATTATGCATAAACTTTCTATTGCGAGTCGTTATAATATCAACGAGTTCTAAATATTTTTTGGTTCGAAATAGTTTCCACCACGGCGGATTTCCAACACTATTCTCTCCGAGCTGTAGGCTTTACGAGCTGGAAGCCTGCACGCAAATGATATTCATAACTCATTTATTTTACGCGATTTAAGATCTCTCGCAACGAATCACATGAATTAATCAGGCTAGGGTCTTAAATTAAAAAAAATCAATTATTGATTCAAATCAATCGAAAAATTAAAAATCGATCTGAGCACGCAATTGAAAGATACGAGGATCCTCATGGACACCACCTTTCTCCGAATTGACATACACAAAATTAGTCATAAAACGTAGCTGTGGATTAAGATACCAATTGAGTCCAATAGTTGTATTTTCCTCAATTCCGCCATTTATAACATTGTCATTCAGGTTGAGGGTACTATATCGTATTGCCAATTCCCAAGCACCGACACCTCCGTGATCCCCGGCGTTTACCAATGGTTTGATGCGACCGAATTTTCCAGATTTTGACTTATAATTTCTGGACTCGCCAGTGATAAACCAACTGCCATAAACATAACCACCGGAAAAATCTACATCCGTGAAGTTTTTTTCTCGGTCTACCCGGGTTTTAATATATTCCCCCTGAAGTGAAAACGCTCCTAAAATCAGAGCCGCTTCAAGCCCGATCGTAGTATAATCGTCAACATTGGCAATTGTTCCGGTATTCACTAGGCGCTTATTTGATTTATGCGATTCCGGACGCTCCCGAAACCGGACTTCACGATCTTTATCATCAGGCGCACGATAGGAGGCGCCAATACCTAAATGCAAGACGCGCCTATCATCATCCATGGGTGCTGTAGTTAATCGAACAGAAGCACCATAACCTTCATCATCATCGGGCTCATCACCGACCGACTGACCAAAAACCCCGGCAGCCCAAGTCCATGACTTTAGTTTACTGTTCACTCCGATACCTATATTACGTCCAGGCGCAAAGACATTGGGTAATGCTCGTTCCATAAAGGTGAGATATCTGGAACTGGTATTTTCTTCCAGACTAAAGGGTTCCTTAAAATTTCCCAATTTAATATTTACGGCATTAAATCCATTATAACTAATTGATATATCTTTAACATTGACTGCATTATTTGCGAAATCGTAATCAGCCTCAAATTCCCAGTCGTCGGAGATGGTTCCGCTAACGCTAATCCTGCTCCGACGAATTTCAGTGCCATCGCCCAATTCTATTTTATCCGTATCATAAAACGCTGCATCAAACATTAATCGCCCGCCAACTTTAAAATTAAATTTGCCATTCCTGGCAACCATATTGACGCCTTTATCATAGCTGAGCTCAAACTTTTTTTCACTTTCCAATTTTAACTTGTTATACTCTTCTTCGTTTACGATTCCTTTATGAAGCAGTAGGTCCAATAGTTTATCATTCGCAAAAGTGGCCGAACACAGGACGAGTGTTGATAACAGAATTAAAATGAGACGTTGGGGGGATATATGCATACCTATTATTCCTTTCTGTGATAAGTTCAAATGTAAAGGATAGCGAAAATATACTGCAAGCAGTAGGTTTTTCGACATTCGTTATTCATTTCAGGCAACAATTTTTCAGAAACCTGTCGAAAACCTGATGGCTGTCGGTATAGTTGGTAATTTCTAAATTATTGATTCAGGGATTTTATTCCTTATTAGAAGGAATACAATTATTACCTGCGAACGGGCGCAATATCTATACCAGTAAATATATGCCGGATAGCAACATATTGTAGCCATCTAAATTTCAGAAAGTTAGTTCAATGGGAGTGTGTATGCAAAACGTGAGCGCCTCTGGAAACTCTTAGGCTGACGTAAAAGTAACGCGGTTTACTCCTGGCTAAGTACACGTTATTCAGCCAGGAATGACCAAATTACTATTTGCCACACTCGTGCAGTGGAAATCGAGTATGGGAAAAAGATGTACCGACGACTATTTTTTAATTTCTTTGATGCGCTGCGCTCTCTTTTCTGGTTGAGGGTGGCTGGATAACAATTGTTGAAATATGCGAGGATTCTCTTTGCTTAAGGAGCCAAGCTTCTGTAGAGCAGTAATCGCGGCGATTTTTGGACGATTATTCTTTTGCACGGTTAGGAGTCCGTACTCATCCGACTCCAGTTCATTGTGTTGCGAATATTGCGAGTGGACTATTTTTTCCATAAAATCACCAAATTTTGAGGACACAACCTGTTCATACATGCCACCTTGATCGTTCACCAATTCACGCAAGGCCGAGGTGCTATATGCGAGTTGGAATCGTTTGCGGCTATGCCCCTTGGCAACATGACCGATTTCATGGCCTATGACAAAGAGTAGTTCATCGTCAGTCATTATATCCATTAATCCCGTATAAACGCGAACACTGCCATCAGGCATGGCAAATGCATTGATAACGTTCTGATCATAGACTCGAAAGTCTAATGTTCTTCCATTAATTTCAGTGAAATTTTTAGTAATTTTGACCAGACGCTGGGAGTAGGTACTCCCTGGCGGAGAAAGCGTGTTCTTTGCATCCATCTCTATAATTCCCCTACTTGCCATCTCAGCCATTTGGTCATCGGACAACATAGCCGCAGCCAATCCTTGTTTACCTACTTTTACTATACTTTCCATGCGAATAGTTTTACAACCAGTGATCGAGCTCAAGAGAGTAATCACTGAAACCAGAATCGTTGATCTTATGACAATATTTTTCATTTTTTTCTCCTATATGGATTCCATTTGGGTAGAATTTACGAAGCGTATATGCTGACATGTTATTGAATTTTGGTCAAGAAACATGGCGAGTATTGTCGAACTATTCAATGAACATTCTAGAAAATTATAAAATATCATAAATGGTGCTACTCAAATAGAAACCATAGGGATCACCTACGACTTGACATACCGGTCGTTTTTTGCAGAATCTCAACTAGCAAAAGTTCATTCCAGTTGCCGACGTTTTTACCCATTTAGCAGTCTGTCGGACGTTGGAAGAATCTACTGCGAAAACCGCATTTTGGTCCAAATTATTGTCGATCCCACGGGGCGCAATATATTCCTCAATTTGGACAAAAATGCTCTCAATTTGACGATTTTCTCGCAACGATTTTCAAAGTCCGACAGACTGCTAGCCTATTCTGCAATTGCCTTTTGAAAAACGAAGCCATACCAAAATTTCAAAAGAAATTGCTTTTCAATACTAACCTGACTAATTCATCCGGCTTCTACTGCGTGCGCATATCTTAGTTCATATAAGCGAGTTATGAAGAACCCAAAGACTTGAAATAGTTTCCACCACGGCGGATTTTCAACACGATTCTCTCCGAGCTGTAGGCTCTACGAGCTGGAAGCCTGCACGCGAACGATATTCATAACTCATTGATCTAGCACTCTCGAGACGAAACCGTACAAGTTAATCAGGCTAATGCTAAGTTTATCGATTGAACGCTTTGACTGTGATGACACATAATATATTGATAATTTTGGAGCTTCCCGATGATCAGATTTTAAGTCGAGAATGAATGCGTGTTCGACACCGCAATTCATTGCAACATGGGTCAATGCTTGGCTATGATATATAAATCATTTTTTACTCAATTTTGCCTTTCATTCAAAAAACTAAACGAATTTATTGAAAAATTATAGCGATAGTCCTGTAGCCAGACTATTGTATGCTTCTTTGAAAGTTAAAGTTTTTTTTAGGTGTCAGGTTTCAGTGTTCAGTGTTCAGTGTTCAGGTGTCAAAGACCCGTGCTAATGATCTTCAATCTTCTGAAACCTGACACCTGAAACCAAGTTTCGTTTTATATTAATCGAGACCCAGAATCGGAGGCCTTGAAAGTTACTCCTTTGAAACTTAGTTAAAATCGTCCTTGTCCTCGTTCTCGCATTCGTCCTCGAAAAACCGAAAATCGAGGACGAGAACGACGACGAGAACGAAACGTTTCCTCTTATATTAATCGCGGCTGCGTTAGCAGGCTCGGGTGTCGCTCCCTATAAACTTAAAATTTTTTGATTGATGATTGTAAAAACATTTTGATCAAATAGATAACATAGTAGGACTGTGGTCCTCTGCATCTGCTAGCCTGAATAATTCATCAGTATTCTGCTGCGAGCCCTAATCTCTGCCCAAATAATACGTTTAGTTCGACTTCACGAATCGCCTTATTATGAGCGAGTTAAGTGCTCTCGCAACGAATCGCGTGAATTAATTAGGTTAGATTGCCTATATTCAATGGTTTGACGTAGATGAGTGGATAATAGTGTGTCGAGTTCTGCTAAGCAGAATCGCGAGACAAGTTAAGACTTTAAATTTGGGTGATATTCGCTTTTGTAACAGAAGTATTGTGAGAAATCCGGGTTAGACGGTATATTTTTCTTCAAAGCTATAACCTGAATCTGTGAAGGGTTTCTTTGAATGTAGTTGCGAGGCAGTAAGTATTTAGCTGTAGTGACTACTGCAACTACTTACTAACGAAGCAATGCATTTAAAGAAAGCCTCCGCGAAGTGGCGACATATTGGTACGCTTGACTGCAAGCTTACCTGAAAGCGCTGGATAACCGATCTTATTCGCCTTGGAGATTTGACGTCTAGATTTCCGCGCACAGAAGTAGACAACGTACAGGAATCATGCATCAGGCATCGTAAGATGCCAGCACATTTGGTGGTCTACTTCGTAATTGCCATGACATTCAATATGATCACATATCAGCGATCTAATATCACTTATAAAATCGATCAGATAAAATTTAGTTCATTGGTGGGAAACTGTTGTATAGAGCACTTATCTCACCTGAATTTAATGCCCGATTATATACCCGGACATCATCGATCGAACCCATATAACTTTTTCCGCTTGTTGCCTGACCACCAATGACAAAATCACCTGAACTTGGGCTTAAGATTCCGCTCACGGCTTTTCCTGTACCAATTTCAACTCCATCAACATATACTCTCATAGTTGATCCATCATAGGTCCCAACAACGTGCCGCCATTGAGGCAGATTATTAATCGGAGTCAGGCCTGTATAGAATTTCCAGGCACCGTTAATTTTTGCACCAAACGTAATGCCGTTCCACTCGCCTTTTAGATGGTATTGCTGCTGTTCACTTCCTTTGCAGATGATTAACTGACCACTTTGATCAATCCAGGCTGCCAGTGTGATTGCTGTGGCAGGATTCAAGGCTGAATTACTGGAGACCTTAACAAGCTCTCCCCATGCATCAAAAACTGCTGCAGATCCACTTACCCCTGTCCCCTGGGATACTGCATTGAAAAAAGTGCCCTGATTACCATTCCCTGACGAATCTGCAACAACGTTTCCTGTAGTTTCATCAAATGCCCAATTTAAGATCAATCCATTTGAAAGACCGTCATTATCCTGGATTGTTATAGTGATGATATCAGGTGTAGTAATCGTCGCACCACCAGTGGCATTACTCAGGGAAAGAAGAAAATCTTCATCACCTTCTTCTACAATGTCATCGGTAATGGAGATATTAATTGCTTTACTAATTTCACCATCAGCGAATTGAATCGTTCCTGATTGACCAACATAGTCAAGTCCTGATTCAGCAACAGTATCGCTGCTGTTATAATCAACACTAATCGCACCCGAATTACCACCCAAACGATTTACGGTGATAACTACAGTTCCGTCACCTTCACCAATTAATTGAATGGATACGGCAAATTGAATACTGCCCGCCAGTATGGGATTAACAGTAATGTTGACGGTATCAACATCTGACAACGGTTCTGGATCACTTACTGTGAGTTGAAAAGTCAATACTTCTGTGGCAGATACATTTGGAGATGTAAATGAGGGTATTTGAGAAGATGGATCAGAGAGTTGTACAGAAGTACCAGCAGTCTGAGTCCATAAAAAAGTAATCGGGTCAAAATCCGGATCGGACGATGCGCTACCGTCCAAGTTGACCAGTGTCAATTCATCAACGGACTGATCAATTCCGGCGTTAGCAGTAGGTGTTAAATTGACAGCGATAGGATTTGCTAGAGAGTTAATCTCAGTAGCGCTCAAGGCCCGGTCATAGATTCGAACGTCATCAATGGCACCGGTATAACTCTTGCCTCCTGTAGCCTGGCCACCAATAGCAAAGTCACCGGCACTGGGCGTCAAGACGCCTGTCACGGCTTTGCCGGTACCAATTTCCACTCCATCCACATAAACGCGTATGGTAGAACCGTCATAAGTTCCAACCACGTGCCGCCATTGCGGTAAATTGTTAATCGGTATAATACCTTTATAGTCTTGGAACACACCGTCGATTACTACTCCAAAGGTAATTCCATTCCATTCTCCTTTGAGCTGATATTGCTGACGTTCATACCCCTTACAAACAATCAACTGAGCACTACTATCGATCCAGGCAGTAACAGATATCGCAGTAGTGGGATTCAAATCTGAGTGGTTATTCACTGTTATTAATTCACCCCAAGCAACAAAATTTACCGCTGAACCTATTACACCAGGCACCCAAGACGGTGAAAGTTGAAAATTACCACTATGACCTTTGCCTGAAGAATCGGATGCTGTCGTCCCACCATTTTCATCAAGATTCCAGTGCAGTTGCAGGCCGGTAGCTAAACCATCATTGTCATTTATAGTCACACTGGTGCTATTGGGTATACCTATACCTGCACCTCCTGTGGCGTTGTTCAGAGTGATCACAAAATCCTCATCATTTTCCTGAACACTATCATCCGTGATGAAAACGAAAATAGTCTTGCTTGTCTCTCCATCAGCGAATACAAGTGTGTTTGTAACGGCCAAATAGTCCGAACCTGAAACCGCAGTTCCATCACTACTCATATAGTTTATCGATGCAGCTCCCGAACTACCACCAACCCGATCCACATTTACCTGAACGGCACCGGCACCTTCTCCAACATTCAAACTTGCAGTGTTAAATTGAAAGCTTCCGGGAGTGACTGGCGAAATCGTAATGTCTACGGTATCAACACTAGTAAGTGGCTCAAGATCACTTACGGTCAATTGAAAACTTAATACCTCGTTCACGATAACAGGTGGAGCGATGAATGTAGGGGTTGCAGAACTACTATTGGATAAACTCACGGTAGTTCCAGCAGTTTGTACCCAAGCATAAGTTATCGGGTCACCATCCGGGTCGGATGAAGCACTACCATCAAGTGTAGCCAAAGTGCCTTCGCTAAATGTTGAATCAGTTCCGGCATTGGCAGTTGGAGCTAAATTGGCAATGACAGGATTTGCAAGTCCAAGAACTTCGCTTGCGCTCAATGCCCGATCATAGATACGTACATCATCTATACCTCCCACATAGGTTTTTCCACCGTTAGCTTGGCCAGCAATTGCTAAATCCCCCAAACTAGCAGTAATAGAACCCGTTATAGCCAGTCCGGATCCAATTTCCACACCATCAACATAAACCCGCATTGTTGTACCATCATAGGTACCGCATACATGCCGCCATTGTGGCAAATTATTCAGTACAATATTTCCCTTGTATTTTCTCCAGACACCATCAATTTTGGCCCCAAAGGTGATACCATTCCACTCTCCTTTTAGATGATATTGTTGTTCTTCACTTCCTTTACAGATGATCAGCTGTCCACTCTGATCAATCCAGGCTGCCAGAGTTATTTCAGATGTCGGATTGAGTGATGGCTGATCACCTGCAGCGGTTACCAATTCACCCCAGGCATCAAAGTTAAGCGCAGTTCCGATGTTTCCCGGTCCCCAGGTTGGCGTACCTTGAAATGCCCCCACATTGCTATTCCCGGAACTATCACTCAATGTGATACCTGAGTTTTCATCCATCGCCCAATGTAGTTTCAAACCGCTATTATTATTGTCATTATCTTGAATAACTAATTGAGAATTGGTTTGTATTCCCAATACGGCCCCTCCCGTCGGTGTACTTAGCTGAATGATCAAGTCTTCGTCTGACTCTATAAGAGAGTCATCGTTTATTGTAATAATAAAGGATTTTATTGTCTCAAAAGAATTAAACGTAATTACTTCCGTTTTTTCAACATAGTCCAATCCGCCTGTTGCGGTCATTTCTAAAGTTTGTGCTGTCACAGTCACAGGATTTGATAAATCGGTCCCGGATCGTAACAGATCCACGGTTATTTGACCGTCACCTTCTCCAACGGTATATAATGCGCTGGATATCTCAATACTATCAGCAAAATCATTATCCAAAATAGTTACCTGAGTATTAGACGGTTCAATAAGTGTTGCATCGCCAATCAGTTGATCAAGAACAACATCGAATGATTTATTCACTTCAGTTATACCATCATCAATTATATCAACAGTAAATTGCTTACTCGTTTCTCCGGGTGCGAATGTCAAAATACTCACGTTTTGCGTATAATCACTTCCTGAAATGGCTGTATCATCTTGAGTTGAAATCCTTATAGATACAGGTGTGGCAGAGTTACCAAAACGCTGCACAGTAACTGTCGCTGATTGATCGCCTTCAGCAACGCTTAAATTGCCTGCTTCCATAGTAATGGAACTTCCATTCGCCGGACCATCGCCGACGCATGCGAGAATCTGGCTTCCACCAACCATAGAGGTATTGAGAACGAATTCCTTGTTCGTGATCAGTACGTACAACTTACCATCAACGGCAGCAAAATCGTCTAATTGAATAGTATTAGCGTTTTCTCCTAGAGCAAAGGAAGACGATGTTCGCGTGCCATCGACTAATTCAAACCGGTCAATGTACAGCGTGAGTGGATGAAACTCATCAAGATCTACATATTCATCAATGTCTACTGCTGTTTTTACATAGGCAACAAAGAGTGCATCGCCTGCGATCAACATCTTCGTATTGGTATTACAATGATAACTCCACAACGGAGATGTTTCGTTTGCAGCATATGCGTACGACCACTGCTCATTCTGAGTCGTCGCATTAACTACCGAAATGCGGGTTTGATGAAAACCGCTAGTATTATATGGACGTGGAAAATTTAATAGCCCACTCACTTCAGGGAGCATTACGGCAACATACTCAGCACTTTGGGTTGAGATGCGATCTGCGTAGGCTATCTGAGGCATAAAATACCAGGGTTCAAAACCTGGCGCTGAAATTGAAATGGGCAACTCCCAGTCAGCCCCCGAATTCCTATCAATACCTGTTAAGCGCAGGGGTTGAGAAAAATCGATGAAAAATGAATTCGGACCATTACTGCCAGCCTCAGCCGCAACCACATATATCTCATTATTCCCGGCACACCATGGCTTGAGGCTTGCGTTTAGATCCCCTTCTCTAGCAATAAAACTATTTAAATTAGTGTGCACAAAATCAGGTGTGTCTTCGCCATTTAACATCCCCTGATTTACAACTGTGTAGGCCATTATATAGGTCCCCAGCCATTCAAAATCATTACTTGCAGGACCTAAGGTATAAAGACGATTGCCGTCAACAATAAATGGATTGCCCCACGTAAAGAGATGGGACTCCAAAAACGTTGGTACAATTTCTATAGTAGAAAAGCCGGAGGCATCATCAAGAGGAGACATATAAAATGTACTGTTAGCCGTAACACCATTGGCCGGGTGCCCGCCAGGAGTCGTAAAAATCCATGCAGAATTATCATTCATGGCAAAATATCCCGTCCGATTGCTGCTCTGCTGATTCCCCACGATGGAGAGAATTTCGCTACCATTGCTCGCCTGGTATCCCTTAGACGTCGCCAATACATTTTGCGCATCTCCTGATGTGCGGGCATAAATATTACCGTTTGCATGCCAGTATACGATAAATTGACCATTACGTGTATCGCGCCCTTCCTGCCCAAAAGAATTCCACTCTGCCCCGGTTGATTCTGACAATGTTGTTGGAAAGGATGAGATTAGATTTTTGCCAGGATCCAAAAAAACAAAGTCTTGTCCAGCCCCCTGAGGCGCCAGCAAGGCGATACGTCCTCCCCTTATAGCTATATTTTTAGAACGAAAGGACCCATTATAGGTGCCTGTTGAAGTTTTTGAAGTATTTACATTTTGCGGGTCCATAACATAAGTCCACTGAAGTTGTAGATTATTACCAACATTAACATCACTGGAATTCGTACGCGTTCCTCCGTTATTAATACCCGGCCAATTACCTGCACCCAGAACAATCTCAAAAGGAATAATTGTAAGTATTAGCAAAGAATATAAAAACCATTGTATTGCCCGCTTTATTTTATATATGTGAGTGTTCATTTCTATCCTCTTTCTATTTCAATTTTATTATGTTAACAAACAATTGTTTTTGCTGGAAGGATTTTACTTCCTTGGATTACATAATTAAGGATAGATAATATTTGAGTGTGTTAATAGTCCACTACTTCGTGTATCCGATATAGGGGATAGGACGAATTAGCCCGCATTTCTCACAGTAATGCGGGTAGGAGGGGGGGGAATTGAATACATAAAAAGTAAGCAAAAATAAATAATCCTGGATCACTTAGGTCTCACAAATAAATAACTTGGACTTTTCGCATCTCGTCTTCACGTCATACTTTGCCCGATCCAAACGTCGAAAAACATTGAAATATGGTAATATTCCTACAGAGTTTCGCCATTCCGATCGAACAAATCTGACATTAATCTGAGCGCGAAATTATCCAAATTATTTATTTGTGAGCCCTTAAAAGCGGATTGCAATAGTTGTACCTTCGCCTGAATTACTGCGAATATTACATATACCATCAAGTATTTCAGTACGCTCTTTCAATGTATTAAACGCAGATGCACTATTTAACTCATCGATGGTAAATCCATCACCATCATCCTCGCAATAAAAGTACGTTTTGTCGGCTTTTTGTTCTATAGCAATTGAAAGAAAATGACAATTACTATGTTTAATCGCATTTTGTGTTGCTTCCTGAATCATTCGATAAAGATGGTTCTCAGCGGAGTCCGACAAGGTAATATCTGATTTAATATCAAGCTTAATCTCAATTGAGGTGTTCGTACTAATATCATCAACAAATCGCTTCAAGGCTTTTATAAATCCATGTTTTTCTATTTCAATCGGTCTCATGTTAGTTGCAACCTGGCGTAAATCACCAATCGCGGTCTCAAGACCTTCAGCGATTGAACTGATCTTTAAATTAAATTTTGAATCATCATGACTATCCAACTGAATCAAATCAGATTGCATCTTCAGAGTTTGTAATGATTGTGTAATACCATCGTGAAGTTCTCTGGATACTCGTTGACGTTCGGTTGATTCAGCAGAAATAACTTTATTAGATAGATTAGTGATTGTTTTCTGTTTCGCACGAAACCTTAGAAGCAACCCTAATCCTAACGCATTAATGAAGATAAAATGGCCTATCAGAGTTAGGCTTATCAAATCACCATATCTGCCAATTGGTACATCCCATTTATCGTGTAGTGAAAATATAGGAACCAATCCTTGCAAGATATCATATCCAGTGAAAATCATAAGAGATGTAATGCCTATGCCAAAATAAATTGCATCTTGATTCTTTACCCTAAAGCTATACCAACACGCCTGAATACAATAAAAAAATCCAAAAATCAATACAAGAGGGAAACAATAGAAGATTGAAATCTTAATTATGAATACAGGGAAAAAATATCTAAAAAGACATCCAGGAATAAACCAAATTAGTATTAGTCCAGCATAAATGGCCATACGCCGATGGTAAGATATTTCGAGTAATTGATACATCATCAGCGGTATACAGTATATAATTCCAGCCAGTGCAAATTGCGCAGTGAATCCCAAGATTAACTCAGTTGTTTTAGAAATGGGGATTTTCCATCCAGGGAAAAAAAGAATCCAGGCGATAAGAGTTAATCCCAGAAAAACAAGAGTTGTTCTAAATCCAGGACGACTTTTCTCCTGAGGTGCCAATAAAATAAAAATCAATAACCAATGCGCCACTAAAACTATATTTACTATTTGAACAATAATTTCATAGGTCCTCAATGTTGTACGATGATTGATAAGTTTGGTGTCAAGCCCAATTCCAATTGGGAAATCCATAATACCTCCCATATTATTATTCAAAAATTGACGGATTGCGATTACCTGTTTCCCATCATTCCACCAGTTTTCATCAATAGAATAAACAATTGGCGTTGAGTATTCTGGATAGTAAAACACATTTTTATCATTCATGGATGGTAGGTTTGCACCAAGTCGATGACCATTAAAATACACTTCGGTCATTGTGAAACTTCGTCCCAGATAAAATGCCAAATTGGTTTTGTCTGGATTATCAGGTCGGTCGAACGTTATTCGATACCAACCTTTACCACAAAATTCGTTTTGGGGAATTTGCACATTTTCATTCTTCCAAAAATGCGGAAGTGAAGACTTCTTCCAGGTAGAATCGTCCAAGTTTGGTTCTGCCCAGTGAAGATTATCCCCAATCCTAAACTTAACGTCTGAAAATTGGAGAAGCAGGAAGTCCTCAGTAGCAGTTTTATGGTAACACCCTGTTTGGATTAAAAGAAGCTGTAGTAATGCTATTCTGAATATAAGTTTCATCGTCATAGAAAAGAAAAGACCAAAATGTGGGAAAAGCTGATTTTGTTAATCAGCAGATTAACAAATGCCCATTTCTTTAGCAAGAGTTGCCATATCAGCAGCATTGCATACACCAGCCTTGTCTTTAATACGTTTTCTGTGTGTTATTACAGTACCCTCAGAAATCTTTAATTGGCCTGCAATTTCCTTATTCAGGAATCCTTTTGCGATAAGATCAAGAATTTCAAATTCGCGTGGACTTAATGATCGTAGTCGTGGATTTACAATTTCCTGCAATGATTTGCTCATACAAAACTCTTCTCCACCTCGAACTTCATTGAGTATTTCACGCAGATCGTTTACTGAATCTTCTTTCAAAATACAACCTCTTGCTCCAGAAATTTCCAATCGGGCAATGAGCAACGGATGTTTTAAGCTGGTTAGAAAAATCACTGGTATTTGTAGATTTCGATTCTGTAATTCAGCCAGCACCTTAAATCCATTCAAAATAGGCATAGAAATGTCCAGCAGTAATAAATCTACTGATAATGTATCCAACTGCTTCAGAAATTTCCGTGCATCTGTAAATCCAGCCTCCCAATTCCAGTCATCTATTGAATTAACAAGACCTTTAAGCCCATCAAGAAATAATTGGTGGTCATCTATAGCAACAATATTTTTCATAATACCAATATACTTCCTATATTCACCCAATAAAATTTATGAAGAGAGCAAAAATGCATTAGAAACTGTTTTTTAACGCAAAGACGCAGAGACGCAAAGGTTTTAAGATTTTTTAAACTTCTTTTTTTCCATCTTTTCTCTGCGCCTTCGCGCCTTTGCGTTAGTTATTAATGATGCAGCCTTGACTTTTTCACATTTTTCAACAACTATAATACACAAAGGGAGGTGGGGAAATTGAAACAAGAAGACGAATTAAGCCGAACAATCATTGAATGTGGGATTGAAACTCATAGGTCACTTGGCGGTCCGGGACTACTGGAAAGTGTCTATGAAGAAGCTCTCTCATGGGAACTGAAAGAAAGAGGATTACTTGTGCAACGTCAAGTTACCCTGCCCATAGAATATAAAGGGAATATACTGGGTAACCCATTGCGGATTGATCTGATTATTGATGAGCTGGTGATTGTCGAATGTAAGGCAGTTAGTGAATATAACCCAATCTTTGAAGCACAGGTGTTGACATATCTAAGATTGAGCGATTTAAAACTGGGCTTAGTCCTGAACTTTGGAATGAAATTATTGAAGAATGGGATTCATAGAGTGGTGAATGGGTTGTAAGGCATTTATTGAAACGCAGAGGCGCAAAGGGTTAAAGATTATTAAAAAACACTCTTTCTTCTTCCCGTTCCCGTTTACTTCTTTTCTCTGCGTCTTTGCGTTAATTAACCTGTCCTATAATTCTATTCACCAAAATTGAATGATAATCATTGGCTTTTTGGAGGGTGCCTTCGACGCATAGGAAAGATTGGCGATCGACTAATTCGTAAAACGTCGCATAGATATCGGGACTGAAAACGAGATTAATAAATCCGGTCTCATCTTCCATGGTGATAAAAACCATGCCTTTGGCAGATGGCGGTGCCTGTCGGACCAGGGTCATGCCAAAAACAAATAAGCGCTGATTCCTGCGCTTCGACAATAAATTCACAGAAGAGACCAATCTGTCTACTGGGATTTGATAACGCCAGTCTTCGTTCTTAATGATCGTAACTGGGTGATCTCCAAGTGAGGTCGTAAAGGAGCGAAAATCGCGTTGAACCATTTCCATCTTGCTTTCCGGCTGCCACTCTATTTCTTTTTCGTCAACATCAATCAACGGTTTAAACGGCACTGCTTCGGCTTGCCAAACAGCCTCGGATCGACTGAGATCAAACTCCTGAAACGCATTCGCTGAAGCCAATGCAGTGAAATCATCACGATGAAGTTTCACGGTATTCAAAAAATGATCGAAGTCAGTCCAAGACTCAATGCGTTGGCGAACACGCATAATCTCTTCGGCAGCATCTTTTGACAGTGATCTCACTAATCGAAACCCGAGACGAATACCATAAACATTCGGACGATTACTTTGCGATATCTCTTCAAGCTTGTTATCCCAGTTTGAATAATTAACTGATACAGGTAAAATTTTGACACCATCCCGATTTGCAGCTTGCAGTAAGGCATGAGGTGAATAAAATCCCATAGGCTGTGAATTGAGAATGGCATTGAAAAAGGCTGCTGGATAATGACATTTTAAATAACTCGATGTGTACGCAATCAGTGCAAATGAAACCGAATGAGATTCAGGAAAGCCATAATGAGAAAAGCCTTGCATCTGTCCCATAATTTCATCAATGAACTTCTGATTAAGCCCATTACGCTTCATACCACGTTGCAACTTTTCTAACCATGGATTGAGGTTCATCTCAAATTCTTTTATATTCCATGCACCAATATTTTTGCGCAATTCATTGGCTTCGCCCGGCGTAAAATCACCCACGGCCACAGCAATACGCATCGCCTGCTCCTGAAAAATGGCAACCCCTAATGTCCGGGTCAAAATGGGCCGTAATTCTTCACTTGGAAAGGTAACCGGCTCTAATCCTTCACGACGTGCTAGGTAAGGGTGGATGACTTTGCCTTGAATCGGGCCCGGACGGATAATCGCCACTTCGATAACCAGATCATAGAAACACCGCGGCCGCAGACGGGGGAGCATAGACATCTGCGCCCGGGATTCGATTTGAAATGTGCCCACAGTATCCGCTCTCTGGATCATAGCATAGGTTGCCGGATCATCAGCAGGGATACCATATAGGGTCAAGGCCCTGCCATATTTCTCTTTTATATCATCGAAACATTTTCTAACAGCGGTAAGCATCCCGAGACAGAGAATATCTATCTTGAAAAATCCTAATCCTTCAACGTCGTCTTTAGACCACTGGATAATGGTTCGACCCGGCATCGTCGCCGGTTCCTGAGGGACCAGGTGGTTTAATGATTTATCCGACAGAATAAATCCGCCGGAATGAATTCCCAAATGCCGAGGAAAACCTTTGAGTTTCTCCGATAACTGAACCCATATTTTCCATGGAAAATCATCCGGAATCTTATAGTCATCACAAATGTCAGATTGCAGCTTGCCGATAATCTTCTGAGCACCACTTTGACGAAAAAACTTACTGCTTGCCAGATGTGATATCTGCCCCAACAGATCGTCGTTGGCGCCAAGCGCTTTGCCCACAGCCCTCATGCTGCCTTTACCACGAAAGGTAATGACATTTGCCACCATCGCCGCGCGATCACGACCATAGCGCTGATAAATATAGTGAATCACTTCTTCTCTGCGTTCATGTTCAAAATCAACATCGATATCCGGCGGATCACCGCGTTCTTTACTGATAAAACGCTCAAAGAGCAAATCGAATAATGTCGGGTTAACAGATGTAATTCCAAGAACAAAGCACACTGCCGAATTCGCAGCCGATCCCCTACCCTGACAGAGAATATTCTGTGATCGGGCCCAGCAGACGATATCCCATACGGTCAGGAAATAATCGGCGAACTCCAATGTCTCGATCAGGTCCAGTTCATGAGTGAGAGTTGTTAGGATTTTCTCGGGCAGCGGCTCACCAAACCGTTCTTTGGCGCCCTCCCAGGTTAACTGCTCCAAATAGGCTTGAGGCGAAACATTTTCGGGTATCATCTCTTTGGGATAGTGATATCGGAGTTGCGATAAACACAGTGTGCATTGCTCATTGAGATCATGGGCCAGTCTCATTGCATCATCAAAAATTGGCAAATCCGCATAAAATCGGTCAAGGTTTTCTAAACTCTGAAAACACCGTTCGCCATTTGGAAAAAAATGAGCGCTGCTTTGATCCAATGTCTGATTCGTCCGGATCGCATGTAGTAAATCACTCATGCTTTTCTCCGAACGACGATGAAGGAAAACATCCTGGCTTACCAGACATTTTGCATCAAGATCATGGGCCAGTTTTATCGTCGGCTGAATCCATTTATCTTCAGATCGATGAAAATGTCTGCTGATCGCAAAATAAAATTCACCACTAAAATGAGTATACAAGTCAGTTAGAACAACTTTGTTGATATTTCCAGATCGCACAAGCCCGCGCATTGGTTGAATAGCAAACAAACCATTAACATTCAACCTCAGTAAATCATCTAATGGAATTGTTGCTTCAGTTTTACCATCGCGATGGGCATGGGTCAACAACCGGCAAAGATTCGTATAACCGTCTAAGTTTTTGGCAACAAGTACCAATGTGTTCTGGAGTAAAACCGGCTTATTATGATCCTTTGTAAAATGAATTTCCGCGCCGTAGTTGATTTTCAGTTTACTCCGATCACCATCTGACGTAAGATGTTGCAACTCACGATACGTTCGTGCGATACCATAAACCCCATCAAAATCATTAATGCATAGCGATGAATAGCCAAGCTTCAGCGCTGTTGAAATAATGTCATGCGGATGTGACGCACCGATAAGAAAGCTGAAGTTCGTTTTGCAAAGCCATTCGTGATAACCGTATTTTGATTTATTATTTTTGATTTTTGATTGTTGATTTGGAAACATCATTTAATCCCAAATTTGAATATTTAATACAGATGTCGGGTTTCAGGAGTAAATGCCCTCCCTTTCATAATCATAATCTTAATTCGTAATCGTAATCAATCTGTGGTGGATAGTTGTCCTGATTATGAGTAAGATTAAGATCGAAGATTATGATTATGAAAAGAATCAGATTACGAATAAACTCCATGCTTATACCAGCTTCCGGAATGATCACGAAAAGCCCATATGAGTTTGCCGTCTTCCTCGACAACATAATAATCTCTGATAGCAGCCATTAAATCATCACTTTGCCACCAATTCTGACTTGTTCTTTCTAGGAAAATTCGATGCGAACCTGCTGAGCAAGTGAATGGAACAGGATGTTTATAAAAGAAAAGCGGTCTAGTAAAGGCGGCCTCCCGCCATTGTTCAATAGAAAAACCCGGTTCAGCAACATGACCAATGATTTCGTCTTGAAATGATAATTCAGGGCAGAAATCAGGTTTAAGTGTATAAGCCTCCAAATGATGTGGAAGTTTATTCTGTAATGTCAAAATTCGTTCAATGTCGATGTCATTCTCTTTGACACAAATCAACTCCATAATATTATCTGGAAGGAAAAGACGATCTTTGATGACGACACTCCACGAGATCAGCGGAATATCTTCGGGTAAATCCAGATCGTCGTCGCGTGCTTTTAACGACTCCATTAGATCGACATAGGCATAATAAGCCTGATATAGAACCGTTGTGAATTCGGGCGCATCCCGATGCAGAGAATATGGATTTCGAAACGAAATATCGATGGTTAATGATCTTAAACTATATAGCATGACATCCCACTGAATTACGTTGACATATTCACGATTGCTCCATTCACCCAAACCACACAATTTTGTAAAGTCGTCAACAAGCAATGGTTCAATAACGTCCCATTGATTCACTGGATACTCTAAGAGCCGTTGAACACTTGGATGATGATTCGCATTAAATGGAATCCAGGGAAACTGATCCAGTGAAATTTTTTGATCAATTAATGATAGAGAATTACAATTTGCTATGTCTTCTGTGAAAATACCCTTAAATGTCCAGGTCCAAACCTGCCCCATCCAACCGGAGAAGCGTCGTTTTATCGCTGCATTTTCAGCCTGTTTAAGGGCAAACGGTCCGGCTAAGTTCATTCGTTCAACAAAACGCCGCAACTGACCCTGCTTCGATCGCAATAGCGATTCATCAAATCCTTTCATTTTCAGGTGAACGCAATGTCTAGAAAGAACCGATAAGGAATTGAACCAGGGTTCCCAGGGAATCACCTCATAACGCTGTCTATTTTCGTTCTCTGACAATAAGTACACTCCGCGAGCGTTGATTCCTCCAAGATAATCAAGAAAGATTAAACATTGCCAGGGATGACACGCCAATACACAAAGATAGTCAGTACCAAAATATTCTTCGAGAACTTCTGAAAATAACTCATAAATATTCTTGTTTGTTTTGCCTGCTTGCATATGCCAAAACGTTTTGCATGGCGTTATATCGAATAGCCAAATATCCTCTGACCACTGCATCACCCACGGCGTTAAACAAAATACCGTGTCATCGGTTAACTCTTCTCTGCAATACAGCGCCGCGAATACGGGATGCTGGATGTTGGATGCTTGAGACTTGATACTGGATACTGGATTCTCTAGACTGGACATTACAATTCCTTACTTTTCACTATTTGCGTAAACCGTTCGGAGGTTTCAGGTTTCAGGTTTCAGGTTTCAGGTTTCAGGTTTCAGGGTTCAGGGTTCAGGGTTCAGGGTTCAGGGTTCAGGGTTAAAATCAATTTGGGAACATCGAAACACACCATATTAGCCTGGATTATGCATAAAGTTTCGTGAAGAGAATTATGAATATTATTCGCGTACAGAAACAGTGTTGAAAATCCGCCGTGGTGGAAACTATTTCGAACCCGAATAACTTTATAACTCGTTGATATTATATGATATAATGACTCGCAATAGAAAGTTTATGCATAATCCAGGTTAGTTCCATTGTATCTAAGCTCATCAAATTATTTATTCCCCTGACACCCAAAACCAAAACACCTATGAACACTTACCTATTTACTTCTTCTTTCATTTCCAGAATCAAGGATCAAATATCCAGTATATTTCTTTACGACATTGTTCACTGTTCACTGTTCACTGTTCACTGTTTACTGTTTACTGATCACTTCTTACTTCTCACGGTTTACTACTCACTGGCCAAAAACTCTTTCTTCCGGTAATATAATCTTTGTTTTTATTTCTCCTTTAATAACATTCACAGTGAAAAAACCACGACGGTCCTGCGATCCATTTAACCGAACTGCGGCAAAGATATTGCCACGTTTTGAGCTTAAGAAGAAATGTCGAAGCAAAAATACAATCTGTTGATTCTCTCTTGCCTGAACAGAGATAAAAGACAGTGCACCTCTAGATAATTTTTTAGGTGAATCCAACACGATAATCGTAAATGCATCATCCAAAAACAGAGGTTTAAGCTTCGTGACAGGATCGTCACATTTAATAAATAAAATTCGTCTTAAATCAACACCATGAGACGCCCAGGCTGCCGCGTAAATATTCATACCATTATCAGGATAAATCCAGACTGTTGCCGGAATATTATGTCGCAGAAAAAGAATAGGCAGTATACGTCCATTCCTTCCTTGAGGAAGCCCCCATTCAATCACTGATCCATATCGTATCCCTTTGCCAAAAATTGCATCAAGCTCGGCGATCCCTGACAATAAGTCCAAGGATTCATTGTTCTCAATCTTCCATTTTATAGATTGTAATTTCCCATTGATACTCAAGTATTCAGATGGAGAATCATGCAGTACATCTGTTGACATTATTGTTGCCTGTTAATAATTTTCAATCCCACTTGTGGGCATACGTTTTCATAGCAGTTTATTTAATCCCACTCGTGAGTTTTAATTCCCCGACGGTTGCCGTGCTCATTAAGCACTCTCGCCAGTGGCAAGCTGTCTCAGACTGGTCAAGACAATATTCCGCTGCGTCGAGTCCGATATTTTTTCATTGAAAGTCATACCCCGCTGCTTGTTGCGGCGGGGCCGTTGATTGTAATAAATATTTCAATATAAATAAAACAATACACTAACATATACTAGCTATTTTATATTCAATAGTGAATTGTCTAAAAACTAAAAAGTCTTCTTTGAAAGTTAAAGTTTTTTTAGGTGTCAGGTTTCAGTGTTCAGGTGTCAAAAACCCGTGCTAATGATCTTCAATCTTCTGAAACCTGACACCTGAAACCAAGTTTCGTTTTATATTAACCAAGACCGAGAATCGGAGGCCTTGATAGTCGCTTCTTTGAAACTTAAACATTTTAGGGTCAACATTAATTGCCGGACGGTTCGTTGGAGTTCACTGCCACCGCTTAGCGGGACTGTGGTTTTTCATAAATAAAATAACAGCACGCCGCGGCGGATGAACTCCAACGACCGTCTCGAATATAAAATGCGGATTAAGTTCTTTTTTAGCGATAGGATGTAACTTGAAGATGTTTTGAGCTATTATACTTTTTTGCGCTTTTTCGCGTCTTTCGCGAGAAGATAAAGCTTCTAAATAGTGTCTGTCCATAAATGGCTTATGTGCTTAGCTTGGAGGCAGAAAAAGTAACTCGGGCATTCCTGCCTGAGTAATAAGCCGGATTAGCAGCCAAGAATGACCGCTTTACTTTTTGCCATTTATGGACAGACAGTAAATAAAATTTATTTCCTAAATGATATTATTATGCATGATGGTTCCAGAATAAACGACGAGATAATTCCCCTCACGGATCCCGATCAAGTAGAGCTTGATAAACATGCAATTATCGAAGCCTCAGCAGGGACAGGAAAAACCTATACGATTGAACAGCTAGTCGTTCGATTATTGATTGGAAACGCCAGTGCAAATCCCCCCATTTTACCCCTTTCAATTGATCAAATTCTGGTTGTTACATTTACTGAAAAAGCAACCGGCGAAATGAAAGACCGGATACGCAACGCCATCGAAACAAAACTGAATAGTGCAACAATTCCTGATGAGCAACAATTCTACCTCCATGAAGCTTTGGAGAATTTTGATAATGCCCAAATCTCAACGATACATGGATTTTGCCATAGAACATTGCGGGAACACGCCTTTGAGAATGGTCGCCAATTTGAATATGATGTCGTTGATGACCAGGATATCTACCATAAATTATTGCTCCAACAAATGCGGGAAGATTGGCCAAAACAATATGGTCACAACCTGAACACATACCTTGTATTAGCCGATTTCCCGCATCTAATCCAAAGTGAAAGTCGGTGGATAAACACAACAATCAGACTTGCACAAGACTGGAAGCAAAATGCAGGTGATCAACTTCGTCCTGAACCTGATGTAAATTTTTCACCGACAGAAACCGTATCAAAGATAGGACAGTATATCATTGAATTAGTAACGTTAGTTGGAGACATTCAGTTTAATTCCGTCGAGGATCATCCACTCTATAAAGCCTATTCCAATTTGAATTTCAACGCCAGCAGCAAAAAATCCTGCCTTGAAAACATTATTCAACCATTGTTAGAACTGTTATGCCATTTCGTGAAAGGGGAGAATGACATTCTACACCCCGGTATAGTCGCAGCAATGTTCAAGTTCATCCAAAATAGCAAAGAATATCAGAAGTTTGCTAAATCAGGTTTCTCCTGTCTTATGCCGGAAAAATGGAACAAAACAGGGAGCAACCTGGATCAGGAATGTCCTCATCTGCAATCTGTAATAAATCATCTTGAACAGATTCAAGAATTAACTGCATTCTTCGCTCCTCATTTCATGAGTAATGTAGTAAAACAGCTTCAAGCCGATGTCCGGCTTTATAAGGAACAGAGAGGTTTACTGACTTACAGTGATATGATCTCCATGGTTGCAGAAGCATTATCCCCGAACAATGACATCGAAACCATACCTCCCTTATTGTCTGCGCTACGCGATCGCTATAAGATAGCGTTGATTGATGAGTTTCAGGATACAGATATTTTGCAATGGTCGATTCTAAAAAAGGTATTCATCAATACAAATGATAATAGTCAACACCGTTTGATTGTCGTTGGGGACCCAAAACAGGCGATATACGGTTTCCGTGGCGCCGATCTAAACGCCTATTATTTAGCTCTGAACCAGCTCAAAATACTTGGAAAAACTAAAACAAAATTTTACTCATTGAATACCAACTGGCGTTCAATTCCGCAGCTGATTGATGCATTCAATTCTCTCTTCCAACATAATCACTGGTTTCAAAGTAACGACATCCAGTATCGACACGCGAACGTGCCCAATGAAGAATCCAGACGAAATAGATTATACACCGACAATACAGGTTCCCCTGTATTAATAGCGCATAACCTCAATCCCGAAAAATCAGCTAAGGCCGCGCAAGAACAATGGTTCACATTTATTGCAGAAGAAATTCATTGTTTACTCAACTCCCCAGTTGAAATGATGGTGTTTGGCGAAAATCATTCACCACCCCGATTACTTCGTGCCGACGATATCTGTATTCTTTGCCAGAATAAAACCGAAGCTGGACGTATGGAAAAGGAATTAAGTAATACACGTATTCCATATTCATTCTATAAAAAACCGGGATTATATGAATCCGATGAAGCCTTGCAGCTCTTTTATTTATTAAAAGCAATTGCCTCGCCCAACGACATGACAGCATTTAGGAAACTGTTGCTGACACGCTTTTTTGCCATTCCCGTATTGGATATCACGAATTATGAAAACCTGCCCCCCGACCATTGCATTAAACAGCTGTTTTCTAAATGGGTCAATCAAGCAGCGAATCGACATTGGGCCGTCATGTTTCATTCGATTCTAAACGATACTGGCGTTCTTCTAAGAAGAGATGACGATCCCAATTTTGAACGACGATTAACGAACATTGAGCAGATCATTCAGGAACTCCATAATCGTGCATTGGCTGAGAACATGGACGTTCTTGATATGGCCACTCTCCTTGGCAATCTCTACCATAATTACATACCTATCGCTGAAGAAGATAATTTACATCGCCGAGACACCGAGCACGCCAAGGTACAAATGACCACAATTCATAAAAGCAAGGGCCTTGAGTTTCCCATTGTCTTTCTTGCGGGTGGAATGACGGCGCCTCCAAACACAACTCAGCCCTATTACAAAATCCATAATGGCAAACATATTGTTTATGACCTGACCTCCGCATCAAAATTACAATGGAAAAACGAACAGTTTGAGGAAATGCAACGATTATACTATGTCGCATTAACCCGAGCGATGTACAAGCTTTATATACCCTTTTACCGAAATGAAAAGAGCCTCAACGCCTCTGGGGCTGTCGCCAAAATCCTGCATCCAGCAATTGATGCGGCAACCGACCATCTCCCAACAACACCTGTAATGACCGATCCTATTGACCAATCGCACTCTGAATCAGGCAAATCTGAAATTGCAGCAATACAACTTGATCCAATAATCGAATTACCACATGGAAATTTTCACCTTAGAGATCGAAACCGATCACAAAGCATTGACTCTTATTCCGGGTTGAAAAATCGATTGGCATCAAGCGAACCGGATAAGATTGAAGAGATTTCGAATCATTTCGGCAATGACCAGGACGAAGAACCCGCAGCAGACGAAACTAATCTGATAATAATTAACCCATCTGACCCTGAAGCTGATAATGACAAAGCAGGCACTTCAACTCGACATCTCAGCCTTCCACCAGGTCGACACACAGGAAACCTTTTACATAATGTATTTGAGTCGATTAACTTCCAGATAGCTGGTTCCGCAATGGGGCCAAATGAACTATTGCAAACCGACGAAACTCAAGTAATAAATAAGGCCATGCAACAGTATCCACTTTCCACAGAAAGAGAGGATCAATTGGATGAAAATTATCAATTGGCAATCGCTAAGATCGTTTGGGCAACATTAAATAATGTGCTTCCGAGTGAGATCAAACTTCGGAATATTCCAGCGAATGATCGTAAACACGAATTGGAGTTTTTCTTTCCCTATCCACAGATGGATAAAACTCATATTCCCGATATAAACCGACATGATGGATTTATTAAGGGCTATATTGATTTAATATTCCGCTGGCAAAACCACTATTATATTCTTGACTGGAAATCAGATAATTTAGATGATTATTCTCCAGAACAATTGGAAAAACATATGCATAAAAATCATTACGATCTGCAATACAAACTCTACACCATAGCCGTTCATCGGTGGCTGAAGCAATATAATAGAGGTCACAATTTGGCCGGTATTTTCTACTTATTCCTCCGCGGCATAGAACTGGGAACAGATAACGGGATTTACTCGGTAATGTTTAAGGACAGCATTCCACCGATTCAGGAGTATGAAAATGAACTTGATGCGCTGCTGCAAGGAAAGTTAGAGTTAGTTAGATCAAAATAGCATAAGACTACACGGTGTTTTGCAGACCTAAACAATTATAAAAATGAGCCTCATGCAAAACTCTTTCCTACCGCTGTGGAAACAGTTTTGCAAGGCTTTATAGCGCTGAAGTTTTAAGATTTCAGCGCAGTTTTATCAAAATCATGGAAAAGCAAGCAAATTTGGGCATACTTCTCCACACAAAGTTTGTGAGAAAGCCGGGTTAGTGATAAATGCGTTAAGCAACGACAAGCATTCTTTGCGTTTACGTTCATTATACTTCCATGGTAAGGACCGATATGCTTTTCAAGATCACAAAGCTTACAAATTCGGACAAACTCTTGTTGTTTTTCTGATAATTTACCTAATTCATCTTCCAATACTGGAAAAAGACATCTTTGAATGGTATTCCATAAGTTTGAGAGTGCTACCATTAATTCCTCAGCAATGCGAAGGATTTCAACTGCATGTAAACATTTGAATATAAACATGTAATGTAGCATTATCTGTTTTATTTTCCAGTCAATTCAACCAATTTATTTATTTAAAGAAACTTAGGACTTTTGCAAGAGGCTCATATATTTCTATTATAGCACATAAAACGACGAAAATTATTGGCAAGCGCGGCTTTTCCTGTTGCTAAAGAATTTCGGTTCAAGTCAGGATGAGATAAAGATGGATGACGTAGCCAAACGTCGTAACTTGCTCACAATGGAGGCTTATTCGTTAATTGAAATTTATTGCACGAGCAAGATATTCCATTAATATTATGATTTATTAATGATATCGAAAGCAATCGAATTTTAAGGATGCTTCACGCTAAGCTCGAAAAAGTAGTTTACACTTTTGTTAAAAAATATTCCTTTCATTTAAATTGAATATCGAATATCGAACAAGGAATTATGAATGACGAAGGAAAAAACTTCATGATTCTACATTCCTTGTTCGA
>JAJFLO010000062.1 GCA_021772675.1 Verrucomicrobiota bacterium | reverse complement strand
TTAAAGCATAAGCTTCCCGGTGTACGAACAAGACTCTTTGAAGGAATATTTCGAAGTGGTCATTTGGAAAGGTTGCGAATGAAAAGTATTCTAAATCGGTCTAACAGCAAGATCTACACCAACCGTTTATTATCGCCATAGATCCCTTCGCCTTCGGAATCTCCATAACTCATTGATCTGAAGCAAGCTAAGCACTCTCGTAACGAAACCGTATGAATTAATCAGGCTAAAGTGTCAGCTAAAAGAATAACACAGGTTCATGAGTAATTTTGTATTCAAACGAAAAAAAGCAGAAAAATATTTTGAATTTAAAATTGTGAACGGTACCTTTGTTGATTGCTCGCAAATTCTTGGGGAGCTGTATGTAAATTTTTCATTAGTGAAGTGGTTTGTTTAAATCTACTGTGTTTGATTGATTACAAAAATCAAACGAGAGTTCAATAAGTAATGATTTTGGCTTATAAGTATTAATAAATAATAAAAAGGGATCTACGATGACACCAAAGGAAGTACTAAAATTAATTGATGAACAATCCATTCAATTTATCGACTATAAATTTCAAGATTTTCCCGGAACATGGCAGCATTTCAGTGTGCCAGCGCACCATTTACACGCTGATACGTTTGAAGACGGAATTGGATTTGACGGTTCAAGCATCCGCGGATGGCAGGCAATTAATGAAAGTGATATGTTGGTGTTACCTGATCCAACAACTGCATTTGTTGATCCCTTTCTAAAATTACCCACGTTATCATTAACCTGCTCCATATTAGATCCAATCACAAAGCAGCCGTATACAAGGGATCCGCGAAATGTTGCCTCTAAGTGTGTCGACTATATCAAATCTACCGGAATTGCAGATACAATACATTTCGGACCGGAGGCGGAATTTTTTGTTTTTGATCATGTCCGCTTCAGTCAGGAGGCAAATTATGCCCTTTATGAAGTTGATTCCAGCGAAGGGATTTGGAATTCGGATTCAGATGATGGTTGTGCCAATCTCGGTCACAGACCAAGGCATAAAGAGGGATATTTTCCAGTACCTCCTACGGATTCCTTGCAAGATATGCGCTCGGAAATGGTTGCAACTCTGCTTGACATCGGCGTTGATGTTGAAGCGCATCATCATGAAGTCTCAACTGGCGGCCAATGCGAAATAGACATGCGCTTTGCACCGTTGTTAAGAATGGCAGATCAGCTAATGATCTACAAATATATTGTCAAAAACGTTGCTCGGCGCCATGGTAAAACGGCAACCTTTATGCCCAAACCCATTTTTGGTGACAATGGTTCGGGAATGCATGTTCATTCAAGCTTGTGGAAAAAAGATAAACCAATATTTGCTGGAGACGGCTACGCGGGGTTATCACAAACTGCTCTGCACTATATTGGTGGAATATTGAAACATGCGTCTGCTCTTATTGCGTTTTGTGCACCGACCACAAATTCTTATAAGCGATTAGTTCCCGGATACGAAGCACCGGTTAACTTAGCCTATTCACAACGGAATCGGAGTGCGGCATTACGTATTCCAATGTACTCTCCAAGTCCAAAAGCAAAGCGCGTTGAATTCCGCTGCCCGGACGCATCATGTAATCCATATTACGCCTTTTCCGCCATTGCAATGGCCGGAATGGATGGCATCCTTAATAAAATTGATCCCGGCGAGCCAATGGATAAGGATTTGTATGATCTTGCTCCGGAAGAAGTCGCTAATATTCCGCAAGTTCCCGGTTCACTGGAAGGAGCCATTCAGGCATTGGAAGATGATCACGAATTTCTGCTTAAAGGAGATGTTTATACAGAAGATGTCATTGAAACGTGGATAAGTTATAAACGGGAAGTCGAAATTGATGCATTGCGTCTCCGTCCACATCCGTACGAGTTTTTCCTATACTACGATTGTTAAATTTGAACGAGTATACTGCAAGCAGTAGGTTTTTCGACATTCGCTATTCATTTCAGGCAATAATTTTACAGAAACCTGTCAAATACCTGGTGGCTGTCGGTATATCTCTACCAATGCAGCATGAGGTAATTTCAAGATATCCTTGAAATTACCTCATTGTTTTTTACCTGTTAAAGATAAGACGCTACTTTTGCAACGGTATCTTTCTTTAATATTTTATTGGCCAGATTGTTACATTCATCAATTGTTAAATCAGCAATTTTTTTCTGAACTTTCGGGATGTACCTGGAATCAAGACTTAATGTTCTAATTCCAATTCCTAGGAGAAACGGAATGTATTTTTCTTCGTGAGCCATTTCCCCGCAGATAGACAGATCAATTTTATGTTTAATTGCTGATTTCGCAATTTTCTTTAATGATCGTAAAATCGATGGATGATGAGGGATGAAATATGAAGATACGAGTGCATTATTTCGATCCACTGCCAGCATATATTGGATAAAATCATTCGTTCCTATACAGAAGAAATCAGCCTCTTTTGCAAGCCCATCTATTATCTCAATAACCGAGGGTGTTTCGATCATAATACCAATTTTTGGTGTTAAAAAATGAGGGATAGATTCATTTTTTAATGATGTCAGACACTCTTTTAGCTGGTTTTTTGCTTCTCGAAACTCGTCAATAGACGATATCATGGGAAAAGTGATTCGTAAATCCCCGGCATTTTCTCCTCCACGTAAAATCGCTCGTAATTGCTGCCGAAATAGTCCTTTATGACTTAAAGAAAATCGGATTGACCTCATTCCCAAATTAGGATTATTCTCCTTAATATTGTCATTATATGCTAAGACCTTATCTCCACCGATATCAAGCGTCCGAATATTAATGGATTTTTTCGGCATTTGACCAATTATGGACGAATATATAATTGTCTGTTCTTCTTCCGTTGGGAAGTTAGACCGCACCATAAAGGAAAACTCTGTTCGATATAAACCGATACCTTCAGATTTTAAATCATTTGCCAGTTTTATGTCAAGGTGAAGATTAATATTAGCAAGTAGGTGAATCTGTTCACCATCTTTTGTAAATGAAGTTGCATTAATTTTTGGTTTTGAACGAGAAACCGCATCGAGTGCCTTTTTCCTTTCGTTATATCGGGAAATCAATTTTTTATCGGGATTGACGTAAATTGCCCCCAACTCAGCATCCAGTAAAACGAGGGTATCATCTGGAACTTTCTTTAATTGCATTTTATCGGCAATAACCAACGGAATTTGCAGAGAACGGGCCAGAATGGATATATGGGACGTCACTCCTCCTGAAATCAAGATAATCCCGCTTACTTCATCAGAAGATAACCTAAGAATATCGGAAGGAAAAAGATCTTCTGCTATAACGATACGTCCTTTCCAATTAGTGACAAATCGGCCTTCTTTGCCAATCAAATTATCAAATAAACGTCTGGCGAGATCTTCAACATCTTTCGCCTTTTCCCGCATATAAACATTTAATCCCTCAGAAAACATACGAATATACTTATTGGCAACCGCCAAAATTGCATCAGGAGGATTACCGCCGTGATTGATCCGTTTAACCATGGCGCCGGTAAATTCTTTGTCTTTGAGCATCAATATGTGTGCTTCAAATATTAACGAAGCGACGCCAGACAGTTTGTTCTCTACCTGTTCTTGCAATTCTTCTAACTGGATTTCTGTTTTGGCAACTGCATTTTGAAATTCTTTTAGCGTATAGTTTTTATTATAGGTTTGGTCTTTCAAATTCTGGTATGGTTTACCTTCATCAATTACTGTGATATTGGCCAAAGCGATACCTTCTGATGCGGCTTCCCCTCGAATAAATTTTAGATCTTCTACAACACCTGGCAGACTTCTTTTTTTTTCTTTCTTCTTGGCATGCAATGCCATTAAAATTCTCGAATTCTCAATTGCTCCGGCCAATTGAGAAGTGATTGCTTTCAAGGCCATTGTATCGTTTTCATTGAATGAATTCGTTTCCTCTCGTTGAACGACCAACGCGCCGATATTCTCTAGTCCCCGTTGAATTGGAATAACAAGAAATGACTCAAATGCCTCTTCATTAATACCAGGAAACGATTTATAATTCGGACTCCGACTTGCCATTTTTTCACAAATAGGCCTACCCTCTTTGACTGCTAGGCCTACAAGGCCCTCTCCAATTTTTAATCGGGTTTTATTAACAGAACGTTTATGCAGTCCCAATGTTGCTTTCAATACCAATTCCTGACTCGCATCATCAAACATGTATATGGAACAAACCGCCGCATTTATGTGTTTTGCAACCAGAATAACGATTTGCTGAAGAAACGCTTCAATATCATCACTGCCCGCGAATAAAGCGTTGAGTTCCCCGATATCACACAACAGGCCAAGATGGCTATTTTCCTGATTTGTTGTTATTTGTTTTTCCATAGGTGGATCATTACTAGTTTGAAATTCGAAATTTTTTTTGATAAAACGGTTTGGAGAGCAACATCAGCTGTGCTTTTGGAATTCAATATCGTTCTCGCAAAATGCGGATTGAACGCCAACTTCCTGTGATATTGTAATGGTTTAAACGAAAATATCCAGCTCATGCAATGATGTCACTATAATCTAAAAATCCCTAATATACTTTGAGCGGCTACAATTTGAGCTTATTTACACGTTTGGAAATTTAAGGTTAACAGTATTTCAAGTTCCCTTTTTTTGTCCGTCAATAAAGATTCAATACAATCCCATATTGGGTTGCAAGTTGAATTAATACTTGCATGACCATATAAGAAAAAATCATGCATTGTAATTTTTAAAATGCACTTGTTAGTGTCCATTTTGCGATCCGGTAAATCGACGACATATTGCTAATTTGTAAAATACCTAATAGTTATTTCGTCTTGAACCTACCGTCACGGATTCAGGAATAACTATTTCCATAAGGGCTCACAAATAAATAACTTGGATTTTTCGCATCTTATCTTCACGTCATCTATGTCCGATCCAAATGACGAAAAACATTGAAATATTGCAATATTCCTGCTGCTTTTCGCCATTCAGATCGCCCAAACCTGACATAAATCTGAGCGCGAAATTATCCAAGTTATTTATTTGTGAGCCCTAAGAGTTCCTTTTCATTGTTTCATCCAAAAAACAATTTAAAGTGAACTCTTATTTTTTTCCTCTTACATCTTTCCTGGGTCTCCCACTACTATTCATGGCTAATCTCGATCATTGACCGAATTAATGACTATGAAAATGATCTTAGCGCAGAAGGCTTTCCTTTTGATTTATCTTACCTGACTTTCTTTGAGCGTTGCCAAGAACTTTATGACACCATGGACATGATGTTAATAGACATGCACAAATCAGGGAAACTCAAAAAAATTGACCGTAATATCAGCAT
>JAJFLO010000605.1 GCA_021772675.1 Verrucomicrobiota bacterium | reverse complement strand
AAAGGGTACAGAAAAACAGTGGAATGAATACGGCGGAGAAGCAATATTAAATTTATACGCATTTTTGATTAGTGAAGATAATAGATGGGATAAGTTGTGGGAAACTCAGACACCATGGATGTAAGGTATTATTTCAAAATGTACACGATGTTGAATAAACCTCATTTCTGTACGCACCCGATTCTTGTTTACATATGACTCGTCCAGATAAACTTCAGGACGAATAGTTTCAATGCTGTTTCCCGGTAAGCGGTTTCCTCTGATCTTTCTCAGGTAACGTTGTCGAGCAGCCACAACATGATCTTTCTCTTTTAGGTGTTGTGATCGTGTACCTTTACCAAATTCAAACCCCCATCTATCGAGAGATCTGCCTAATGTAGAAATATGAAATGGCTCATTGGCACCATTCTCTAATAGGAAATCACGAATTTTATTAAGGGTAATATACGCACCATTCCGGTTTGCTTCTCTAACATAAACTCTAACTTTCTCCTGAAAGGAAGCATCGATTGCATAAGGTTTTCGGCCACGATCATCTGGAGGCCGTTTCAGAGAATTTGGGTTTCGATTATAGTCAGCCATTATCCTTTTTGCTGTTGCAACTCCAATATTCATGGCATCTGCTGTTTTTTGAACGCTTGACATAGAGATATCTTTTCTATTTTTACACCGATCAAAATAACTTTTAACTGAAACAACTAATTTCTTGACTTCCGGCGTAAGGGCCTTTCCTTGAATTGCCATAATACCTCAAAATGTTTTAAAGTTAAGGTACTATAACACACCTAAAAAAGCATCAATTCAATTGCGGATGCCTATAGTAGTGAGCCAAGCAATTGGCGTTATTACAGCGATGACTCGCTTCCTAAGAAACAGCTCGGATTTTTAAGATTTATTAATTACGTTTAACTTCAAGCATAGGTAGTTTGTAGCTCCCGAAGGAAGTCCCGCTTTGCGTGGATGGGTCAAGTAAATGGCTTTTTCTGAGCAATACAAAAGAACAGCGATGACTCGCTTAATTACGAACGAACGATTCACCGTATCTGGTGTTTTTCAGTAACAGTAGAAAAACAACGGCATGTGTTACCAATAGGAGCGGAACAATTACAATGGGAATACAGCAATTCCCGGTGAAAGTTTAATCTCTAATTAATTTGTAAATATTACTTGAAACAGCTTTTTTTAAATTGACTCTTGCCCTCGTTTTTTCAGGATTTATAACATAAATTTATTTTTTAAAATCTGCCTAGATTTTTAAAAAACACCATTTATCTTGTTTGATTATAGCTAAATATGATCAAACAATGACAAAAAAATCTACAACAATTCAAAGCGTATTATCAGGAGACAGTCTGTTCGGCACTATTCGCTCAGATTTCGAAAACATTTCTGATCATCGACAATCAGGGAAGGTGAAAATCCCGTTAGCCGATGCTCTTATGTCTGGTTTTGCTATGTTTTCGATAAAAGCTTCATCGCTTCTAAAATTTGATGAGGAGACAAAAAACGAGGCTGTAGGAAATAATTTAAGAAACATTTACAAAATCAAGGAATTTTGTTCGGATACGCAAATGAGAGAGATTATTGATCCTATAGATCCTGAAGCTCTAAGTCCCAGTTATAAGACCATATTCAAAATCTTAGAACAACAAAATGGACTTGAACAATTTAAGTTTCTGGGTAGCTATTTTCTCCTTTCTGTGGATGGAACTGGTTACTTCTCATCGAAACAGGTTCATTGCGAGAATTGTCAGACCAAAACGAATAAAAAGACCGGAGAAATTACATATTCCCATGCCATGTTAGGCATTGCCATCGTTCATCCAGATAAAAAAGAAGTGATTCCTCTGGCTCCAGAGCCCATTATCAGACAAGATGGAACAAAGAAAAATGACTGCGAACGAAATGCTGCCAAAAGACTGTTGCGAAAACTAAGGGATGATCATCCAAATTTACCAATCATTATAACTGAAGATGCATTATCGCCAAACGCACCTCATATCAATGACTTAAAAGAGCAGAATATGCGTTTCATACTCGGAGTTAAAGAGGGAGATCACAAATTCCTGTTTTCGCAGGTGACAAAAGAAAAATTGGCCGGAACAACAACGACATTTGAGATTGAAGACGATGGCGTCATTCATAGATTTCACTTCATCAATAAAGTTCCACTGAATGAGTCGAATCAGGATCTTTTAGTTAATTTCATGGAATATTGGGAAATTACAGACAAAAAAACGCAATATTTTAGTTGGGTTAGCGATATTGAGATAACCACAGAGACTGCCTATGAGATCATGAAAGGAGGAAGAGGGCGCTGGAAAATTGAGAACGAAACTTTCAACACTCTTAAAAATCAGGGATATAAATTTGAGCACAATTTTGGTCATGGCTATAAAAATTTGTCTGTCAATTTTGCGTTATTGATGATGTTGGCATTCCTTATTGACCAGGTTCAGGAAATCGGCTGCCAATTATTTCAGGCAGTGTTAGGAAAAAAAGGCAGGAGAATAAGACTCTGGAAAACCATAAAATCCTATTTCCATACCTTGTCTTTCGATTCTTGGAAAATGCTTCTTGAAACGATATTTTATGGTTTTAAGATTAATGGATTTACGATTCTTTATGAATAGTTCGTGAAATGATCAGTCTAAAACTACTGAATCTTACATTTTTAGGCTAATTTAACATGTCTATAAAAAGACCGTTCTTGCTTCTTGAAATTAGGGATGCGAGAAAGCTTGCCTGCAAGCTTCTAATCGCATAACAAAATAGGACGAGATAAACTGGAAAACAATGAAAGCATAAACAGAACTGCTTTTCTACTCTATATTTCAGAAAAACGGTATGGAATTTCATTCGTGGGAAAGTTGTATCTCGCGAAATAACTAATTATCAGCGCGAATACTAACGTTTTAATCCTTCACCGGGAATTGCTG
>JAJFLO010000604.1 GCA_021772675.1 Verrucomicrobiota bacterium | reverse complement strand
TTCAGGTGTCAAAGACCCGTGCTAATGATCTTCAATCTTCTGAAACCTGACACCTGAAACCAAGTTTCGTTTTATATTAACCAAGACCGAGAATCGGAGGCCTTGATAGTCGCTTCTTTGAAAGTTAAAGTTTTTTTAGGTGTCAGGTTTCAGTGTTCAGGTGTCAAAGACCCGTGCTAATGATCTTCAATCTTCTGACACCTGAAACCAAGTTTTGTTTTATATTAACCAAGACCGAGAATCGGAGGCCTTGATGGTCGCTCATTTGAAACTTAGGGGTTTGTATTAGGTTTCGGGTGTCAGTGTTCAGGTGTCAGTTCCGGAGTTCACACGTACTGATTTTGATAAAAGTGCTTCCAAATCTGATACAATAGCTGACGTGTTTTGATACCTGTTTTTTGGATTTTTTTCCAACATTTTTAAGATTATACATTGTAATTCGAAGGGTAATTTTCTTTTATCATCTGATGTCATCTCAGGTTTTTTTGTCCTAATTATTCGTGATAGGCTGATAAAATCAGCTGCGTCAAATGGTCGTTTGTTTAGAAACAATTCAAATGCAACAACCCCCAGTGAAAAAATATCTGAGCGGTGATCAATTTTTGGAGATAGCAAGACTTCAGGAGAAAAGTAGGCCGGAGAACCGACTAAAATGCATGACCGGGTTAAGTTTGAATCTGGAAGTCGGGCTATCCCGAAATCGGTTAGTTTTACCTGTAGATTTTTATCGATTAGAAAATTGGCCGGTTTTACATCTCGATGTAATATATCCTGTTCATGAATGGCGCCCAGTCCGGCTGCAGATTGTTTCAATATGTTTATTTTTTGATTCAAGTCAATCACGGGATTCTGTTCATTTAAAAGAAGATTCTTTAAACTCTGACCATCAATGTATTCCATCGCAATATAAGGAATTTCCTGACCTTTATCTATCCCGTAACTGATCAATTTTATTATGTTTGGATGATTGAGGCTATCAGCAATTTCAGCTTCACGGACAAATCGTTTCCATCTAACCATCTGGTCTTCATTATTGATGTTTTGATGTAATTTAATGACTTTCAGGGCGACTTCAGTTGGAGTATCATTGATTAATTTTTCAGCAAGAAATATTATTCCCATACTGCCTTCATCAATTGTTTTGATAATATTAAATCCATCGATATTGCGCATGGAACTTTGTGCATTACTTATATTGAGAAAGCCAGTCTTTTGCACACAGGAATAGGTGTCGTCGAGTACGGTCTCCAATGTCTTAATTAATTCGTCAAATTCAATGGGTTTACAGATATAGTTTATTGCTCCAAGTTTGATATAATTAACAGCCGTTTCACACGATAGATTTGCCGAAATAATTACAACTGGAGTGTGTGGATTGTTTTTCTTGATGAATTCGAGAACATCGACACCAGAGAGGGGAGTTAAGGTATTGCTTGCCAATACGACGTCAGGATCATTATCATTGAGCATGTGCTGCGCATCAGCCATGTTATTGACAAAGTCCATATGCCATTTATCATCATAACTTCGCAGCATGATTTTTAAGATGCTTAGGGATTTATCATCATCATCAATAAATAAAATTTTCTTTTTCATGATTAATATTTTTCAGTATTCAGTTTTAAAGTGACTACTGAAGTGTTGGTATTTTACAATTTATTTTGCGTTGGTAACATAAGATTATAACCGTTTTTGTGGGCAGAAAATATCATCAACATCATGATTAATAATTCAGCAGCTAAAAAAATAATAGCTGTTGCTTTCTCGTAAAATATCGGTACGAAAACCAACGATACAAAAATGGAAAAAAGTCCTGCATATAAAATCGCATTCTTAAATTCGCGATCGAATGATAAATTAATGAGAATCTGATTTCCATAAAAGTTGTATATAAATATTACTAACGGTATTATTGCCATAATTTTTACCAAAAAATTGATATCCGCATTAAAATATCCGGTTATTAGGGAAGTGATTGGATTTGAACAGGTGAAGAGAATTAATGAGATGATTGTAAATATAATAACACCTCGAACGAAAATTTTGTGCAAAAAAATCATGGCCAATTCTTGAGATTCAATAATGAATTTGGCGGCTGTAGGGAAAACGGCATTGTTAATCGGTGTCGATAATGCTGCAATGGCTCGTACTATTTTATCTGCTGTGGCAAATATGCCAATGGTTTCTTTCGCTGCGAATAGTCCCAGGATAAACGTATTAGAGCTTGTAAGTAATGTGACATATATCTGGGAAAGAAATACGTTCCAGGATTCTTTAAATAATTCCAGAAGAGTTAAAATTGAAGGGATGTGAAACTTAATTTTGTATACTCGTTTTATGATGATTAGAGAAAAAATACCGCATATTATGTCAACACTTGACTGCATGACCACAGCTGCAAGTATATCATCTTTTGATTTAACAAAATAAAGAATGCCAATTAAACAAATTATTTTGCTGATTGAGTTGATGATCGCCAGCGGTTTCATGGCTTCGATTCCCATAAAAAACCAGTTGGGATATAGAACATTGCCAAAAACAGCAAGAAAACTCAACATATAAACCATGTTGTTTTCGTGGAAAATCGGTGCGGTACGAACAATAAGCATAAATATAGAAAAAGATACGATAAATAAGCATAACTTCAGGGAAAAGATTGCACAAAAAATAGTGGATAATTTTTTCTTATCGTGTCGATGTAGAGATATTTTTTTGGTTCCGGATAGCTGAAATCCAAAATTAGTTATGACTACAAAATAATTGACGAATGCATAAGCGAATGATATTAATCCGAAATTTTCTAAACCAAGAATCCGAATCAAATAGGGAATGGTAATCAACGGACCAATATAGTTGATCCCTTGAAGGCAATATAAATATCTTACATTTGACCAGAGATTCTGCTGATAATTCATGATTTTATACTGCAAGCAGTAGGTTTTTAGACATTCGTTATTCATTTCAGGCAACAATTTTACAGAAACCTGTCGAAAACCTGAAGGCTGTCGGTATAGATATAATATTCAGTCTAATTATGGGAATATTCGCCAGGGAAGATTTTAATCCCTGTGTATTTGGGAATGGCCGAAAATTAGAGATAAGCCCATATTTGAAGTCAATGATTCTTTATGTACCAGCGGGTAATCTTATGATGATAAACAAAACTACTACATTGAGTTTTCGATTATTGCAACTCTTATGACGAAACACACTATTGCTGTATTAGGCTCAAATGGAATGCTGGGAACAGATATTTTAAATGTTTTGGGTAAACGCAATCATAACATCCATTGTTTTGACCTGCCGACATTTGATATTACAAATTACGATCAATTAATGGCGGCGGTTTTAGGTGCCGATATAATTATTAATTGCGCTGCCTATACGAATGTAGATGGAGCTGAATCAAATCTACAGACCGCAAATGCGATTAATGCGATTGCGGTTGGCGAATTAGGGAAAATCGTAAAAAAATTAAATAAATACTTAGTACACATTAGTACTGACTTCGTTTATGATGGTAAAAAGGGGGGAACGTATACGGAATTAGATGACGTTAATCCTTTGAACGTATATGGTGAGAGTAAATTAAGCGGTGAAATATTACTTGCTGATAGTGGCTGTGATTATTGCATTTTAAGGCTTGAATGGACTTATGGCCATGGTGGATTAAGCTTTATAAATAAAATTTTACAGCGGATAAAAAATCAGGATAAATTATTTATAGTTAATGATCAATATGGTTCGCCAACTGCAACTACGGAAGTTGCTTCACTCGTTTGTAAGATCGTGGAAAAGAGAGTATTGGGACTATATCTTTTTGCTGCTGAGGGATATGCAAGTCGCTATGAAATTGCTCAGTTTATTGTTGACAAGTTAAATATTCAGACCACGTTAACCCCCTGCGCTTCAACTCATTTTCAGACACCGGCGCAGCGGCCATTAAATTCCAAATTTAATTGTGGGAAAATTGATTCCCTTTTTCCGGGCTGTCGATCTGATTGGAATATAGCATTAGAAAATTTTTTAAAGGAACTAAAATGAATACACAAAAAACAATATTAGTAACAGGCGGCTGTGGGTTCATCGGTAGTAATTTCGTGACAATGTTGATCGAAGAACATCCCGAATTTAAGGTGATCAATTTGGATAGTTTGACTTATGCAGGAAATTTGGAAAATTTAGAAGATATCATGGATGAACCCCAATATGAGTTCATTCGCGGAGATATCTGTGATGAGAATTTGGTTTCAAAAATTTTATCAGAAAATAAGGTGGATGGGATTATCAACTTCGCCGCTGAATCTCACGTTGATCGTTCAATTTCGGGCCCAAAAGTATTTGTAGATACGAATATCACGGGCACATTGGTACTACTGCAACAGGCGGTCGCTAATAAAACAAAGCGCTTTTTACAGGTATCTACTGATGAAGTATATGGATCATTGGGAGATGACGGCGAATTTACCGAAGAATCACCAATTAAACCCAACTCTCCTTATAGCGTCAGTAAGGCGTCTGCCGATTATTTCGTTCAAGCGTATCAGCACACTTATGGTTTAGAGACTATAATTACACGGTGTTCAAATAATTATGGTCGATATCAATTTCCTGAAAAACTGATACCGTTAATGTTTAATAACGCTAGAACAAACAAGAAATTACCTGTATATGGCGATGGTAAAAATGTGCGGGATTGGATTCATGTGTATGATCATTGCCGCGCAATTTTGTTAGCTTATTCAATGGGGGAATCTGGCAATATATATAATGTTGGGGCTGATTGCGAAAAGACCAATCTTGAGATCATAAACCTTATTTTGACCTACCTTGGAAAGCCCGAATCTTTAATTGAATTCGTCAAAGATCGACTTGGTCACGACCAGCGTTATGCTATCGATTCATCAAAAATTCGCAATACACTAGGGTGGAAGCCAACCGTTGATTTTGATAGTGGAATTATAAAAACGTTGAGCTGGTATTATAACAACAAAGATTGGGTTGATAACGTGACATCCGGCGAATACAAAAATTATTATTCTGAAATGTATGAAAATCGATAATGGTTATTGAAATCGTTAAAGTAATTATTCTTTCCATAGTACAAGGTATTACCGAATTTCTTCCGATTAGCTCGTCTGGCCATCTCGTAATTTTCCAACATGTACTTGGTTTTAAAGAGGATAATCTGTATTATACCATCGTCTTGCATGCAGGGACTCTATGTTCCATTATTGTCTATTATGGTAAGGATTTGTTAGAGATAATTAAACGTCGGCAAATACAAATAATTTTATTTGTAGCGATTGGAACCTTACCTCTAATTGTCGTTGGTCTTGTTATAAAACCGGTTTTAGAAAATTACTTTTCTTCCCTTCTTTTGGTCGGTATTTGTTTGGCAATAACTGCAATGATGCTCCTGCTAGTCCACAAGCCTGTTAATCAGAAAAAGTCAATTGAGGAGATGTCTTGGCATGATGCATTAATAATTGGGTTGCTGCAATGTGTCGCGGTTTTACCTGGAGTTTCCCGTAGTGGAACAACGATCTCAGTTGGAACGAGATTGGGATTTACAAATGAAGCTGCCGCTCGATTTTCATTTTATCTCGCAATTCCCGCAATATTTGGTGCTGTCTTGTTAGAAACAGTCGATTTAATTAAAGAATATTCTTCTGCTCCGGAATTGGTCTCAATATCAATTCCATTAACACTAATTGGATTAATCGTGTCATTTTTAGTCGGATTTGTTGCCCTGAAACTGTTGCTGCATTTGCTGAAAACAAAGAAATTTTCTTACTTCGGCTATTATTGTTTGGTATTATCTCTAATCACTTTTATCATGGTTCTGATTTAACCCAGGTTTCTTATATATCGTTAGCTGTGTGTTTAGGTCTTAAGTGGAATCAAGGATTTGATTCGTACGGTAAGGTAAGGGCTCACAAATAAATAACTTGATAGTATAGGTAGTGTATTCTAAGTTATTGAAATTTTGAATCTTATATCAAATTATAGGACATCTCGAATGAGTCCGTATTCAAAATGTGGGTGGCAAATAGTAAATCGGCCATTCCTGGCTGAATCATATGTGCGCAGTCAGGAATGACCGCGTTACTTTGACCTCAACCTTAAGCATCCCCGGAACCACTCACATTTTGAATACGGACTCTCTCGAATAAGGAGCGTGTCTCGTTTGTAGTCCCGCCTTCAGGCGTAAGCCTGAACGATGCTTCAGCGAGGACATTCCATCATAGTAGATCGCTGAAGCTCTCCTGAAACTTCCGCCTGAAGATCGAAGTACAGTCCCGCTTGTGAGCAGGATTGATTTTGCCTATTGTTGCGATAAGAAATCCCGGCGCAGCCGGTTAACTTGAATTTTTCGCATCTTATCTTCACGTCATCTAGGTCCCGATCCAAATGACGAAAAACATTGAAATATTCCTGCTGCTTTTCGCCATTCAGATCGCCCAAACCTGACATAAATCTGAGCGCGAAATTATCCAAGTTTTTTATTTGTGAGCCCTAAGCTCGTGAAAATCAGCTGATCAACCCAGCGGTTCTTTTGATCGGGGGATTGAATTGGTACGATGGTCCAAACCAAACGAGTAATTTTATTTCAGGCTGGGATCTGAGATTATGTAAGAAAATACAGCCATCTTTTAATAACGCTTTTTAGCTTAATGCATCAATTAATGCTTGTTTGGTTTGAACGCCAACAAACTGATTAACCGTTTCACCGTCCTTTAACACGAAGAGTGCTGGAATGCTCATAACACCGAATTTTTGGGCTAGTTCAGATTCCTCATCAACATTTACCTTTGCAAACGTCACTTTATCTCCTATTTCGCTATCCAATTCTTCTATAATTGGATTTAAAGCCCGACACGGACCACACCATTCCGCCCAGAAATCGATTAAAACTACACCTGATTTTGTACTTTCGTCAAAATTGGTGCTGTTAAGTTTTGTAATTGCCACAATTTCCTCCCTAAATTTATTGATTTAATTCTAACCGTTGTCTACGCACAGTTTGTTTTAAATGCGTCGATAAGTTTATCGGCTACCTGATCTGCGGAATGACCTTCTATATCATGTCGCTGAATGATGGCGGCAAGTTTGCCATCTTTTAATAATCCCATACATGGCGAAGAAGGTGGATATCCATGAAAATATCCTCTTGCTGCCGATGCCGCTTCAGCATCGTTACCGGCAAAGACTGTATATAAAAAATCTGGCTTTATTTCTGCTTTATTCAGCGCCAGAGCGATTCCAGGTCGAGCCATACCTGCAGCACATCCACAAACAGAATTAATAAAAACAAAACTGGTTCCTTTTTTATCAGATAATGCTGTGTCTACAGCATCTGCAGTTTTTAGTTCTTCGAAACCGACATCAATCATTTCTTTGCGCATTGGCGCTACCATTTCTTCAGGATACATTTTTATTTTTCCCTTTTATTAAGATTTTTCTTCGTTTCATCCCTGACCTAACTTTGCTCTAATGTTAGCACCAATTTTGCAAAGCTACACAAGTATGTCTTTATGTCACTGTACAAGCTCATTAAGCAATTCATATGGAAAAATTGATGAATGACCGTCACTCCAATTTATTGAAACAGCATAATTCCCCATGGGTTTTATATCATTTGGAATGATAGAATCTTCCACATCATCCTGTTGTAAAATTTGTTCACCGGTGATTTCGTTAATGCAGTGAGCACACCGGCACTGACGCCTTAAAATCGCCGGTTTTATATCGTTTTCAACTCCATTGTCAGTTTTGTAATATATATTGCCATTATCAAATTTAACTTCGGGTTTTGGTAAATTTGCAAAATTTAATTTACTGATTTCCCGAATAATAGAATCAGTAACTTTACTATACTCTTTTGCAGACTCACCTTCAGGTTTCGCTATAACTATGGGGGTCCCTGAGTCGCTAAAGGCAGAAATGTCTTGGTCAAGTGGCATCGAAAATGAATTTTTAATCCCAAATTGCTCAACCAACTTTTTTCTTGAACCACTGCCAAATATTTCATGTTTTTCATTGCAGGAATTGCAAACAAAGTAACTCATATTTTCAAACACTGCAATTGTTGGTATTTTCATTTGGTCAAACATTTGAATCCCTTTTTTAACATCAATAAAACTCAAGTGTTGTGGTGTGGTAATTATTATCGCGGCAGTTATTGGAATCAGTTGTGATAATGTCAATTGAATATCTCCTGTGCCCGGTGGCATATCAATCACCAAATAGTCTAATTCTCCCCAATCTGTTCCGGTTAATAACTGGTTGATAATTTGGGTGACCATTGGTCCCCTTAAAATTGCTGGACCGCCCCCTGTATTTGCGCTAGCATAGGCAAATGACATTAACTTAACATTGATATGTTCAACGGGGATAATAAGATCTTTCTTTTGGAATAATCCATCGAACGGAGCATTGACTAAGGTCGCGAGACTTGGGCCATATATATCGGCATCAAAAATACCAACAGATGCACCTTTTTGTGATAGTGAGTAGGCAATATTAACTGCAGTAGTTGATTTTCCGACCCCTCCTTTGCAGCTTGCTACAGCAATGATATTCTTGACAGTTGCCAGTCCACGTCCTGATTTATTTAACGCTGACGATGGTTTCGAACTAGTCATCGTCAGCGATACCTCTTTTACCCAGGCTAACTCGGATATAACTTTTTTGCAGTCGGACCGGAATTGTTCTTTAACCGGACAGGCTGGAGTTGTCAATTCCAGATCGAATGTAACGACTCCTTCGCTGATTTTGAGGTTTTTAACAAATCCAAGGGTTACAATATCTTTCCCCAAATCCGGATCGATAATGACTTTTAATTTATTGAGAACTTCGTCTTGTTTGTTCATGATTTCTGTTTTTGGTAAATTGGGTAATTTATTAGTTTAACTTTAGGGAATGGGTTAACTGGCAGCCACTTAATGAAGTCAATGGGGAATCATCAGGATAGAAAACTCAAATTGATAATTCAGTAAATTCTCTGGCTTTTTCTTTCATGCCGTTCAATACAGCATCATTGTAATCGGTAATACCATGTTTTTCAGCATACTCACGAATATCTTGAGTAATGCTCATTGAGCAGAATTTAGGTCCGCACATAGAGCAAAAATGAGCAACTTTTGATGATTCTTTTGGCAACGTCTCATCATGAAATTCGCGGGCACAATCTGGATCCAAGGACAAATTAAATTGGTCATTCCAGCGAAATTCAAACCGTGCTTTTGATAGGGCATTATCACGAATTTGGGCTCCGGGGTGACCTTTGGCTAAATCCGCAGCATGCGCGGCTATTTTATATGTAATTACGCCTTTTCTGACATCATCTTTGTTGGGTAAGCCCAGGTGTTCTTTCGGTGTCACGTAACATAACATCGCGCATCCAAACCAACCAATCATAGCAGCACCGATGCTGGACGTGATGTGATCATAACCCGGAGCTATATCTGTTGTTAGTGGGCCTAAAGTATAAAACGGAGCTTCAAAACATTCTTTAAGTTCTTTATCCATGTTTTCTTTAATAAGTTGCATTGGAACGTGACCGGGACCTTCGATCATAACTTGAACGTCATGTTTCCATGCGATCTGTGTTAGTTCTCCCAAGGTCTTTAGTTCACCAAATTGAGCGTCATCATTTGCATCTGCAATTGCCCCAGGACGGAGGCCATCCCCGAGAGAGAAACTAATATCATAGGTTTTCATTATTTCGCAGATATCCTCGAAATGAGTATAAAGAAAATTTTCTTTATGATGTGTTAAACACCATTTCGCCAGGATAGAACCACCTCGTGATACGATTCCGGTTGCCCGATTAGCAGTTAATGGGATATAACGCAAAAGGACTCCCGCATGAATCGTAAAGTAATCAACACCTTGCTCTGCCTGTTCTATCAGGGTATCTCGAAAAATTTCCCATGATAATTTTGCTGGATCGCCATCTACTTTTTCCAGTGCCTGGTAAATTGGAACTGTTCCAATCGGCACAGGACTATTTCTAATAATCCATTCCCGAGTTTCATGAATATGTTTTCCAGTGGATAAATCCATTACGGTGTCTGCTCCCCAATGAATTGCCCACACAAGCTTTTCTACTTCTTCGTTAATTGATGAAGTAACAATTGAGTTACCAATATTTGCATTGATTTTTACCAAAAAGTTTCGTCCGATAATCATTGGTTCAAGTTCGAGATGATTTATGTTTGATGGAATTATCGCTCGGCCTTTTGCTATTTCATCACGGACAAATTCAGGTGTTATTTTTGATGGTATGTTCGCTCCAAACGAATTGCCTGAATGCTGGTGTAATAGATTTGAATCTTTCAGATTATCCAAATTCTGGTTTTCACGAATTGCTACAAATTCCATTTCGGGAGTAACAATACCTTTTTTTGCATAATGCATTTGAGTCGTATTTTTTCCGTTTTTGCCTCGGTAGGAAATTTTATTTTTATTGTCAGATAACAAAGATTTGTCACTATTATTTGACTGACCAAATTCTATATCATTTCTCTCTTCAATCCACGTTTTTCTGATAAGCGGCAGACCGTTGTTTATGTCTATTTCATAAGAAGAATCGCTATATGGCCCAGAGGTGTCATATATGGGTATAGAGGGGTTTTTATCGGCTCCAAAATCATCATGACTATCAGATTGGCTCACCATTCTCATTGGTACTCTGATATCATTTCGAGAGCCATCAGAGTAATACTTCTCAGAATTTGGAAAATTGCTAACGGAAATAGGATCACAGCTACTATTTGAATTTTTGATTTTATTTTTTGGAGCGATCATGTTGAAGAAACCTTAAAGCTAATATTATTTGAAGATCATTAAGTGATTTTTATTGCGCGGATTTGAACAGAAAAATCGCTAATTTAGGGCTCACAAATAAATGACTTGGATAATTTCGCGCTCAGATTTATGTCAGGTTTGAGCGATCTGAATGGCGAAAAGCAGTAGGAATATTGCACTATTTCAATGTTTTTCGTCATTTGGATCGGACCTAGATGACGTGAAGATAAGATGCGAAAAATCCAATTTATTTATTTGTGAGCCCTTAGTATTGTATCCAGAGCAGATATCAGGCAATTATACTGCAAGCAGTAGGTTTTTCGACATTCGTTATTCATTTCAGGCAACAATTTTACAGAAACCTGTCGAAAACCTGATGGCTGTCGGTATAATCTGCATTAAACTATTTTAATTTACATCAAAACATCCCGGTCGGTAATGTCCTTCACATCCAGGTCGGTAATGTCCTTCTCGAATTCCAAAAGGACCTTTTGAAAATCTACTAACTAATGCTAGATCATGATTATTGCAAATCTAAACAACTGATTCGCTCAGTAAAATTGACCCAAAAGAGAGCTAAATGGAATTTACATGAAAAAAGAGACTTGATTTCCTTGATTAACCTAATATCATTAGGTTCGAAAAATTGGGGCATTAGCTCAGTTGGCTAGAGCACCACACTGGCAGTGTGGGGGGCGTCGGTTCGAGTCCGACATGCTCCACCAATCATTCAGTGCTTAATGACATCTTAATAATATGTTGTGATCATTTATGAATATAATATGGCCTCGAAGTTATCTAATTGCGTTCCTTTGCTCGTTCATATTTTCCACAATCTTTACTGTGATATTAATTAAGTTACTCACTCGCTTTGAGATTTTTGATATTCCAAATGAGCGTAAAGTACATGTAAAACCTATTCCTCGAATGGGTGGCTTAGCAATATTTGCAGGTTTTGTTATCCCTATGATTGGGTTAAATTATTTTTCCCATACGGAAAAAGGATTGATAATTGGTGCTGGAATTACCCTTGTTATTGGTGCATTAGATGATCTATTTCAAATATCTGCGGTTATTAAACTAATTTGTCTATTTTTGTTAACTCTTTTAATGAGTCAATATGATCTTCTTGTTCATTTGCCGGTTCCTTTCTGGGCAAATTTACTAATGACCATGATATGGCTTGTGGGAATAACAAGCGCGTTCAACGCTCTGGATCATATGGATGGACTCGCGGCGGGAGTTGCGATTATCGGAGCGCTCATGTTTTTATTGGCATCACTTCGAACACAGCAATTTTTTTGGGGATTGGCATCGATTTCTCTGATTGGAAGTTTGCTTGGTTATTTAATTTTTAACTGGCATCCGGCAAAAATATTTATGGGTGATAGCGGCAGTTTTTTTCTGGGATTTACATTGGCTGCGATTGGCATCATGGGTGATTGGTCCTATAACCCTGTAAAAGCAGTAATTGTTCCAATTGCAATTCTTAGTCTTCCTATTTTTGATTTGTTTTATGTTGTGATTACACGGCGGTTAAATGGTACAACGAAAAGTTTTATTGAGGCGGTTAAATATTGTGATAAAGATCATATTGGTCACCGGCTTAACGCACAAGGTTTTTCGATACCGGCCTCTGTGAAAATTGTGTATCTAATCTCTGGTTGCATTGCATTTGCTGCATTGGTATTACGAAATGTCGGGACATCAGAGGCTTTTTATATTCTCATTCAAATAATTCTTATATATGCAATAATTGTTATTTTTATGGGGAATCGTGTGAAATCAGGTGGGAAAAACAAAAAGTAAATACGACGAAAAATTTCCCTCAGATTAGCTAATACAAAAAAATGGTATATACTACAGGTTTTTGGTCTATAATATCTTAAACGATTTATAAGGATAAGGAAGCAAATTCATTGAACTCAGGTTTTTTAAATTTTACAAATCAGACCAATATGCCGGAAGAGGGGATTCATACCGAACAAATCGACCGATCGAAGCTAATTTATTTTAATTTAGTTCGCCTATTGAATGAAGTTTGTGACCAGTTAAATGAAAAACGAGAAGTTGATTGTCTTCCATTACTCGAAGAAGTTGATAAGTTGTCAAATATTATTAAGACAACTGAGCATATGTTGATGGGCCTTGCTCAAGCGCCTTTGTCATATGTCGAAAAAATGACTGGCAAAATAAACTATCCGGAAATCGTCCTATATGGTGCAAATACAATGGTATATGCGCTCCAAATAGCCAATAGTCTGGGATTTCCTGAAGAAAAAACGAAATATTTGAGCATTGCATCACTGTTTCAAAATATCGGATTATTGGGGCAACCTGTAATAGAACACATAGATACATTCGATGACATGTTGACCAAATTAAAAAGCAGTTCATTTGAAGCTGGAGAATACCTGGAATTGATTAAAATTGAAGGGTTTCATCGAGAGTCTTTAGAAAATATTATCAGTATCATACAGTCTAGGGAAACTGTGCTTGATCAAACTAGCTTGCATAACACCCTGCAACAATATGCAATGATCATTCATATTTGTAATGTTTTTGTATTTTTAACGCATGAACGCAACAGTGACAAAGTGCTGACGCCTGCAGAAGCAATGAAGGTTATGCGCAGTGAAATGCGTGATTTTTTCCATCCTGAGGTTATAAAATTATTTTTCAATAAATTATCAATCTATCCAATGGGAACATTTGTTAGTTTGAGTTCTGGAGAAATTGCTAAAATCGTTGGCGTAAATGAGAATTTTTTAATGAGGCCAATTGTATTAGTCGTGTTGAGTAGCGATAATGAAGAAAAGATTCCTAAACAACGAATAAATTTACGACAAAACCCAAATATTTATATAAAGAAATCTATGGTAGACGATGTTTTAACAGAACGATTTATCGATGATTTTTAGGAAAAATTAATAATGACAATAAGTAACAATAGCAAAATCTTGATTATAGATGATTCTCTTGAGATTCAGGAAAGCCTAAAATTGTTTCTCGAAAACCAAGGCTGTACGGTTTACACCGCCAGCGGTGGAGAAGAAGGATTAGCTCTTGCCAGAATCAATGATTTTCGGGCAATACTTATTGATGTATGTATGCCTGGATTGGGTGGTGAGGAAGTTTTGTTGAAAATGAAGGAATTATTTCCAGAAACACCGATTATTATGATTACCGGTTTTGAAGATCAGGAACTTGCCCAAAAGTGCATGGATTCTGGTGCATACGATTATATCACGAAACCGTTTGATTTTGAATACCTTATGACAAGTGTGTTATCAACTGTGATTTATTATTAGTTAATACATTTAGCCGTTGATGGGAAAATTGAAATTAAACGTATATTTATCAGGTGAAGTTCATAGTGATTGGCGTCAAGAGATTATCAGTGGAGTCAATCGGTTGAAATTATCAATTACTGTATTTGAGCCTGTTACAGACCATGATATGAGTGATGGAGTGGGTGAACAAATTCTGGGGAGTGGGGAATCGGCGTTCTGGAATGATCATAACTCTGCCAATATTAATGCAATCAGAATTCGGACACTCATTAAAAAATCTGATATAGTCATTGTCAAATTTGGCGATAAGTTTCGTCAGTGGAATGCTGCTTTTGATGCCGGGTTTGCTATAGCTCAAGGAAAGTCTCTAATTACCATTCACCCAATTGATCCCAAGATTTCTCACGCTTTAAAAGAAATTGATTCCTGCGCATTAGCGGTTTGTCATGATGTTGATCAGACGCTAAAAATCCTTCAATATGTTACTCAATAAATTTCCTATTCTTCAGTCGATCAGGGAATAGCGATTCAGTTTTATTCGATACCTTAAATAATATATTCTATATTGCAAGCACAAAGATTTTTTCCCGCAATTTATTAACTATGAATACATTTAGTTGCACAATCAATTGGTCGAGCCTTTATGAAAATAGAGTAATCATTACTATATCTATTTTACTGTTTCTATGGCTTACATATCATTTTTTGGTCCGTGGTATTACGCCGCATATCAGCCGACTTAGCGCTCGATACATTTGGCGGGAATTTGTTTCCTACTCTCTTATCGCCTTGGGACTTATTCTGATACTGCGTTTATGGGTTGATAGGTTGGAGGGGATTCTCACCTTGCTGAGTATAATTGCAGTAGCAGCTACATTAACTTTGAAAGAATTGATACTAAACGGTGCCTGCTGGTTTGTTATAATTTGGAGAAATCTTTTTCATCTTGGTGATCGGATTGAAATTGATGACCAGTGTGGTGACGTCATTGACATGGGTTTATTCTATTTCACAATTCTTGAAGTCGGAAATTGGATAGATGCCGAACAGAGTACGGGGCGAATCATTAAAATTCCCAACATGTTGGTGTTAACAAAATGTCTAGCAAATTACAGCAGGGGGCTCAAACATATCTGGGTTGAAATTCCAGTTGTACTTACACTCAATGGGAATTGGGAATGTGCTAAGGATCTATTGATTCAATTGGCAGAAAAATATTCTAAAAAATTGAGCAAAAAAGAAGAGGACGCAATTAATAAAAATAATGATCAAATTATGTTATTTAAAAAGTTAACTTCCACTGTTTATACTAGTATAAAATCAGGTTATATTGTGTTAACAATGCGTATTTTGTGTGAACCCCGGCAACGACGGGAAATAGAGCATTCGATCTGGGAGGACATTCTAAGAGAGTTGGCAAATCATGACGATATACAATTGGCGTCAGCAAAGGATTTTAAATAGTTCAGGTTAGGTTAGGTTAAATCCCAATATTCGAAAGCATCACGCATATAGAATTGACAATTTCTACCAGTTTTGGATGTGAGGACTCAAATCCTTTAACTGAAGATGAAAGACCTTCTAACGATAGATTTAATAAGTGTTGATTCTTATCCTTTCGGGTTGCTTCATGGGTTGAGAGATGGGTGAAACTGGTTATGGTTTCTGCGTGGTCAATTTGAGTTTCAGATAATTTTGTTACTTCTGATTTTAATGTTGTCAGTAATTCGCTTAATTCCTCACGATTCTTTTCTGATTTTACTTTTTCGATTTTATTTTCGATCTTAATAATGGTGTCTTTGATCAATTGAATCTCCATTTTTATCAATTAAAATTAGTAACAGTTCTCAGCACACTATATTTTCCCACGAAACACGCGAAAATCCAGTAAAAAGTAGATAGTGAGCAGTAAGTAGTTTTTGTTACACTTGTTACTTCTTTTTAACTATTCACTAATCTTCCGTGAACGGTTACTAAAATTAAATCCAAATTCCGAGTTAAATTAAACCTTGTTCAAGCATAATCTTTCTAATGTTGTGAACTTCCGCAGCTGATGCTTTCATTGTGATGCCTTCGTCCGGGTCATCGTCACACCCATTCACATCAGCCAATATTAATTCGGCAACTTCTTTGTCGTTTGCGCCATCACCTTGTAAAACGGCCGTTAATTGAATTTTGGCTGAAAAACTACCGAACCCTACTATATCGCCATCTTCCAATTCTTGTACATTAGTTAATAACTTTCCGTTAACTTTTGTACCATTCATATCCTGTATTTGCAGAGAAAGTGGCAGTTTTTTTATCGTGCAGTGGATTCCGCTGACTGATTTATCATTGGGTCGAATTTTACATTTTTTGCTGCGACCGATTTTAAGAATTTCTTCAGTAATATTTACTTTGGTCCCCGCAATTCCTCCTTCAACCACTTCTAAAGATGCACTTAGTTTCAGTCGGATTCCCCTGCTATAAAGAAGCGATACCAGATGATGTGTTAATCTGGTTCCTGCGTTTAACAACATAACACCGTTCTTATCCTTGATAGGATAATGCAGCGCGGTACCTTCCTTAAAACTAATATCTTTATTATTCATAAATTTAACTCCGATACTATCCTGATTCTTATATCGGCAATTGTATTTGTTTTTTAATTGAATAGGTTTTAAACGTGTATGATTTGCCAATACATCAAATGCTTCGTGAGTGCTCATTCGCACTAGCAGTCTGTTGGACTTCGGAAATCGTTGCGAGAAAATCGTCAAATTGAGAGCATTTTTGTCCAAATTTGAGGAATATATTGCCCCGTGGGATCGACGATAATTTGGACAAAAATGCGCCAAGAATGCGGTTTTCGCAGTAGATTCTTCCAAAGTCCGACAGACTGCTATGATGATTGTGTTTTTATCTCTGATCGGATTCTGCGCAAGAACCGGTTGATTATTGATTAAATAAATGCATGACATGAAATTTTCTAAACGTGTAAAATATTCCTGGAGAATACTGCGAATCTTTTTATTGTCCTATGTAGGATTTATAGTTATAATTATGATATTCGAGGAAAAATTAATCTTCTTTCCCACAAAATGGCCAAACGGTCGTTGGCATTTATTGGAACGCCCTATCTTCGGGGAATCAGCTCTGAATTATTCAATTACCGAGGAATGGTTTACTACATCTGACGGGGTGAGACTGCACGGTTGGTATGGTTCTATTTCGTCTTCTGAAATCAAAGATTCAAATACCAGGTTTCTAAATACTGTCGTTTTGTGGTGTCACGGTAATGCAGGTAATATAACGGACCGATATGAACAGTTTGTATCAATGATGGAGATACCCGTTAATGTCTTTATCTTTGACTACCGCGGTTACGGAAGGAGTGAAGGAAATCCAATTGAAAAGGGTATGTATCTGGATGTCGCCGCAGCGTGGGATTTACTTCAGGATCGATACAGTTATCAGCCAGAATCAATAATTGTTTACGGTGTTTCGTTGGGGGGAGTCGGTGCCATCAATCTGGCGGCAACAAAAGATGTTGCTGGCTTGATTATCCAATCCAGCTTTACCTCAATAAGAGATATGGCATCACTTCAAATACCATTCATTCCTCCTTTTCTAATACGCACACAGATGGATTCATTGAGCAAAATCCCAGATTTAAAATGCCCAAAATTATTCATTCATGGTACCGCAGATGAAATTATACCTTTCAAGCAAGGACGCAGGTTATTTGAAGCTGCAAAAGAGCCTAAAGATTTTTACGCTGTTGAAAATGGTACACATAACGAAACGGTTCTCACTGGAAGTGCTGAATGCCTTAGTGTAGTGAAAGGATTCATTAGGTCATGTATTGGAGCAATAGATGAGATGAAAACAAGTATAGAAAATTAGCCGAACTTATATTTATAATTGTTCGATGTAATCATTTGGATGTGTAACTTCCCTGGCAGCTGAAAGCGTCTGTTAAAATTATATTAATAACAACAAAAGAAAATGCAGATAATCTAATATGAGAAACAAAAGAATGATCATACTTTTAATCTTTGGTTTTCTATCACTTTATTGTTTTGGGATGAATAATACCGAACCGATTGTATTTAGTATAATTGCTAATCCGACCCCTCCATATAACTGGTATCCATTCGGTAATTACCCGCTTACTAAGATTGATAAAAAAGCCGGTAATACTATATCAACTTGGCAAAGAAAAAATAAAACAAGAAAAACTATAAAAATAAGTTTTTTACAACATGGGCAGAATTTGCAGGAGAACCTTCTTGTCTATCGCAAGTGAAAAGCTTAAGCGTGAATCTCACGGGAAAAGTAACTGGGGGACTTAGTTTTAACCAGGAAAAACGTATGAGTAAAACCAAAAAAATTAAAGAATTAGCGGGAGGTAATACGACTCTTGGGCCAGTTCACCGTAGAAGTGGAATCCTCAAAAATCAGTTTTACAAATATGAGGTGGTTATCGTATTCGATGGTTTAGAGGAAGCATTCTACGGTCAAATGATCACTAAACCAGTAATCAATAAACCGAAAGACCTAAAAGTAGTTTTTGAAGATGACTATCCTGCAAATGATTGGGATGGATTAGACTGGGGAGGGTTAAAAGGAAAGGAGAAAAAAGGTGATTTTCCTGTATTTGAAGTTAAAGGAAATACTGTTCGTTGGATAGATGCCCCTCAAAGGAAAGATTTTTCTCTTTCAAAAAAACGATTCGTTTTCATATATGCAGGAGCCTGTGGTCGAGCTACATATTTAAAAATAATCGAAATTATATACCCGAACAAAGCTGCGCCTACTGCAAAACTAATTTCTAAAGATCAATTTAAAAAAGCAGTGTCAAGCTGGTCTTATAAGTAAGAGTAATGGATATTTGAGTAATATTGCTAATTATACATACGGCTCTAAAAGTAAACCTTTTCCAAAGCAAATCGAGCGATTATGACGAGTATTATGTCAAACTATCCAACAACTATTGAAGAAGCTGTTGAACTGCTGAAATCAAAACTGGCCAAGGACACATTGGATCATATCCGAAACATGACTGAAGATGTTCTGGTTATATTTCATTATGGTATCGGGACAACAATCCGCAATCAGCTCGGTTTGTCCGATGGCGGCAACGCAGTTTTACTTCAAGATTGTGCCTGTGAACGTGCAGATGAAGCGAGTGCAGTGATTGTTTGGGAGCTTTGGAAGGATTTACAGGAGATCGGAATATGAAAGACCAACTATTCAAAGACGAATTTCAGCCTATACTACAACAACTTACTGAAGGATACCGGAATGACCCTGAATGGTTCTTTAAGACGATGAACCTAGTCTGCCATGAATCGGCCCAGTTATAATAAAAGATATCTTACTATGATCAGTAAGAATTTGCTGGGAGAAACTGCCAAGGAGCAACAATAATAAATACATTGTGAAATTTGATAAGCTTGTCTTTCTTTCTTTAGCTTCTATATACGATCCACCCAAGGCGAGCAAGAAAGAACATCCAAAAACTACCGGCATAGATATCCCCATTTGCGGATCACGTGCAAAGACAATAGCAAATCTCCCTAAATAACCTGTAAGCCAAAGCCAAAAATCAGTTCAATCGGTCTATTTTCTACAGATCTTTTAATGTGAATCATCACTCTTTGTGAATGATTTCTTTTCCTCAAAATATCCAATTGATGCAGGCAAATTGTACCAGATGCCGTTATCAATGGCGACCCACTTATTTTTAAACCATTCGCAAACATTATCATGGTTTTCATTTTGTTTAACGTCATGATAATATAAGATCGCAATTATTATCCCGAAATAGCAGCTGATGCCCCAAATGTGTATTGAAGTTTTTCGAATATCGACATGTGATACAAAGCTCAGTAGTTCGGACAGACAGAACGCCCTAGAGTTACTATCGTTGTAAAGTCCGTATTTAGAAAATTATTTACGGACATTCCCAAAAGTAGATGTGAAAATAAAAGAGCAGGCGGTTATGTTT
>JAJFLO010000603.1 GCA_021772675.1 Verrucomicrobiota bacterium | reverse complement strand
GATGACCAATGTACAGGCGCAACAAGTATTATCCCGCTTTGAAAATGAAGGAAAAACGCCCAATCTGGAGTCATTGCATCAAGATCTATCCGGCATTATTGATGAACATTTAGATTACCAAACCTCCTCGGGAATCCTTTCCCAAGAAGAATCTGATGCCTTACGCAGCAATTATCAATTCTATGTTCCGCTTGGCCGTGAAATGCAGGAATTCTCCTCAAGAGGTGGATTTAAATCAAAGGATGTTCGAACTAAAGGGATTTTTCGCGCAAAGGGAAGCACTCGACAGGTTCTACCAATCACAGCACAGGTATTTAATAAAATCAGTAAGGGAATTGAACTGGCTGAAACTAATATTGTCGGAAATGCAATGGCTTCATTGGTCAAAGAAAATCCAGCGTCTAATATTTGGACAATAGAGTCTCCGAAAGCAATTGGCACTAGGTTCGGTAAGGATGGGGAAATTATCAGGGCGCAACCCAAAAATAACCAGTTCTCCTTTTTTGAGAACGGTAAACAAAAATTAATCACCATTAATGATCCGTTAATTCTTCGGGCATTAAAGAATGAGGGTCTATCCAAATCTATACCGATATTACGGGGTATAATATCATTGCAGTCAAAATTGATCACAGCTTATGACTTAACCTTTGCAGTGCGGAATCCTCAGCGTGATGTATCTGAAGCAATTATCAATCTTCAGGAGATAAGAGAACTTCAACTTAACGAGGAACAATCTAAATCATTTACCCGGGATATTGTTAAAAGTATTCCATCAATAGGCAAGGGGTTATTTAAGCATTTGCGTGGCAAATCAAACAAATGGTCGGAAGCTATAACACAGTTTCAACTAGACGGTGGGCAGTCCGGTTCATTTTGGTTGGAAGACGTGAAGCAGCTCAATAAACGATTACTCAAATTTGAGAGGCAATATAAGCGACAGGGATTTAAGCAGCTACTAAATGTGCCAGGCAATGCTCTTGATTTCATAAAAACAATCAATGAAGTTGCAGAAAATTCAACCAGAGTTGCCGTTTATGACGGATTGGTTAAACGAGGTGTATCACGGAGTAAATCAGCGTTTATTGCTGGTGAAATCACTATTGATTTTAATAGACAGGGCGAACTTGGTCCGTTATTGAAGTCGCTATATTTGTTTATCAATCCAAGTATTCAGGGTACCGCCAGAGTAAGTCGAGCATTCGGCAAAAGTAACAGAGTTCGGGCAGCAGCCGGGGCTCTTACTGTTGCCGGTTTTATGAGAACTTACCTGTCAATGATGCTGGATGAAGAGGCCGACGAAGCAATCTTTGATTACACGAAAAATACGTCAATAACATTTCCGATTCCAGGAGCGGATACATCGGCAACGCTGGTATATCTCCCATACGGTTACAATAGCTTTTTCGCACTGGGTTCAAATCTTGCATATCTATCAGCTGGTAAGAAAACCAAGGGTGAAGTTCTGAAAGATACCGCGCTTGCTGCTATGGATTCAATTAATCCACTTGGTGGATCCCGGCTAAGCTATACAAACGCGGCTCCGAGCATCATTAAGCCTCTGGTTGAAATTGAGAAAAACGAAGGCTGGCATGGTGGCCCCATTTACCCAAGTAACAGATCATTCAAAGCTAAACAGCCTGACAGTGAAAATTATTGGAAATCTGTTGGCGATTTTTCTAAATTTACCGCTAAGTGGATGGCCTTGATTAGTGCTACTGAACAGAATCCGAAGGGTTTTATTGACGTGTCACCTGAATCCATCGAATATGCCGTTGCACAGTATGGCGGAAATGTAGGCAGGGGTATTGCAAACACACTAAATACATCGGCATCACTGCTTCAGGATAACGAACTTCCAAAAAGCTCACATGTTCCATTTTTGAGGGAAATCTTAAGGGATATTGATGTTAAACGTTATAAGAGGAATTTGCTTGAAGAGATGTACGACCAATCACGAATTACAAAATTCAGCGACCGAGAAATTAAGCAATTCAATGAGGCAATTCAATTTGTGATTAAGAGGGACAATTCAACGCGAAAGATATTGCTCAAAAAGAAAAAGGAATTCGAGAAGAATCAAAAAGATTTATGAAATCTATAAATCAAAGGGAAATTTAAGTTTTTAAAACAAGGGAGTAAACAAAATGGCAGCAAAGTTCAGTGATTCACACAATACCTATATAAAGAGGGGCTCGGTTAGTGCGGTGGATACTACAGCTACCACTAATAGCTGGGTAACAGTTATATCCGGATATACAGCTTTTGCTGATATTGGACAATTTAATATAAAGAATACGGGGGCAAATAGCATTGATGTTCAAACACTGTATTCGCTCAATGACTCTGTAACGACTATTCCGGATGATGCAGATATGTTTACTCTTATTGAATCTGAATCTATCGCGGCATCGGCGTCATTGACTAAGCGAATCATTGTTGATATCCCAGCCTGGGTTAAGATGCAAACAAAAAGCACTGTCAATGATAATGCTGGAACATGTGTTTCACAAGGTCGTTTTAAAGCGAATAACGTTATCTAATTATGTCTATTGTTACCAAAAAAATAGCTGGTGCATATATAGAAGGCCCCGATAATAATCCTGATTTATCTAAAGATTGGGAGGATGCATTGTTTCCGGAATTGAGGGAGGATGCATTATTGCAGATGTATTTTGGGCAGACAAATGTAAATGGGATCGGAAAGCATTTGGTCAGGGATCATGTGGGGGGTAATCATGGCACTATAATTGGGGAAGGATGGAAGATAACCTATGATGCTGTCGATGACTTGGGAACTGTAACGGATCATTCCTCTATTCAGAACATATTCGACGGTTGGGGAACGGTAGGAGTAATTTGCAATCCAAAATCAGATGGACAGAATTCAAGGGGTAGGATATTGGACAAATTCGCAGGTGGAGGATGGTTAATACACCTGATGTTTGAATCAAATGGATTTGCAAAGACAAGATTCATTCAGGACTTTTCAACAACAAACGGACAGTGGGATTCAATCAATGCGATAGTTCCATTAAACATACATTCAACGATAGAGGTATCTTACAATGCTGATTCTGTAGCATACAATCCCATATTCAGGATTAACGGCGTAGAATACACCATAGGAAGTGGGATGATTGAAAGTGCAACGCCTGTCGGAACAAGAGACACTGACGTTGGCAATGATCTGATCATTGGAAACCAGCATGGAGGTTCTTCGGGATTTGACGGGGATATCTACAAGGCATTTCTGCACAATGCGCAAAGAACATTATCTGACCACGATCAACTATATAAACAGGGAACGTTTGCCAGTACTCCCGTAGCGTTATATGAATGCAATGAGGCAACCGGCAACTGCGTAAACTCTGGCACGGGTGGTGCCGGCGTAATTACATTGACAGGAGCCATTCATGCACAGGGCAGGATATCACACTCCTTCCAACAGGAGGCAGAGTTCGGATCTAATGTTGTAGTAAATAGTGGAATGCGTTCAGACCTCGATTTGGACGGAGTTGATGACTATCTTCAATTTCTAACTTATAATACACATCTTTCAACCTTGTACGGACTTTATTCTAAATTTAAGCTGGATGCAGTTGCAGGCGTTGAAGCTCCAATATTTGGAACTTTCACAAATGGTTCAAAGGGAGGGATTGAACCCGATGGTGATATTGCCTTTTTCTCTCAACAGATATCTCCATCATTAACCGAAAATCTGACCTGGACTGTATCAACTGACGGAATACCCAATGTCGTGGGTGATGGATTGGTGCACGAATTATGGTTTAATGTTGATAAGAATGAAAATTATGTCGAGTTATTTATTGATAGCATAAGTTATGGAAAAAAGAATCCGACGATTACGGAAGATCATTCTAGTAGTGCAATAAACAGAATCGGCCATGATTTTTCAAGGTATTTTGACGGATTAATGCAAAAGGCAGCTATTAAGGATGGTTCTGTCTGGGACGGTACGGAACTTGCAGGAACCATAAATTCTACCGACTGTTGGTTATATTATGATATTTTTACAGATGAAATTTTGGGATCTGATATTGGAACAAATGGGAATTGTGAACTCGACTCTGGTTTTATTGATCATGATACACCTTCAACTAGAGAAAGAAGTTCTGAACAAGCACATGGCGGGACCTATTCTCAAAAATTTATATCCACTGGAAGCACACGTGGATTGGAAACTCCAGAGTTTGCGGTATCTGATGGAAGAAATTATAGAATTACTTATTGGATTTACTCTACGGATAGGAATTCTCATAACATTAGATTAAGAAATGGTGATGGAACCACGCTGAGTACGGAGGTATGGCAAAACCAAGGCCAAACTATAAATCAATGGAATTTACAGACATGGGACTTCACCCCTACTGTTACTGGAAGTAATGCAAGGATTATTATCACTGATCCCTCGCAAACTATGACAGCTTATATTGATGATATTTTAATTCAAGAAGGTGAAATTAGGGATACATCAGGAAACAATAGACATGCCAAACGGATTGGCGGTACTTGGGTACATGCTGATTGGGTGGCGGATGCTGGCGTAACCCTGGAAAACGGCCAAGCTGAATTTGACGGTACGGCAGGAAACGTGGATTTAACCGCTGCAGTGGACCCGCTATTTATTGGCAAGACATACCGGCATACTTTTGTTGTGTCGGGTTACGTAAGTGGTGATGTAAAATTACACGATGGCGCGGAGATTGGCACAGTTTCGGCAAATGGCACTAATAGTGTTGTAAGCAAAGCCACGTCAGAGTCGTTAGCTATTCGGGGTGCAACATTTGTCGGTAATGTGGATTCGCTAATATCTGAAGTTCTAAATGAGCCCTTTTTGGGTGACGGAATTCAGAAGGGAATTGTTCTTGATGGAGTTGCACGTCATATAGTAATTCCGCATTCTGCTAATTTAACTTTTGGAGACGGGATAACAGACTCACCATTCTCTGTAATATTCGCAGCTAAAACCGATGATATCTCATTGTTTTATCCATTCATAAAAAGATCACCCTATGGCACTGACAGGGAGTTTAGTTTAGTTTTTTCAAATTCTGACTTGATGACGGTACAGTTATTTGATGACGATAGTACTAATTATATTGGCAGGACATACAGTGTGGCGCAAACCGCGTTGGAAAATACGGTCATAACGGGCGGATTTACCTACGATGGTGGCGGCGTCTCGACGGGATTGAAATTATATTTAAATGGAAGCAGGGTCGACGATACTAATCAAAACTTGGGTAGTTATACAGCTATGCATAATCATAATTTACCGATTTATATAGGCGCATCTCTTTCGGCGCCAATATTTTCAAAAGGTACGTTTTCTTTTGGTGAATTTCATAATGTCGAGAAGGATGTGGCATTCTTCGCTAAATTCCATAACTGGGTAAAATCAAGGGGGCTTTCAACTTAAAGGGAAAAAATGAATAATGGAAATTAAACATAATAAATATACGATATCAATCGACGAGAACGGACAGGAAATACGATCAACGCCTACCGTAACGAAATTCAAAAACATGACGGCGGCAAAAACGGCATTCGACGATTTTATTCCTGGAGACAATGAAGAGTATGAAGAGCATTTATGCAATCATAATGAACCTGAACGTATTAATGATGGCAGCGGTAATTTAGTACAAAATGAATTTAAATATAAGGATGGTATTGCGTTTGGCTGCAAGGTTAATATAAAACGCAAGAAGAACGGTAACGTCGTCGTTACGGACAATACATTGAGAAATCTATTCTTGGACAAGAAGGATAAGGTTACTAAGTTTAACAATGAGTCCACAGAAGAGTTTAATGTGCGAAAGGAAAAAGCGGCGGACGATTTAGCAGCGTTGATTAATGCAAGGATACCGTTAACTGAATAGGGTAAATAATGACGAATGACACGGTAAATATAATGAGAAAGGCAACAGAACAGATGGTGGATAAATGTTTTAAAATGGCGAATAACGGGGTGGGTTCGTTTATTAGAACGGTTGTGTCTGCATTGATTCTATTGTTGCTTTTTATGGGACAAGATCATCTGAAAAAGATTGATGAAATCCATGAAACGGTCAAGAAACTGAAGGATAAAAATGCTGATACTATTATGCTGGATGATATGCAGGCGTTTGAAAAACGTATTGAGGAGTTAGAGCCCAAACTGGCATTAAATGGAACAATCAGGGAGATAGTAAAAGCACGAAAGTTAAATGAACTGTTAAACATAAGGGGTAACCAATAGAGGTACTTAATAATAATCATATCCGATTGTAATTCCATATACCGATGCGCAATCCTTGACCGACTGTTTGTCGCTGCGTTGAATCCATGACCCCGTAAATATGATTTCCTTTGGACATAAAGATGCAAGACTATCTGATTTATCAATATAAACAGCGTCGCTGCAACTAATTTCTTTTTCTATAAGGTACTGATAGAATTCCTCTTTATTTCCGGCAAATACAAATATTCTGTTCATAATCTATGCCTCATATTTCCAGTAACGCTATGGGACGGGAATATCTTGAATCATTAGCTTCTTTTTTTCCACTTCAAACTGTCCTATACTAAGAATTTTTTTAAGCATATCAATTTTATATAATTCCAATAGTTCTTTATTTTTTGGATCTGTTGTATCAAATAACGATGTAGAATCTTCAATGAGTTTAATTATTTTTTTTCTTTCTCTAATTGCTACTTCATTTTGAAAAGCAATCTGTTGTAACCTATTATCATTATTCTCCATACGCCTGATTCGCTGTCGGAGCGCTATTGTCTCTTTGTTCTTTACTTCGATTTGAGCTTTGATTTCGAAATAATGAAAACCCGCAAATAGAAAGCAATTAATTCCTAGGAGCAAATTAAAGAGCTTGATATAAGAACGGTTATAGAAAATGAAAATCACAATAAAGAGTCCAGCACCACCAGAAACGACAGCACCTATACCCCATTTTTCAACGTAGGTACTGATTTCAGACGGGAAAAATTCTAGGAGGATTATAACTGTTAGGAGGGAAAGGGTTACAAGGCTCCCAAGAATGAGCAACGCTTGCTGCGATGCTGTTTGTTTTTGGGTTTTATTGTCCGTAGATTCTACCTGCCCATGATTTACCATTTTTTAAATTACAGCCCGGAACTAAATGCGTCAAACTCTTTGGAGGCTTTATGAATTCTTCTAACTATAGGGAATGGTCATTTTGCTGAGATCAACAAGATTATCTATGGAATCATATCCAGCCACTTTTTATATCTCTTCATGCTTTCCTTTGTGTAACCGGCAAGCGTAATCCTTGTTTTATGCCCCATAATTCTTTGTATATCAATAATATTGATCTCTTCTTCGATCATTTTAGTTGACCCCCATGATCTCAGGCAATGGAATGAAAGATCATTATTAGGTTGACCCTCTTCTCTATTTACTTTTTTTGCCTGATTATTGAATGAGCACAAAAAATGATGGGCTGGCTTGTAAAGGCCTGAATTTGGACTGGTATAATCCCCGCACTTAACAAATAATCGACTACTATTTGACTGTTTTGCTATCTCAAGAAGTTCATCAACTATTGAATCTAATTTATCAGGAACGGGAACCAGCCTGATGCTCTGTTTATTCTTGGTGGATTTGCCGTCCCTGCGGTTTATTTTAAATATCCTTAATCCGTCTTTGTAATCAATGTCAGTAACCAATAACTGGGCCACTTCGCCAATCCTCATTGTTGTATAGCGAGATATTAACGGAATATATTTCCAAGCTATCAAATCAAAACTTCTTGCAGAATTAGGGTATGGCATGTTGCATAAAGGTTCAATTTCATCATCATCAGGACATCTATAGTGGTCTTGATCCTGTTTCTCCACCCTTACCTTAAGCCCGGGTGGTTCTCTCAGCAATATCTTGCCTTCATCAACTCCCCACCTAAATACAGAGTTAATCCTTTTTACTTGCTCTCTAATAGTGTTATTATGCATACCTCTTTCCTGAAGCATATCACGATATTCTGTCATATTCTTTTTAGTGATATCCTCAACCTCTATATCATCACCCAGGAATTTAAGTAAATCATTTATTGCGCATTTATATCTATTGATCGTCGCCGGCGATAGGTCGCTATTCTGTTTCCATTCTATGTATCTATCTGATAATTCACGAAAAGAATCAATTATATTTTCTGATTCACTGAATTGAGACAGGAAGTCTTTGTAATTATTTTTCAGCTTTTTATCTGCAAATTCATAGCTCAAAATAAGCCGTTCAAATAAATCCCGTTCTTTTTCTATTCGAATAATAGGCAGAATGTAAGTATCAACAAATTCTTGAGCCCTTTTATCATTTCGATGTCCCAAAGAATTTTGTATTCTCCTCTTTTTTCTTCCAACCTTTATATAAAAATCACACTGCCATATTCCGGCTTCATCGTTGTGTAGATATTTTATTCTTTTCTTACCCATTATAAACACCTAATTTAAGCGTGATTTGTGACGTTTTGGTGACGGTGGGTGTTTTTGGAATCTGTAAGCTGTTGTCTTTAGGCGGGTTACATTAAAATGGTGGCAAGGGTCGGAAACCAATTAATCAAATCCGCAACTTGCCTATTAACAACCCACTACGTTAGTTTATATATAGTTATATTTATTGATCAAAATGCAAACCGTCACAAATCTTAACATATTTAGCCTAATTTTTGTGACGCTTTTTTTAGGCCAATTTACCGCCTTAAATCCGGTGTTTCAATCCTTAAAGTGTCCGGTTTAGTACTATCAAAATCACCCATTTTACCGAACGAATCAGTTTTGCCATCCATAAACCTTACGAAATACTCATAATCGGTCGGTGGACTGATTCCAAAAAGCCAGCCAATCACAACGAAACACCGACTGAAGTTTTTTCCGATATTATAACGGTATACAGTTCTATTATTAATTGCGCTCTTAATTCTTGGTTTACCTAAAGTCTCCTTCACTTCAAGCTCACTCATGCCTACTTCTAGTTTATTAAAATTCCTCATAGAAGTACAGCCCACGGAGAATAAAACTATCAATATCAATATTTTTTTCATTTACACATCTGTTTATCCTTGACACTAATTTAAACTAGCATATTATATTTTGTATAATTAAAGATAGAAGAGGATAGGGCTTCCGTACATCGCACAATTGCATCCCAAGCAATTTCCTGAGATAGCTGGTTGCAAGCTCATGCACTGAATCTTAGTGATAGGTATACAGGAATATATCCATCAGACTCAGTTTAAGAATGAGCATGGCACACCCTGTCCTCTATTTTTAATTATATATTGATTGGTTTTGATCTCTAAAACATAAATATGTTGATCACTTTCCCGCTGCCTCCATTGCCCTAATTCCATCGTCAGCTTTTCTATAGGTATTGAAGCTATCTTCCCAACTTTCAATTTTACTATCCCAGCCATTTATCATATAAGCTGCTTTATCTTTCCCGACAGTTAAGTACATCATGTCATATTTCCAGACATCACCCGTTACTGTGTCTATCTTGAAAATTACTTTTTGAATTTCTGTATTTTGGGTGTTGTCAACAGGAGTTGTTAGAGCTGCATGGAATAATTGATACCTGCCAACATCTTCCCGTTCTTGTTGATGAACTCTTTTCTTTTTGTCAGCCTGAGGGTCTTCTTTTTCGGCACCAGTTTCACTTAAATACTTTTTTATTTCTTCATTTGATAGTGCCATGAATTGATCCATTCCGGCACCAATTTCAATTAAATACTTTTTTCTATCTTCATTTGATAGACTGTCCCATTCTGCCCTATCTTTCTCTTTTACATCATCACCATACTCGGCCTCTAATCGCTTCAAGGAAACATCAAACATGCCAGACTCTATTTTACTGGTAAATTCTTTATAAAGTTGTGAAAGTTTGGCCATTTGTTCTTTGCTCAATGACTTCACCAACCTAAAGTCCCAAGGGCTGAGAGGATTATCGCCCTTCCATAAACCTTTATTTTCACTTTTTGCTAATTCTTGAGCCTCCTTTAGCTCCTTGCTATCTGAATATTTTACATAATGCCAAGCGAAACCCCCTTCCACTAAGGCCTCATTTAGCGAAATTTCTTCGTCATCCTTATTAGTGAAATAAACATCACCAATTATCCGGTTATATTTATCAAGAACATCATATTCCACTCTTATTTTATCTTTTACTCTTTCAAATACACCTTCTACTATTTTCTTTGATTCTACTCCGTAATCTTGCTTCAATTCGGGCGCATCAATTCCGGCAAGTCTAATAGTGTATATTTCATTATTTGAGGACATTTTGAATGTGTCCCCGTCGATAACCCTATCAACCGTGCCTGTAAGTTCTTTTGAATACCCTTGAATGCATATCAATGCAAATATCAATAACGTTTTCATTTCCCCGCCTATCAATATAAACTTAATCATCGTTGGCTTTCCAAACCCCTGTAGTATTCGTGTTGCGCTTCTTCTTTTTCAATTTGATAATCATATGCCTCTCTAAACTCAACAGGAACCCTTTCCCTTTCCCTTGCCTTTTTTTCCTCATATGTTTCATGATCATAAGAACATGAACACATAAACAATGCTGATAAAAATAATACAATTCTCATTTCCCCTCACTCAATAACAACCTTGAGACACCTTTACATATAAGTTGTATTTTGAGAAATATTCTTGGCCCGGATCCCTAATGGTGTATCATGAATTGTTCGAGTGATGATTGTCATTTTAATCCGATTGTAGGATTCATCGAATTCAGGATGGGCAATAGCGGTCCAATTAAAGAGATAAAATGAATTATTGTTCCTAATTTTCATCTGCCTAAAATAAAAGTTGTTGTGATAAAATATCCTGGCTAATATCAGCCCATCATAAACGCTGTATAATTGCCACATATTATAAGGAATCCCTTCAATTGCATCATCAATCGGAAACCCTAACATTTTTCTTGCTACCGTATTTGCTGACTCGAAAATGCTTTCGTAATAAATCATTCGAAGAGCTTCAGGGAATTCAGTACTCTTATCAAATAAGAGATTATTCCTAAATTTAATCGTAATTACTGCTGGATCACCAACATACTCGTCGAGTCCAGCTATAGGTTCCGCCGCTATAGGCTTGTATATACTTTTTTTTTAGGAATATCCCCGTCTCGCTCTTTTATGGCTTCGGCTACGGTCAATTGATGGTCGTGATCATCTTCGGCATTTTCTTGTTCTTCCCCTAAGTCAAAGATTTTCTTTTTATCTTCATCATTCTGCTCTTGAACTATTCTTGACACATCATAAAGCACCGACTGCTGATACTTATTCCGAAGGAACCTGAAATGCCGTAATAGTATTATTTCTTTGCTGGATAACTTTTGCGGTGATTCCGTCTCCACAATAATTGTATTGCAACGATTTTTTAGCCAATCTTCCTTGCTTTTAAATTCTGTTTTCTTAAAGCAAGCATTCGTGAGGTTCATAACAATATTATCCCATACATCATCATCTATAGGACTCCCCTCATCCTTTTTTAAAATCCTGCTAATAGTTGATTGATCAACCTTGCAAGTTAGGGCAAAATATTTTTGCCCAACATCACCAGTCGCATTAGGAATATTTTTCACCGCATGCATCAATGCAATTTTAAACGTTTTATCCATTCTCATACCTAAAGATACACCGTAGAATAAGAAATTTATATATTTTTCTCATTTATCATTTGCAATTATGTATGAGCGCATACATATTCAATTATACAAACACAACACAGGAGCAATTTATGAAATCATTAGATAGTAAAAATATCAAACAATCCATCAAGATTGACCAAGAAGGATATGAGATTGGATGGCAATTATTCGCCGGAAAACCAAATTTAAGAAAAGGATATTTTCAGGATTTTTCATCCGCGATTTATAAGCTTGGACTACTTCAGTACATAAAAATAAATCAAATTGATTGCGAGCATACATTTTAATTATGCGCATTCCTACAAAACTAATCGAAGAAGACTTCAGAAAATATGTTAACACACATGGTGGGCAACCAGGCGTTGCTAAAGAGTTTAAATGTGATCCTTCAACAATTTGTCGAATCTTCCAGCGATCAAAGAATTCGAATAAAGATACAATCACAATTGATGACGATCTTGGAGATCAAATAATAAGAGTTATTGGCAACGAAGTGATCTCTTTAGCTAATGGTTTCGAAAAATATGCTACAGCCAATGCGTTATTCGGGGAAACTATTACAGCGGCAATTGTTAAGGGTTCTGAACTGTTAGCCAAATTCCTTGACTCAATTAATCCACTTGGGCGAGACGGGATCAAGATCAATGATGAGGAGTTAAATGAATTAGACGAGATTGCCAATCAATGGTTATTAGCAATTTACAATTTAGTAAAGGGTATCAGGGACTATCGAACCGGGAAGATTTGGGATAATCAATAAAGAAAAAGAGCAATAGACTGGTTTTAATAATAAAACACCCCTCCCTATCGAGTGATTGAGTTTGGCGACTGAGCACTCAATAGGGATCACTAAGAGCGTGACTTAAAGGAGCGTTCTGTTTTTAAACTGCACTAAATCAGGAGATATGCAAATCATGACTAAACATGAGATAGACAGAAATGAACCACCGGATCACAGGATGTTAACTCCAAAGGATATTATTAAAGAAAATCCTCATATTGGTCATAGAAAGATCACCGAAATGATGCAAAACGGGTGGGTTAGATGGTCGAAGAATAAGCCACTCCTGGATAAGCCGCGGAAAAATCCTGAAAGTAAATATAACGGTCAATGGTGTTCTAGAGTCATCTTCATGAATGATTTCAAACATCACATGCTTGATCTTATGGAAGGCTTGGAACCCCGTGTCAGGAACTATGTAGCGCCTTCAAAATTAAGGACAAGGCGAGCAACTAAAGTTGGGATATGAATACGGATTTAATCGAAACAATGCAAGGGAGGTAGGCAAAATGTCAACAGCGGTAAAACACGAAAAAACACAACCAGTAGATATTAATAGTGGCCTGAAATTTGTAACTGAACAATCTGTTGATTTTCAATTGATGGGGCAAATAAATACGTTACTGCAGGTGATTATACTCAAGCATAATTCGAGGAAACAAGCCGCTTATAACTTCTTTACTAAATATTTGCAAAGTGAAAAGGTAATTGATGATATTTACGAAAAAGCGGAAGCGGAATTCGCACCTGATCAGGATTTATATAAGACAGGCAAAGGAAGGGAGATACCATAATGCAACCGGAGGTGTATCAGGCAGGAACGGATGTGATACGGATGATCGATACGGCGTCCATAGTTTTTATTGTGGCATTGCTGTCGGTTGTATTGCTGTTTTTGATATTGGAATGGGTACGGGTTTTTGTTGGGCAAGGTAACGCTAATAGGACAAATAAAAAAGCCGAAGTTTTGGAGAACTCCGGCTTGTAAAAAATTAACACTAAAATGTAGAGGAAAGTTAATATGTTAAATCCGGTGTGTCAAGGTGTAAAAATAAATACTCTTGAAGTCGAGAATCTTAAACGGATAAAGGCAGTGCAGTTGGACTGTACGGGTAATGCGTTAACGGTTATTGGCGGCGAGAACGGTCAGGGGAAAACAAGTGTTTTAGATGCTATTGCTTATGCGTTGGGCGGCGAACGGTATTGTCCAGGGAATGCAAAGCGTGATGAATCTGTTATACCGCCAGAAATAAAAGTCACTCTATCAAATGGGATAAAGGTTGAACGGAGGGGAAAAAATTCAGCATTAAAGGTGACGGATCCTAATGGGGTTGTTAGTGGGCAACAATTGTTAAATGAATTCATTCCTCAATTCGCCTTGGATATACCAAAATTTACAAATTGGTCTGATAAAGAAAAGGCTGAAATACTGCTTCAGGTTATTGGTATTGGTGAAGAGTTGGCAGAGATAGAAACAGAAGAGAAACGTATATATAACGAGCGTCAAACATTTCATCATATTGCCGATCAGAAAAAAAAGTTTGCTGCTGAGATGCCTTATCACCCTGATTGTCCTGAAGTGCCTATTACAGCTACAGATTTAATAAAAAAACAACAGGCAATCCTTGCCACGAACGGAGAAAATCAGAAAAAGCGGAAACGTGTAAAAGAAATAGAAACAGATTTAGCAGATATCAATAAAAAAATACAATCATTATCGAATGAACTTATTCGCTTGAAGACTGAACGGGACGCCTATCGCTCTGATTTTGAGATTTCGTTGAAGACTGCTGCTGAATTAGAAGATATTTGCACCGCAAATATAGAGGAAAATATTTCAAATATCGATGAAATTAATATCAAGGTTCGGGCTAATCTTGATAAGGCTAAAGCTGTAGATGATGCTGAATCTCATTTAAGTAAGTATCATGAATTAACTGTTGATTTAGAATCTGTTCGCAAGTCTAAAATGGATCTCCTTAATAGTGCCGACCTTCCCCTACCTGGCTTATCTGTAGTTGATTCGAAGTTGACCTATAATGGTCAGCCCTGGGACTGCATGTCTGGATCGGATCAGCTACAGGTAGCCACGGCCATTGTACGCAAGCTAAATCCGAAATGTGGGTTTGTTTTGTTGGATAAGCTGGAGCAAATGGATGTTAAAAGTTTACTCGAGTTCGGTGAATGGCTGGAATCTGAGGGGTTGCAGGCAATTGCTACCCGGGTGAGTACTGGTGATGAATGTTCAATCATCATCGAGGACGGTACCGGCGTTCTTGCTCAGGAAAAACCTACCTACCAAAAAGGGGAATTCTAAAATGACAACATTACAAATGTTATCAAAGCGGATTGATGAGGAAGCGAAGTTCTTGGCGGCGGGTGCGTGGAGTTCGAAAATCAATGATTTACATAGCTATCTCAAATCAAAGGGCATTTCCAAGGATGAAGCTTTGATCATGCTTGAAGCATTGCGCGAAATCGCTAATCCATCCGAAAAAATTCCCGAAGAATTTATCGAAGAAATCAAAAAACAAATCATCTCAAAAATGTTAAAGAAGGATAATAACTAATGGAAATTATATCAGGTAAGCTTAATAAGCCGGAACGGGTTGTTGTATATGGTCCGGAGGGGATAGGCAAAAGCTGTTTTGCCGAAAGGTTCCCCAAACCATACTTTTTTGACACCGAGGGGTCGACGGATGAAATGGACGTAAAAAGAGCACCCAAAGCGATAACATGGGGGCATTTACAGGAGCAATTGATTGAAATACAGCATAACCATATGGGGTTTGAAACTGCTGTAATTGATACGGCGGATTGGGCCGAGAAGTTGGCGAAAGATGAAGTATGCGCAGAAAAGGGAATTGAAGCACTTGGCGCTATGGCTAAAGATTTTGGAGTTAGCTATAATTTACTAGAAACAAAATGGGGTAAATTCTTAAATCAGTTAACAAATATACATGAATCCGGTATGCAGATTGTTTTGTTGGCTCATGCACATTTGAGGAAATTTGAGCAACCGGAAGAAAACGGCGCGTATGATCGCTGGACATTAAAATTAACACAAACGCCGAAAATTGATTTATCGGCAATGTGTAAAGAGTGGGCAACTATGGTGCTTTTTGTGAATTTCAAAACTTATGTCGTTGAAATTGATGATAAGAAAAAAGCATCTAGTGGTGGGCGTGTTATGTATGCAATGCATAATGCATGTTGGGATGCTAAAAATAGGCATGGACTGGATAAAGAGATACCATTTCAGATTGACAAGAATGGGATTCATCAAGGATATGAAGCGATTCGACCTTGTATCGAAAAAACTCATTCTAAACCAGCATTACAACAGGCTGTTGATACTCCGCCACTAAGTCAACCAACTAGTGAAGAATACCAAAAAACAATGGAGCAACCGCCAGTCAAACCGACAGCAACCGGGACTCGCGTCCCCATGACAAACCCTAAATCATTCCCTGCAAAATTATGGAATTTAATGACGTTGAACGGTGTTGAGGAAATTGACATTCAACAGGTGTGCGCTAAGAAAGGGTATTATCCGGAATCGACGCCGATTTCATTATATGATCAAAAATTCGTTGATGGAGTGTTGGTCGCTGCATGGGACAAAGTTTATGAAGCGATCAAACAAATGAAAGGAGCTGCATGAAAATGGACGATCAAGGCAGAGAACTTGGATGGAATGATGAAGTAAAAAACGATGGTGATGATTTTATACTTTTGCCAAAGGGGAAATATCCATTTTTAATAAAGAATTTTGATAGGGCACGGTATGACGGGGGAGATAATCTCCCCGCCTGTAACATGGCTAAGGTTTTCGTTGAAGTTGATGGCGGAAATTTGGGTAAAACGACAATCACACATCGTTTATATTTACATAGTAAATGTGAGGGGCTGATTTGTCAGTTTTTCAAGGCTACAGGTGCACGTAAACATGGACAAAGTTATCGCATGGACTGGGGTGATATTAAGGGTTCTACAGGCATGTGTGATGTTATTATCTACAAAAAAGAGGATGGCAAAGAATATAATAATATCAAAAAATTTCTTGATCCAGAAAAGGAGCCTCAATTACTTAATGTCCCGGCAAAACAACAAAATGGTTTTGTAGAAGGTACTTTTTAGCGGTGGATTTGCGAACTTACCAGATCGAAGCAAAAGAGGCAATCCAAAAAGAGTGGGGGACGGTCAAGCGCACATTGCTTGTCCTCCCAACAGGCACAGGAAAAACGATTGTCTTTTGTAAATTGGCTGAAGATTACGTGTCTCAGGGTAAGCGTATACTGATACTTGCACATCGTGGGGAGCTTCTGGATCAAGCTGCTGATAAGATGGCTAAATCTACAGGGTTAGAATGTGCCATTGAGAAGGCGGAACGGTCTTGCCTTGAACCGCCTGATTGCTGGTATCGGATTGTTGTCGGCAGTATCCAAAGTATGATGAGACCTACACGTCTTAGCGCGTTTAAGGTTGATCATTTCGACATGATCATTGTTGATGAAGCACATCATGTATTAGCTGATTCGTATCAACGGGTCTTGGGTCATTTTGAGGATGCAAAGGTCTTAGGTGTAACTGCTACGCCGGACCGTGGTGATATGCAGAATTTAGGAAAGTATTTCGAATCCCTTGCATATGAATATTCGCTTCCAAAGGCAATCAAGGAAGGGTTCTTGTGTCCGATAAAGGCGTTAACAATTCCTTTGAAACTTGATCTTACTGGAGTAGGCACTCAAGCTGGAGATTTTAAGGCGGCTGATTTGGGTAGTGCTATCGATCCGTATTTAGCGCAGATTGCCGCTGAAATGGCGGATCATTGTAAGGGGCGAAAGACTGTTGTGTTTTTACCTCTGATTGCCACCAGCAAAAAGATGTGTGCCTTTTTGAATGAGGCCGGTTTTTGTGCAGCTGAAATAAATGGAACAAGCAAGAATCGAACTGAGATACTTAATTTTTTCGTCGATGGTATGTACGATGTATTATGCAATTCTATGCTATTAACTGAGGGGTGGGATTGTCCGCCTGTAGATTGCATCGTTTGTTTACGGCCTACCAAGATACGATCTCTTTATTGCCAAATTATTGGTCGAGGGACTCGCATTCATCCAGGGAAAAGCGACCTGCTGATTCTTGATTTTCTTTGGCATTCTGAGCGGCATGAATTATGCCGGCCAGCTTGTTTGATAGCGGAAAACAAAGAAGTTGCCGAAAAGATGACCGAAAACATGGAGGATCATGCTGGTATAGCGTTTGATCTTGAGGAAGCCGAAGAGAAAGCAGAAAGTGATTGCGTTGCAGATCGCGAAAAAGCCCTTGCAGAAAAACTTGCATCATTGAAACGGCGTAAACAAAAACTCGTCGATCCGTTACAGTTTGAAATGAGTATCCAGTCTGAGGATTTGGCCAGTTATGTTCCTGCATTTGGATGGGAGATGTCACCGCCATCGGATAAGCAAAGGGAGTCTCTTGAAAAACTGGGGATAATGCCAGATGAAATAGAATGCTCCGGAAAGGCTGCAAAGATTCTTGATAGGCTCAGTAAACGACGCATGGAAGGATTAACCACGCCAAAGCAGATTCGGTTCCTGGAGCGTATGGGGTTTGAGCATGTGGGTAATTGGGAGTTCGATCCAGCTAAGAAACTAATTGATAGAATTGCGGCGAATGGATGGCGTGTACCAAGTGAGATTAACCCTAGAGGATATGAACCGAGTAAAGAGTTAGTGACCAGTGAGATCGGTTGGTGAACAGAAAATGCAGGCATTTGGACTTGTTTACAGGCTGTGGTGGATTTGCACTAGCTGCCCGATGGGTTTGGGGTGATGACTACTACCCAGTTGCGTTTTGTGAGATAAAGAAACGCTGTCACGAAACCTTAATTAAAAACTTTGGAAACGTACCAATTTATTCTGACATTAGGACCTTTGATGGTAAACAATATTACAAAAAAGTTGACATTATCACCGGCGGTGATCCCTGCCAACCCCATAGTTTGTCCGGAAAGCGCCTGGGCCCAGGAGATGACCGTTTTCTCTGGCCGGAAATGCTGCGAATCATTAAAGAAGTCAGACCCACTTGGATTATTAACGAAAACGTTATTGGAAGCATCTCAAACTTGGTTCTCGACAATAAAATATCTGATTTGGAAAACATCGGTTACGCCGCAAGGCCGTACAATATACCGGCTTGCGCCGTCGGTGCGCTGCATGAACGAAAACGAATTTGGATCATCGGAAAGGACGATGCCGTTTCCCACGGTGTTAGCGAACGATGCGAAAAAAGGCCAAAGTATGGCTTTGAACAAGCGAAACGGACTGAGCGCAGCGGTGAAGATGCCGTTCGCCACGATCACCGCGTCAGACAAAAAGAGAAGAATATGCAACTCAGAGAAAATGAGAAGATCTCCATCTCTTCCAGCACAAGTAAAAATGCCCTTTGCCACACCAACGGCAGCGGATCGTTTTGGCGGAAATGGTGGCGGGCAGGCGCGGAGTTTATTGACGGAAGTCGGTGGGCAATTGAACCCCCAATTTGTGGAGTGGTTGATGGGTTACCCGATAGGGTGGACAGAATCGAGATGCTGGGAAACTCCATTGTTCCCCCAGTTGCAAAGGCATTCTTTGCAGCAATTAAAAAAGTTGAAGAAATCAACCGTCAAGGAATAAAGGAAGTTGATGAAACCGTATTATCAAGATAATCATTGCACGATCTATCACGGGGACGTGATTAAGGTTCTGAAAAAATTGGCGCCTGAGTCGGTGAATTGCTGTATTACATCTCCACCGTATTGGGGATTGCGTGATTATGACGTTACTGGGCAAATTGGTTTGGAGAAAACACCGGAACTTTATATCAAAAAAATGGTAAGCGTTTTTCGTGAGGTTAAGCGAGTATTGCGAAAAGATGGAACATGCTGGATAAATATTGGGGATACCTACGCAGGTTATAAAATGGGTAATACAAACTTCACAATGAGAAATGGAGCAGCTGGACAATTTTTTACTAAAAAAATGCCATCGAACGTAAAACCCAAAGATATGATCGGGATCCCGTGGCTATTAGCGTTTGCTTTACGTGCTGATGGCTGGTTTTTGCGTGATGAAATTATCTGGAGCAAGCCTAATCCTATGAGAGAATCAGTAAAAGATCGATGCACCAAGTCACACGAAAAAATATTTTTGCTTGCTAAATCACGTAAATACTACTTTGATCAGGACGCGATAAAAGAGCCAATAAAAAACGAAACACTTAAACGTCTGTCCCAAGACATAGAGAACCAACAAGGATCCATTGTCCCAGGAAGGGAAAAGCGTGTTAAACCACATTTTCCTTCTGGCTGGAAAAATGGCAAGGGTAGCCATTCGGCAATAGATCATAATCAGGGTACCAGAAAAAAGTTTGATTCGAATATGAGCAGTGGCGGGAAATCGTGGACGGGGCATACTGGTAGTATTGGCGCCAACGGCACGCCCACCCACGGAGAAATGGCGAATAAACTCAATGTATGGACCGTGCCGACGCAAGGCTATAAAGAGGCACATTTCGCCACATACCCTGAAAACCTAATCGTTCCTTGTATACTCGCAGGCTGCCCTGCAGGTGGTGTTGTTTTGGATCCATTTCACGGGTCAGGTACCACGGGCAAGGTAGCGAAAAATCATAACCGGAAATATATCGGGATTGAACTTAATGATAAATACATAGAATTATCAAAGAAACGCCTGAGTCAGGAGGTTTTGGAATTAGAATGACTGAGGATACGAAACTGAATAAAAGGGAACGGTTGTTTATGGAATTGAAAGGGCGGTGTGACTTTAAGTACAGACGGTATCACGAGGGAATATGACTATACCTATGAAGCAACAGATCCTGAAACAGGAAAGGAAGGTCTTTAAAATGAGCCGATGCGTATCGATAATTTGTTATGGAGTTCTATTCGAAGAGGATTTTGAATTCCCTTGGAATACTGAAAAACACCTTCACAGCTTGAAGTTATGGTACTTAGAACAAAACGGTATTAGCGAAGGTGGTAATTTTGACCTTGAAAAAATAAAAGCCGAGTATACAAAATTCGAATTACAACAAATTAATTGTATCGAGGAAGTTAATTATTCCAGCAAAAAAGAACCTATGATTATACTTGCGATTTCTTCAACAACAAAATCATCTTTAATAGGAGATCCAACAGAATTTAATCCAATCGATATGGTGTATGATGAAATAGACAAGTCTTTTTTAATTTCTCTGTGTGAACGAATAGGAAATAAGAATCAACCAAAATGGTATTTATGTAGTTACCGAAGCTAAAAATAAAGCAAACAAAAAATGAGTCCAATATGGAAAAAATTTAGTAAAACTGAGCGGGAATTTACTGCATACGATTTAGTGAAGAATAAACTTCAATTGGGTATGATTGCGGGGCAAAGACACGCCTGTAAACGGGATTGTGGACGGCTTGCAGGTGGATATTTTGCCTCGGGGAGCTTGAATATTAGTGACGTTGAAATGTTAAAAAATATTGCTTGTTCGCTGTCTAACACGCCGAAACAATGCGGCAAATTATGGGATTCGTCCGTTGCTCATGGTAAGCAAGAGCCCATTCAGTTTGATTCTAAAGAATTCATTAAGAGTCATCAAGGCCATGAACTGGATTGGGACGCTGAAATCGGCGGTGGCCAGAAGATGGACAATAGTTATCAGGTTATAGATAAACGATGGTTACAGGATGAGGAAGTAACTGAACCGGGGAATGATTGGAATCCGGTACAAGATTTGATTACTTACTTATCGACATTATTTGAGAGTGACGAGCATGTATCATATGTAACAGAATCTTGGTATAATAAAAATCAGGAACGTCATCTACCCAAAAAAGGATCCCACGGCAGGACAGCGGGTGAATTGATTGATTTATTGCAAAAATGTGAGGGTGATATCGGTTCTGTAGTTGGTGATTGTAATCTTGATGTAGGGGCTTGGATTCGTTTCAACCCGCTTGACGGTGTCTTTATTCGTGACGAAAACATAACAGCGCATCGTTTCGCCTTGATTGAATCTGATGAACTAGGGATTCCTGAACAGTACGCGATAATTAAAGAATTAGAATTGCCCGTTGCTGCCCTTGTGCATAGTGGCGGCAAGTCATTACATGCAATTGTCAAAGTTGATGCAGATGATTATAAGCAATATCGGGAAAGGGTTGATTTCCTTTACGAAGTTTGCCAACGAAACGGCCTCCAGCTTGATCGGCAAAATCGAAATCCGTCCCGATTATCGCGAATGCCAGGTGTAACCAGGAAAGGGAAAAAGCAATTTCTTGCTGCGACAAATTTGGGGAAATCATCATGGAATGAGTGGAAGGAACACATTGAAGATTTAAACGATGATTTGCCGGACATTACTGAACAGAGGTTAAGTGATAATGAACCAGACCTTGCACCAGAATTAATTGAAGGGGTTTTGCGTGAAGGTCACAAAATGCTGCTGGCTGGACCTGCTAAAGCTGGAAAGAGTTTTGCATTAATTCAGTTGTGTATTGCGATGGCTGATGGCGGTAAATGGTTCGGTTGGGATGTCAAAAAAGGACGGGTTTTGTATGTTAATCTTGAGCTGGACGCTAAATCATGTAATCATCGAATCTGGAAGATATGCCAAGAGAAAAAGAGTAAAATAAATCCAGGCACAATGGATGTTTGGAATCTTCGGGGTCACGCCACAACTTTAGATAAACTCACGCCAAAACTAATCAGACGCGCACTTAAAAAGGATTATAAGCTCATTGTTATTGATCCTATATATAAGGTTATAACAGGCGACGAAAACAGCGCGTCTGAAATGGCAAAATTCTGCAATCAATTCGATAAAATATGTAATGAATTAGGTACTGCTGTTGTTTGTTGCCATCATCATTCAAAGGGTGAACAAGGCCAGAAAAATAGTCGTGATCGGTCAAGTGGTTCAGGTGTATTTTCACGTGATCCTGATGCAATACTTGATGTTATTGAATTAGAAATCAATGAGGATCTCCGTAAACAAATAATAAATCGTTGGGAATGTGATGCTTTGTCTGTGGCCATAGATAAAGCCAACCCGGAATTACTCGAGTCCATATCACAGGATGATGCTATTGTTGCGGATAAATTGGCTGAACGGGCTATATCTGATGGTCTCGGTGAAGTTGTACGCAATGTTAGACCAAATTCACATGAAGCCGCTGAACTTGCTACTGCATGGAGAATTGAAGGTACAGTGCGTGAATTCCCCGCATTTCCTCCACGCTCATTCTTTTATCGTTATCCTGTCCATGTTGCAGATGGCCACGAATTATTAGTTGATGCAAAAGCTGCTGGTGAGGAATCGTCATGGAAAAAGAAAGCACCAAAAACAAAGGCCGAAAGGGAAAGAGAAAAGCAGGAAAATTTACAAAAATTAAATGACGAATTCCAGGCAGCATATGAAGTTTGCAAAAGTTTTTCTGGAAATGAAGTTCACAAAAAAGTGATGGCAGAATACATGGATTTATCAATTAGACAGATCCAAAGAAGGATAAATGATCATCCTAATTTCAATGCAAATAACGGTATTATAAATCGAGACACGGACATGGACGTCGATGTCTCAAAAACCATGTCCTAAAATCGAGACACGGACATGGACGTCGATGTCTCGAAAACCATGTCCTAAAATCGAGACATCGAGACATGAGACATGAACGCTGGTGTCCCAAAATCGAGACAGACATGGGGATATATAATAATATATATACATACACACGGTGTCTCGCTTATAAATGCGCAAAACACTGATGCGCTATTTAGATAGCTTGTGTGTCTGTCTAAATAGAATTCTATGAAACGCGAGAAGGAAAAAGGAAAGTTAAGAGATGGCAAAAAGTGAATGGACGTTATTTCGAAAAGTTGCAAATAGCGATAAGTCTCTAATAGATGATAATTGGATCAATTATAATGTGAAGACCTTAGACGGGAAAAGATTCAATATAGCATACAGTTTGAATGGATCTCGATTTCCGGAATCACTAGACTTGATAAGACTGGAAAAATATGAATTTGGCAACCAAGTCATAAATGCTATTAAGCGAGATGTAGCCATCAATTCAAGTAATTAGAATATGTTATGAAATGGGAATCAGATATTCAGAACTCAAAGGAAAATTTAAAGCTGCTGTTGATGATGCGCTTGCCAGGGATCCAGCCACCAAGCCAAAACGAATTGGACAAGGTGCATTGGAGCATAAAAAACCGCATACGGATTGCATGGTCAATATACCTGGCAAGGTGCTTATCTGGATTACTCGGATCGGTAAAGGTGAATACGACACCCATGACAATCTCAGAAGCGGTTGTAAAAGCCTTGTCGATGCAATCTGTGCCGCAATTGGGAAACAAGGTGATAGCAAAAAAGATGGGGTTGAAGTTGAGTATGCACAAAAAAAAGGCGAACCAGAAACGATTATCGAAATTTACGAATTAAAATGATCCGCAATCTGCCGCCTTCACTTCTTCATTTTATATTTCATCGCTCAAGAGGATGCACGAGAAATGCACCCTATGAATGGTGAAAATTAGTTAAATTTAATATCCGCCATTTTTTCAGTTAGAGTCCATAGCGACTTATTTAGTCTAATGTCTTCTTTAATGTCCTTAACTTTTCGACTTCTGATATAGGGATTCGTATAAGGTTTTGGATTCACTTTTCTTTGCCTAACTCCACCCTTAATAATATTTTCCTGTACTCGATTGAATGTAGACCACAAATCATTTGAATCGTCGTGGTATCTTCTGCGCCTTAATAATGAACTTGGTTCAACTGTATATTTTTCACCATCAAAACGTAATGGAATAGCTGCGTCTGCAAATATTTCCTGTTCGCCCTCTGATAGCTGTATGGATTTGAACTTTTTGATATTATCCATTGTTTCAGGTATCGATTTTGTTATATTTTCCAAGGCATCAAATACAGCCTGATTAGTATAGCCCTTATGGGTGATTCTATGTTGCAGGGCTATGTCACCGCTAACAAGTCCATTTGTGCATACTAAGCGAAATATTCCAGCCATTAATTGAAAACTTGAGGCTCCGCAGTGACTATTAATCAATACGATTTCCGGAACCTCATCGCCCACTGTTCTAAAGGAATCAATTGTGTCTATATGCTGCAATCTTACTATATGACGTTGAAATCCCTTTAGTTCCTCTTTCCTGGTTCCTGCTTCTTTGATTTCCCTTGGATTCCAACCCTCACTTTTCAAAACATCCAAACATGTTGTTGTCGGGATAAAACTATACTTGTTACTTGTTTTAGATTCACATCTATTTGTTTGATTGATAGTTGCAAAACGTTCTGTGTTTATTATGTTAGCCATGATAATAATAATTACTCCTTTTCGGGTTGTGGTTATTTATTTGCCCCTGTTCAGATTGCCGTCTGTTCAGGGGTTTATTTTGTGTAATCAATTTCAAGACGCAATGTCTGCGAATTCAACCTTAACTCCCTTGAGCATTATGTCATGTGGAGTCTCTTCTGTATCGCCAAAATTGAAATAATTGTTCAGGTAGTAGTCTTTAATCTCCTTTTTTGTTCCGTTAATTGTTGTATCTATGTAATTTCCATCCTCAAACACTACTCTTACATTTCGTTTTTGTGTTCTCATGATTACTCCTATATATTTAAAGAATATCTAAAACATATCTTGGTTAATAAAAAAATATATTATCGATCTTGTTCTTTTTGTATTTTCTCCTGCACAGCCTCTATAACAAATTGATTAAAGCTAAGTCTTGAAACCTTTTTAGCCTCACTCATTAATCCCTGCTTTTGTTCGATTGAATCAAACTTAACTGGATATGATTTAGATACTGGATTTTCTTTAGTCATATAAATAACATATATAAAAGATATCTAATTGCAAATAGTAAATTAAAGAAAAGTTGAAAATAATTATCCTCAGGCAATGAAATAGTTATAGCACAGCATGCGCGTGAGTAGAGATCATGGATAATAGTACATGGAATAGTGACCAAGGTGGTGGCTTCATAAGTAGACAGGTCTGTCTACCTGTGTTTGTATAGTTATTATACTAGTCATGGCACCTTATATCACAACGCATATTTATCCCCTAAGCCACCCCTATTAGGCAAAGAGGATTTTATTGACAATAATGTTACTGTAATTTTGAGGCTAAACAGTTATACACTTTATCCATTATGCGACGTTGGGCAGTAAAGAGCTAGGGGGTAGTTGGACCTCTGGGGGTTGCCTAATACTATAATGGCATTATATATAATTCTCGCTCATTTTCAACTGTATTACACTTACCTACACCGGATTATCATAATACCTTATAAACTTATATTGCTATCGATCTGCAATAGCACCCAGAAATCCCAGAGGCACCCCATTTCTGCAATATAAGCGACTTTACGGCCTCTGCCCTTGCCTCTGCTGAATTTCAATAATTCTCAAAGCCAAATCGATATAATGCAGGTCCTATTCCATGTGCATATTCGTAAACGTTGCATATATTACAAATTTGTTTAGACGAAGACAGGGGAATCTTATGTGGATGGATATAATTATAAAATTGTTACAAGTAACTGCCTTTATTGGTGGGCTATTAATAATATATGCCGGCGCATTTCTGTATGTGGATGAGCGGGATAAATTGCAGAACCTGCTGGAAGACTGGTTTTTTAAAGGTAAAATTAGACAGAAATCCACTCGGAAAACGCTTGTCAATTCATTCTTTTCAGGGTGTGAATCCTCCCTTAAATTCCTTAACCGACTCTACGGGGCTGCACCAGTTAGTGGGAAAATGCTTATTATGTCTTTTATTCTATCGATGTTTTTAGTCTGTTTTTGTTTAGCAGTAATTGCTTTCATTTACGGAACTGACATAATATCACTATTGATTAACGTTGTTTTCTCTATTTTTGTGTTGTTGCACGTGAAAATGTTTTACCGTAGACCGGAAATAGAAATTCCAGGATTAGCAACCACTTGTCTAATAGGATTATTAGTCATAGGCTCATCGACATTATCCTTTTCATTACTTTTTGATCAATCTATTTACGCCATGCTAATTCCTTTATTTGTGTTCTGGTTTACTATCCTATTGATTCCGGTTTCTGATATAATTTCCATAAATGTTACGCGCTATGTTCTGAAATTGTTAAGTCGTCACAAATCCGTAATTCTAATTCTTTTAGCATTATTGATTGATTTATTCATAGCGCTCATATTTGTCGGCATACCCTTTTTTATATTCTACCAAGTACCACCAAATCAGAATAATCCTAAGGTGTATTTTCTAATTCCATTTTTCGCCAATCTAACCAACCTCATTCCCACCTTAATATACCTTTCTTTCTCTTCAGTATTCATGATCCATATCCTTATTTGGAATACCTTTTTACGCCCGGTCTATCAATTTACCTATCTTAAAGTATTCCATAATCAGCGAGGCAAGCTATGCAGTATCGGCCTGGCATTAATTGCTATCTCAATATTTCCTGATTTCGGCAGGCTTAAACATCTGCTCCAAAAGCTATTTGAAATCGTAGGATAATGACAGCTGACTTCTTGAGCTGCCGCCAATGCATTTATTTTATTACTTCCTCTTTATATCTCACACTGTAATATTTAGTCCCGTCTGTTATATTACTGAACCATTAACACAAAAGTTGGGGAATCTTATTACATACATGTCGATATTCGAAAAACTTCAATACACATTCGGGGCATCAGCTGCTGCTTTGGCTATAATAATTGCGATCTTATATTATCATGAAGTTAAACAAAATGAAAACCATGATAATATTCGCGAATGGTTCAAAAGTAAGTGGGTCGCTATTGATAACAGCATCTGGTTCAATTTGCCTGCGATAATTATAAATTGGATATTTTCAGGGAAAGAAATCATTCACAACGTGATGATTCGCATTAAAAGATCTTTAGGAAATGCACCGCTTGATCTGATTTGTTTTCTTTTTTGTGCGGGTTTTTTTGGCCGTGCGGTTTTCGTAACTGCACGTCATACACAATTAGGTATCTCAATGGATATATCCTTTTGGTGTCTATTCTTGGTCTTTTTGTATTATGCATACATAGAAATTAAAAAAAGAATCACAAGCTTATCAAATTTCATAATGTATTTATTATTGTTGCTCCTTGGCAGTTTCTCCGTGCCAATTCTTTCTGATCATTGGAAGATAACCGTTACGATTATTATGCCGTTTTTAGCTTTATTTGCAATAATTTCAGAAGATGAATGTGACATGATGGGAAATTGGTTTCAATGGGGTTTTGTATATTCATTTCCAATTACTGGATTGGCTTTTTGGGCTGGTGGATATGATTACGGCATAAATATCAATTCGAGATTTTACATATTTTTTACTAATATTTTATTCGACTATATAACTCTGATTGTTACGATCAAATTATTGAACTGGGCAATTTCTCATAAAGGCTCTCGTATATTCAAAATTCCAATTGCTGTCATAGCTGATGTGATACTTGCCTGTATTTTTGCCTGCCTGTCTCTTTATTTTGCAGTAATTTCTGAACATTCGAAAAGTGTTGTTTTCCCAGATTGGAATCCCAATAGAATTTCCCCGTCACAGACTGTCAACGTATTGGTGGGGTTGTCTCCAGATGGAAATCGTTTCCAGTTTGATATTTACTTCTGGTCTATGCACACTGCTATAATTCCAACCGTTATCTATTTGACATTAATTATGCTGGCATGGGTTGCTAAATTAATACTATTACCGGTCAATTATTTTCTTGGACAGGGGCAGGCGAATAAAAATCCACTGAAATTAACTGCTGCATTATGTGGAATTATTTCTGCAATGTTTTTATTTTTAGCGTACATCATGCATGTAATGGACAAAGTATACGGTTAGTCAATTCTTCTGTTGTCATCCCCCAAATTCAATCCTCCAACAATTTTTCTCATTAACTATTGTAATACGATATCTTGCTGTCTATTTTATAATTGTACTAATTGTTTATAAGGATATATGACATTAAATAAAAATAGAAGAAAAGGAATAGAATTATGAAAGAGTTGGGACTGGGAAGCACTGAATGTACGACGGTATTTGTAGCAGATGATCCAATGTTAGGCAACAGGGCTTGTCATGAATATTACATAAGTCGAAGCGAATCACCCGGAGACTTTCCTGCTGGAGAGCTTGGTTTCATTAAATTCCAAGAAGGACCAATAAAGGAATCTGGTATCAATGGATGCCACAATGAGGATTTAATAAATATTGTCATTCATAGATTACTGGGATTTCAATCTGGCGATTTTAAATGCAGGGAAAATGCACTTGCTTTGACAAAGTTAGAGGAAGCCATCATGTGGCTAAACAAGCGTACCTCTGATAGGAATAACCGTGGAGTCGTAGGAACTAACAAAATATAAAAAATGTTATGAATCAAGTCTATAAATGCGAATGCTGTGATACTGAATTCAACTCCGAGAAAGAATGCTTGGATCACGAGAAGGTTTATCCGGCTATTACTTCTTTTTTTGATGACTTTAGTAATCTGCATACCCTTTTACAGGATAAGGCCGTTATTCATAATGAAATAGAGATTTTAGTGAAATGCAAAGAAGGATTACGTAAATGCCTTAAACATGTAACAGAAGCATTAAACGTATATCATGAAACGAATAAATAGAAGGCGTAGGAAGAAGCATATGCGGAATCAATTATTTGATCTAATGTTTTTTGCAATGACCGAAGACAATCCACAGAAGGCGTTAGAGATCGATATAATAAGATTATTGTTATTAAAAAGTTATATAATTAAAGACTACTAATGGCACGAATAATTAGAAGCATGAGATGGGACCCGCATATATTGCGGTATCTAAATATGTTATCCGAGAGAAAGCATAAAAGTTTTACCGAAATCGTGGAGGCAATTGTTAAAGAATACATGAAGGCTTATCCAGATGGGTAAAACCCTATACAGAGAAATGCTGATGAAGTTTAGAAAGAAAACAGCAATCTGGTTAGTTGGACTGGCCAAAAGGTTATATCCTGAATCTCCCGAAACTGAAGAGTTCTTGCAAAAACTGGTTTTTGATTACTCGGTCAAAGGGCAGGCTTTTGTTATAATTGACCCTGAAAAGGTATACTTAAATGGATGATGAAATAAATCTTGCTTCTGTACTAAAAGAGGGATTGACTCTAAAATTCAAAAAGCTGAAGGATGAAGACAAATTTGAAGACTGGTTTAAGGATCTTTCTGCGAGCGAGTTCAATACAATAACACAGCTTCTGAATAAGCTTGACCCGGTAGATACTGACTTGCAGAAAGAAGTATTGAGTTTGACGTCCTGCATGGAACATTTGCCCGACATGGATCCACTGGATAGGAAATGTGTTATTTACAAGAATCAACTTATTCGCGAAGCTGAACAGCGTAAGAAAATATATGACATATTCCATATATCTACAATGGTCAATAAGCGATGGAAGAAACAGGGATCAATACCGGAAGACGAGCGAACGGATTATGTACAGGTGCATAAGGATGAATTTTTTAAGTTATTCAAAATAATACGCGAATGGATTGTTGATGTAGAAAATTTTGTTTCATTCAGAGACACAACGTGTATTCCTGCTCAGGATTGGCAGGATAGAGTCGCTGCAGTTGAAAAGGAATACGGTTTCTTTGAACCGGCTATTAAGAAGGAGAGAAAACCAAACCCATACGAAGAAAATGTGGGACTTGCTCCTATATCGTTTGATGATGACAATGAACAATTGACAGAAAAAGAAGAAGTTTAGAAAAGCAATTTATGAAAATAATATTATTTGATGGCCGATCTTAACGACGAAATATTTAAGTGCGAGAAGAAGCTGGCGTTTTATATTAATCGCTGGAAGAATTACCCTCTATCCTTCCATATTGAAGCACTACAGGCTGATAAATTTAATTACCCCACGCTGCAGCAATATGAAATGTGTAATATTGTAGCAAATAGCAATTTTTTAGCTATCAGGGCTGGTCGCGGTGTTGGTAAATCAACATATGAGTCTGGAGAGACAGCTCGTCATTTGATCTGCTACAAGAACCCTGGGGTAGCGAATAAGGTAATTATAACTGGACCAAGCGCCAGTCAGGTCGGAGATGTCTGTTGGGGGGAACTTAGCGAAACGCATAAACGAATGCTGCCTTATTTGAGGGATAAGTTCGAACTTACGCAGGACAGTTTTTATTGTAAAGAAAGCCCAGACAGCTGGTCAGCCATGCCAAGGACAGCACGACCTGAATCACCGGGGTCGATGTTTGGTATTCATGGAAATACAAAGAATATTTATGATGAGGCTCCCTATATAGCTGATTCAATTTTTAAAGTGTCCGTTGCTTCTTTTACTCAGTCAACAGCTACAGCAATAATGTCTGGCAATCCGGATAAGCTGAGTGGCTACTTTTTTAGAGTATTCAATACGCAAGCAGGGAATCGTTGGGCAAAATATCATATTGATTGTTATGACTGCTTGGAGGACCAGACATATGAATACCCGTACATAGACGTTTATGGCGATAGGCATATAATAAAGGTTAAGGGCTTAGTAACTCGCGATTGGATCCAGGATCAGATCGACACGCATGGTGAATTTTCGCCTATGGTAGAATCGCACGTACGCGGAAATTTTCCTTTAAGTGAATTAAATCAAATGGTTCAAACGGCTTGGATTGAGCGTTGTTGGAAGGCTGCGGAATATGATCAAGCGGATCGTAAGCGAATTTTGGGATTTGATCCTGGAGAAGAAGGCGACCCATCTGCTTATTGCATACGTAAGGGTAATAATATAGAAGAAGTTGAAGAATGGCAAGGGCAGGACCCGATGCAATCATCTATTCTGGTCAAAGCTCGCTTTGACGAACTCAAGGCAAGCAACCGTCCAGTTGATATAATTGTTGTTGATGCCAACGGTATAGGTTCTGGCGTTGCCGCTAACTTAATTCATTGGAAATATCCTGTCATTAAAGTTAAGTCTCAGGAATCGTGTCCAAAAGATATGTCCGGAACTCCGTGTAGGAGGATGCGTGACTGGATGGGCTGGCAATGTCGGAATTTCTATAGAGACAGTCGACCTAAGTTTTGTGAAGAGACCCCATTAATGAAAAAGCTTGCAAAAGAGCTTGGAATGCCATCGTATCGGATGGAGAATGGAAAGGTAGTTCTTCAGTCAAAAAAAGAAATGAAAAATCTGGGATATGATTCGCCCAATCTTTTTGATGCTCATAATTTAACCTTCAAAGCTGATTGGAAGGTAGCCACTCCTAAGCCCCAAGAAAAAGAAATCGATCCTTACAGGAAAAAGCGTCTTCGGTCCAGGAGAAGAAGGGGCAGAGCTTCTTCATGGAAAACATCATAAAATCAAATCAAAATTATGCTTATTATCTAAAAAACTACATTTTTTCAAAAAAGGCCTTGAACTAATACTCATATAAGTTTATAAGGTATTATATAATTAAATAATTTTTATTATTAAGGCGAACAAGTGCGGTTGATTCGGACCCCTACTTGCTCGCCTTTTTTGTTTTCCCTTGAGTTTGGCGACAAGTAATAGGGATAATTGGACCGTGCGGGGTCCGCATAACCTCGTACGGTTTTTTTATGCCTGTAACACAAAATACAGCAACAGTTGATCATAAGTTCCATAGAATGCTTAAGGAGGGACGTGATAATCTTATTGAGCAGCGAGAGCAGGCGGATAAGGCTTGGGATTACTATGACGGCAACCAATGGGACCCGAAGGATGAACAGGAACTAGAGGATAGATATCAGCAGGCCAGTGTTATAAATATCTGTTCAATTATCATTAATATGTTTCTGGCAATAGAGCGCCAGCGCCAAACAGACTACAGCGTTCTTGGTGTTGAGCAGTCAGATGATATTGATGCCGAAACCTGGACTCAGGTTCTGTTAAATATTTTCGAGAACGCTGAGCTGGATTATCAATTACATGAACTTGCTAAGGATGGAAGTATAGGGGGGATTGGGTGGGTTGAACTCTTTAAGAGTGAAGATCTGAATACCGGTGAGGATTCTATTGAAATAGCACTCCGCCCATGGGAAGAGATTGTGTTTGATCCGTATTCGCGCAAGCCGGATAAGTCAGACGCACGTTACATTATTCGTCAAGTCTGGATGGATAGAGATATGGCTATTGACAAATGGTCTGAACACAAAGAGGAATTATCATCAGAATATAGCGATGAAAAATTCAATCAATTTCATGGGCAAGAACAAGAAAATCGCCTCAGTTCTGATAGTTCGCTTTATATGGATCCTAAGCAAAAAAGCCGAAGAATATCTATAAATGAATGCTTTTATCGTGATGCTAAAAAGAAAATGCGCCATGTAGTTTTTAGTAGCACGATTTTTCTCGAAGGCGATGAAGAGGACGACGACAAAAATGAAAGTCCTTACGAATTTAACGATTATACCTTTATACCCTTCATCGCCAACCGAGACAAAAAAGGCCGACCAGTTGGTGTTCTAAAAAACATAATCCCCTTAAATGACTCCATGAATAAGAGTTTATCCAAATGGATATGGAATGTTTCTTCGTCCCGATTATTTCACGAAACAGGGGCCTTGGTTGATCCAACAACAGCAAAGGACGAGATAAATAATCCGAATTGTGTCATCGAGCTTAATGAGGGCGGTTTATCTAAAATAAGGTTGACAGACAATCTCCCCGAGGCGAATCACCAAATGACTATGCTACAATTTTTGTGGAGTATGGCACAACGAATTTCAGGTATCAATGATGCCTCTATCGGTTTTGGTGGCACGAATGCGCGGTCCGGAGTACAGGAAGGCGGGCGTATCCAACAAGGGGCGATGATGCAGACTCCAATCATAGAGAATCTCTATTTCACCAAGAAGCGTATTGCCAAAGTTTCCTTACTTATGGCAGGACAATTTTATACCAAAAAAAGGATCATCCGGATTACTGAACCGGACAAAACTTTCAAACGGATAACCATTAATGATTCAGGTGATGAGTCCTCTGTCAAGATCAATATGAAGGAAGCACTCAAGCACGATCTTGTCATTAAAGAAGAATTGCCATTTGCAAATATGAACGAGCTTGAAATGCGAATGCTTTCCGAGGTAGTAAAGTCGAATCCAATACTAAGCGAAATACTCATTATACCAATGCTGGAGGCTTCCAGAATCAAGAATAAAGACAAGATAATCAAGCAAGCCTCTGAAAAGTTGGGAATAGCAGCAGAGAATGAAAGAAAATCTGAGGAGAACCAGCAATTCATTAACGCTGGCTTGTCACCTCAGCCAAATTTTAATTAAAACCATGCTCCCCTGGTGCACAAGTATGGCGAACAGCCTCCCCTAAGATTGCTATGGATGCATAAAAGAGGAAAGAACACATAATGCCTAAGCCAGAAAAGCTTAACCCGGAAGAACTTGTGCAGTCCCTTTTTGATGAAACTCAAAATGATCTGGATGAGCCTTCAAATGAAGTCATTGTCAATGATAATGACATAGAGGAAGATGACGCAGATGATTTACTTCCAGATACTCCGTTAAGCGATACGGAAGATAATGATCTGGAAAGTAAATCAGAAGGAAAAAGCGAAGAAAACAATGACCAATCTGAAGATATTGATTCAAAGAAAGAGCCTACTCTTGACCAGTTAAATAAGGAAAAAGAGATTCTTGAGAAGCGACGGTCTGATACCCAGAAAAGTTGGGATAAGGAAAGGAATGCTCGTGAAAAAGCCGAGAAGGAATTACGCGAGTTAAAGTCGGATCTCGAAGAAAAGAAGCTCGAAAAAACAAAGCTCAATCTTGAATCATTAAAGCAGAAATTAGTCGATGGTGATAATGATGGTGTTGTTGATGCTTTTGCAGCAATAGAACAGAAATTTACATCACTCGAAAGCATGATCAAAAATATCAACGGCGTTGATCCTTTAATGATAGAAGAGGCAGTTGTCGCGGCGAATCATGATGATGCTAACGAGGTTCTTAAATTCTTCGCAAAACAAGCAGATTCTGACTCTGAAATAATGGATGAATGGGTAAGCCAGGGACGAAAGGCAAAGGCGGCTTATAAAATCGGTAAGCGACTGCTTGACGCAAAGGAGATTATGAAAAATCCAGAGGCGTACAAGCAGAAGATTATCGATGAATATGAAAACAAACAATCCAAGACAAAAAAAGTGTCTACCTTGAGTGAAATAAACTCTCAGGGAAAGCCACCGTCGAAGTCAAAAAACAAAAATGTTGACTTGGGCCAGGTGGATTTAGTTGACTCTATTTTTGTCTGATAATTATAGGAGTTAAAAATGTCAGAATTTGTCAGAGAGGCAAATGATCCAGATAGGACACCGGTGCAGCATGCTCAGGATATATATACAAACACGATAAGGAAGAATCCTTTTTTTGCTTTAATGGGCACAAAGGACAGTGGAGCATCTATTATTGTTGATGGCACGCTCAAGTCGAATGCTGGGGACACTGTTATTTACCACTTTGTTCCTACAAATGAAGTTGATCCTATTATTGGTCAGGATGTAACTATAACGGGTAATGAAAATACCTTTTATGAGTTTACTACTAAATTGAAGATTGACGAGTTCAATCATGCGTTCAAGATGAGAGGCAAGCTTACAAAGCAGCGGACCATTTTTAATGCTCGTAAACGGCTAACTAAGCAGATAGAAAACAACTGGAGTCTGACTGATGCAAAGCGTATCGTTAAGGCGCTATCTGGAGGAACTTTCTATGAATCGCAGTCCAGCTTAACAAGCTCAACCACTATAACGGATCGTGTTAATGGTGCAAATCGTTGCTTTGAGGCTGTTGGTCCCAGTGATGGAGGGAATGTAACCGAGGCGAATAGCGATAATGTTGCGTTATTTGCCAGTGTTAGTGCAACAGACACAATAAGTCCATTGTTAATCAAAGGTGCATCAGATGCGGCCTGGACTTCTTCTCCATATAAAATGACTCCCATTCGCTTAGAAAGTGGCGATCCGGTTTTTATTTTATATTTGAGCTTTAATGCTGCTCGTAACCTGACCGAGCACCCAATGTGGCAGACCTATGCAATGTCTATTGATGATATGGGCTGGAAGGATGCTATAACCAAGAGTGCTCTGGGCGTGATTGATAGTGTTATTATCAAAAAATCGGAGCATATCATTGAAGTTACAGACGGCACTAGGAGTATTGCCCGTAACCTATTAATCGGTGGTGGAGCGGCTGTTCTTGGCTATGGCGAGGACGGAACTCTTGACTATACCGAACAATGGACAGACTACAAGCGAGAGATTGGCGTAACGGGAACGGAAATTCGCGGTGAGGCAAAGCTATCATTCACCGACCAAACTCTTTCTAAAAGCAATGATACGACCAAGGACATCGACTATGGTGTTGCACAGATCGTAACCGCGTCTGACCCATTCTAAGGAGGTGTTAATATGGCAGCAGGAGATGTAACAAATAGAAAGTACGTCACGGTTGGGCATCCCGGAGGGACAACGGATTCAAAGCTTGTAACAATAAACCTTGAGTTTGGAAGTCCTGGCACAGGGAAGATAACCGTAACGGCTTCACAATTAGGATTGAAGCAAATCATTGGGTTCTGTGGTGGAATATGGGGAGCTGCAACAGGCGTTGGTCAAATGATCAACTCCACAACGGCTTATGTTTCTGGCGGTGTCACTTCTATTGACTTAGAAATGTTAACAGATGCCAGTGCGTTGGTTGATGATACCGTTTCAATGCTCTTTTGGGGCATTTAATCACTAAATAAAAGGAAATAAAATGGCTGATTTAACTTCAGTATTAAAAGCTACTCCTACTTATAAGGATAATAGGAGCAGCATTAAAGAGGAGGCATTTTTTATTGATTTCGTAGCTGACGGCGGTTCAGCAACAGGGACGCATAATGTCCTTAATGTTGGAATTGGTAAAGCCTTAAAGGGTGGTCGTTTCTATGTTATTGAGGCGGTTACCTCTAGTGGGTCTGCCACTGTTCAATTTAGTATCAACAGTAACACTCTAACAGGAGCTATTACTAAAGCGAATTTAGCATTAGGAGATAATGGCTCTTTTGGTAATCATGCAGCAACAGCAACAACAACGCAATCTGGCTATGCGTATACTACTGCAAAAACCTTAGACATTATTGTTGGTGGAGCAGTAATCACGGCTGGAAAATTACTTGTTATTGCTGAAATTGAAGACGTAGCAGCAGCAGTAACTGCTGAGTTATAAGAAGTAGTAACAATGGGGGGGGCTGCGTGGCGGACCCCCTTTTATTTAAAGGATATCGAAATGAGCAGTATGAGGGCAAGGCGTAAGAAGATATATAAAGAAACTGCACTAAAGGAATATACCAAGGAATGGGAGAAGAAGCATAACATTGTTTTGCGCCCGAAAAAGGAAAATATAATTATCTCGGAGAGTGTTTCGGATAATGAGTTATGTCCATATTGTCAGGTTAAGCGACTAAGTGACTACAAGAACAGCCGCCCCCAAGGTTCGTTTAATCTCCATAAATTTCGATGCAAAAAGAAACATGAGGCAGTTGTCGCTTAATGACTTCGTTAAATAATTTTGATGAAATAACTGATCGAGTATTACAAGATCTAAAGGACAAAGATGCAAATTTTTGGTCACGGGATGAGGTATTTGAATATATTCATGAAGCCCAACTGCAATACTGTGAAGACACAGATTATTTACGTCAGGAGTCTACAATTATATCTAAAGAGAATCGAGAGGTTTATAACTACCCAGAGGATATAATTAAGCTTTTTCGTGCTGAAAATAGCGAAGGAAAGAAATTAGAATTAGTAGATTCTGAGTTTTTGCAGAAGAAATTTGGTAACGGATTCAGAACAGATACTGGAACGGCTCAATGTTTGTATTCGGATTTGGATGGCGAAGGTCAATTCAGGTTATTCCCAAGGCCTTCACCGAGTATAGAAGATGGAGGGAATGAAATAACTCAAAGTTTTCTTCAACCCATAAGTATACATGACGATGGAACTATCGTAACACCAGCTAAAATTGTTTATAATGGTGAACTTATAGTGCTTAGAAGTTCTACTATAGACTGGTTTGATGAAAGTTATAATATAGTTAGATCAGTTACTCATGGTATCTCGTTAGGCACGACACCTTCTATAACGGTGGTTAGGGGATTGAATGCACAAGTGTCAAATCCAACAGAAAATTCTGGGGTTATTTTCTTTTCTACTGGTGAAAGCAGTTCAAAAATATATAGGGTAGGACTTGATGGGGCTGTTTCACTCTTTGCATCGACAACAGTTACTATACTACATTTATTACCTATTTTAGCTGGAAACTTCATTACTTATACATCTTCCGGAAGTATTTATTCTTCACCGTTATCATCCTGGTCGGAGACAAACGAGATTTCAGGAACTATAAGAGATTTTTCATTTAATGAAAAGGTAATTTTGGTAACAAGCTCAACTGCTGGGCTTATACAAATAACTGAATCCTTTGGTTCTCTATCAGTTGGGCTATCAACTGTCTCTGTTGCAAATTCTCCAAACATTTTGGGAATATGTTCATCGCGTGGAACTTTTTATGCAAATTACCAGGGTACGTTGTATTCGGTTGATATCTCAAACCTGAGTAGCTTTGTTTTTACAGCTACTTCAGTGGCCACTCTTATTAACAATTCAACTTCTGGACATATACAGGCTGGGGATAATTATATATGGACGCAAACAGGAACTGATGACGAAATACTAAAAATAGACATAACGGACTTTTCAATAGAAGCCACCTATACACATGTAACCGATGACGGACATTCAATTCTGGTTTATTCAAGAGATTTCCATAACAATTTAATCACAGGCAGTCAAAACGTAGATGGCTATGGTCAACAATTATACACTACAGATAATGAGATAGGTGGAGTTGTTTATGTGGACGGGGATACTTTTGATCAGGAGGAAGGTGTAGTCATTGATTCAATTGACCCAGATCAAACCGTAGTATTTGATGGGGAATTTGGAGCTGTAGTTTCTATCTTTGAATCAGCAACATCCTTGATTTTGTTTTATTCGAGAGAGCCCAAAGAAGGCGTAATTGAGGTAAGTGATACAAGAGCAATTATTGAATACGTCAAATATCTTTGTTTGGAAAAAACCGGAGATCGTAAAGGTTTACCAAAGGCTAATTATTTTTTAAATAAATATGAGAAACGAAGAAAATATCAACAATCAAAGTCTGCAAGAGGACATAATAATAACCCAAGGGGAACTACACCCGTATATTTTTAGGAGTAAATAATGCCTACAATATTTAAAAAAGCAAAAATTGGTAGACAGGATATTCTTTTTGATGATACAGGAACGGGCTCAACTACCAATGTTCCTACATCAAAAGAAAATGTAACGAGAACTGTTAATAATCTGAACGCGTCCGATATGCCTGTTACCACTGCGTTAAGAGATAAAAAGTATGCAGATGGCACAACCCCTAGAGCTGCAAACGATACAAACGTGAATGCTGTTCTTACTCAGATTCTTGATGACCTAGAGGACTTAGGGCAACCAGACGGTACTATTCTTGAGGTTTTATCTGGCATCCTGCAAATAGCCGCTGCAAGCATAACTAATGCAAAAATGGCGGCAAATTCTATTGATTCAGATCAGTATGTGGACGGTTCGATAGATCGAGAGCATTTATCAGCGGATATTATTGATGGAACAAAGTTGGCAGATAACGCTGTTAACTCCGAGCACTACACGGATGGGTCAATAGATAACGCGCATTATGCTGATAACTCCATTGGCATTAATGAGCTGAATATGGATAATTCTGGCGGGACATTCAGTCATTTTACTTTTGCTGCTGGAGAGGTTACGCAATCTTCACAAACAACCAATACAACTATTCCCGGAGCATTGACGAGTGATTTGGTTTTAGCTTCAATAAAAACAAAAGATTCATCAACAACGACAAACATCGAGTATGCCCGCATAACGGCTACCAATAATCTGCAAGTAAAAACACAGGCCGCAACCGTCGGAAATAACGGTGTGATTACTTACGAAATCAAACGAGGGGTCACGGCGGTTTCTTAATGCAAGATTTAGAAATAATTGATTTTTCTGGTGGGATCAATAATGAAATTAAAGCCCACTTAATTAAAGAGAATGAAAGTGTTGATTTAAGCAATGCTGACGTATCTTCTGGTTCTCTCGTGCCATTTTCAGGAAAGGTAAATTCGACTGATCCTGAAATACCGGAATTAACCTATCAGAATGGTGATCGATCGATCATCCGTTTTGGCAAAGAGCATTACTGGACTAATAATACAGAAGGAACGATTGAATCAACATTAGGATATGTAGGAATTACTCCACCTTCATCGATCATAAAGCTGTCTCGTGGTCCAATTGGCAACCGGTTTAATGGAACTCGGTCTTATCTAATTCGCTATTTAAGTGATGATGGATTTAGGTCAGCGCCATTCCTTCCAGAAAATGCATTTTTCTATACAAATGATATCAATGCAGATCAAACGGAAAGGACTCCAATTCAAGGGGAATATCCGGCATGGAGTCAATTTTATTATGTTAGCTATCATCATGGTACTTATTTGTATGGTTACAATACGGGCGCAAGGGTTAATCACATTGGCCATTCATGGGAGCTTTCCAGTGGGATTACAAGCCCCGCTGTAATGTCAGAATCTCATCAACCAGGGCATAATGAATTGTGGGTTAATATAGATAATTCAGTTGATACGCTGGCTGGTAGTGACAGCATAATTATTGGCAATATTCCATCACCCAATGAACAGGAAGCTTCTCTTATTGAAATATATAGAACTATAGAAAACGGTACAAACTTCTATTTGCTGGATACCCTTTCTACTACAACTGGAGAATATATTGACACCCTATCTGATTCCCAGATCCAAAATAGAGAGCAGCTTCTTGATTTTCTAGGGTTCCCTCCCGTTTACTTACTTGAGGGCGGTCAATTCGTGCGTAAAGGTGGAAAGTTTATTACGGAGCTGGATGAGGTATATAATATCGCCTATGAGGATCGGTTATTTGAAACCGCGCAATCTGACCCCCACTCCGTAAATCCGGCGCACGGAACCCGCTTTAATGGCAACATAACGGGGATTGCAGAGATAGATGATTCCTTAATCGTCTTTATTGAGAATAAGAAGCCATGGCTGAAGCGCGGGTCTAAGGCGGCGGGGAATCTCTCAAAAAGGCCAATTCCATCAACTCAGGGATGCCCGAACTGGCGAACGATTACCTATGCAAATAATACCCCATTATGGCAGTCATATGACGGAATTTGCGGAATAATCAGACAGCCACTAGGCCAGGGCTGGAATATTAAGGTGTTGACTAAGAGGCGATATGTTTTTGATTCAATTGGCAATTGGGCAATAGCGCATAAGGATATCTACTATTTATTCTATGACGATCATTGCGTTTGCTTTGACTTAGCAAGAAGCATCATTTACCGAAGAGACATAACTGCAGACTATGGGTTTAGCACGAATAATATCCTTTATCTTGTAGAAGGTGGTAAGTTCTATACGCTTGACTCCGGTGATGCGCAAAAGATTAAATATACATCGCCTGACCTCGCTTTTAGCAGCCTTAGCATGGCAAAGGAATTCGGTAATTTTCACGTAGATTCTGATGGTGATGTTGACTATTCAATTTGGTACGATGATAAATTAAAATTAGGCAATAAAACGATGCCATTAAGGAATAAGGTGCGATCGGTAAAAATGCCACCTGGAACACCATACAGAATAAAATTACAACTTGAAAGCAATTCAGTAATTCGAGGATACAAAGTGGAGTGGGATAATGCCAGTTAATCAAAAGACATTTATATTTGATGATCCTAAAATGAGTGCTGCATATAAGCATATAATGACTGAGATGCAAAGGGTATGCTTACTTACAGAGACTAATGCAAATAGCACTTTTTCGTTAGACAAAAGCTATTCAGAAAATGAACAAAATACGGGAATGAGGTGGATTGACGGTAAGTCCGTATATAGAAAAGTTGTCGATTTTGGAGCATTACCCAATGCTACAATAAAAAATGTATCAATTAATGTTCCGGATATAGACAAGGTTATCAGGCTCGACTTTATGGCTGAAAATAGTATCAGTGGCTCCAGACTGCCTTTACCTTGGGTTAATCAGATATTTCTCAATAGGCAAATTCAGGTTCAAATATTAAGCAATGATACTCTTCAGGTCTTCACATCCATTGATTACAGTCATTATACAACATCATATGCAATTATAGAATATACAAAGCTTTAGAAATGGGGTTTTTAGAAAAAAATACACCAAAAGCTAATAAGGAAACCGATAATGATTGAACTAATATGGCACTTTTTATTTTATTCTCATCCAGGTGAGATGGCGGCGGTGACTGCCCAGGTTGCTTTGGCGATTTGGGGTTTAGCTGCATCCAAGCATTCTGCAAATCAATCAGCAAGCACAGCGCGAAAGCTAAATAAAAGATCTGCTGAAGCGTCGCGTCAGGCGCTTGATCTTGCTAAGCAGAATCAGGAATTCGCCAAAGAACAATATGATCTATTTGCCCCAGCAATCCAGGGGGTGGCTGATTTTTTCAGTAAAACACCATTGGATGATATTGCGTCTGGCCGCGTTGCTTCGCGCCGTTCTGAGCCTGTTATCCGTGCAATAAATGAAGGGACTGAAGAATCTAATCGAATACTTGATCGTGATCTTGCTCAAAGAGGTTTAAGTGATAGCGAGGCTGGCATTTTATCTAAACAAGAAAATGAACGTAATAGAATCACATCTATTGGTAATGAGGCTGGTCGATCTATTGATAAAGATATTTCCAATAACTTAGCCCTGCTTAATCAGGCCATGGGTTTTCTGCCTGGAGTTAATAATGCAAATGCCGGGATTCTTAGCGTCTTAAATAGTGACGCGAACCGATCAAACACTAACGCTGCGACGGCTTCAGAAAATGCATCAAGGGCGGGAGCATCGGCGTTTAGTGCATTAGGTGAGATTGCCAATAATTCTAATATTGAGGATATAAATTTATTTGGCAAAGATGGTATATTTAGAGGAGGAGGAGAAAAGGCAATAACGAGAAGGCCTAAGACTTTAATAGGAGCAGGAGGGTAGATTGTGCCATCAATTCTAGGAGATATAGGCAGAGATGCGGGAAGTGCGGTTGTAGCCTCAAATGAACGAAGGCGAGACCGTGACCAACAGGCATTCAATAATAGCTCAGTGCTAACACAATTAGATCAACGTCAACAAAAAATTGATTTTGATGAACAAATAGTTACACAGAAATTAGAGAAAGATCAACAAAGAATTAATGACCAAAAAGAATTTATCGATTTAGAGAGGGATCTGCATTTCTATAATGGTTACGGAAACCTAATTAATGCTAAGGGGAAAATTACAGAAGAGGAGTTTGGTCGAAAATTTGAAGAATTTCGCAAGGAAGCTCAAACCCATAACGCTGAACTTAGGCGTGATGCAAATGATAGGATTTTGCTTGAATTCACTGATCCAAACATAAATGAAGGTGTACCAACTGTTGCGCCTATCGAAATGATAGCCCAGATGCATAACGAGGCCATACAGAGAAAGGACGCAATTAACGGTAGACAAGGGAATCTAGATGATCTTAGCCCGTTTAAGGTGGATAAGGCAAATGAGAGACGATTTGCACCACGGTTTACAAAAGCAAACGGTGTTGATGGCATTTTTGATCCGAATACCAAAGTTTTCACAGCGGTAAAAGTCGGTAAAAATAATATGCCTAAGCCATTGCGGTTTTTTAAGACAACGGATCGTTTATCTACTGCCAGCGGTTTCAGCCGCAGTAAGGATAAAATTATGGGGGTTTTTGAGCTGCCAGACGGACGGACCATTACTTCCGAGGTGAAACAGGAGGAACTTGAGAATATGGATTTATCAGAAACCGATATTGCTCCTGATGTTGAGGCTGAACTTCCACCAGAAATTAAAAATAAAATCGGTGGATTGAATGAAAATAAGGATTTCTTTAAGAAGAAAACAGAAAAAGAAGACGAACAATCGAGCGTCAATGGCAGCGGGGATTTCTTCTCTAAATTAGGGTTGGTATAAAATGACAGATGAAATATTAAATATTAAGGATGTCATAAAAGATGAACGGTTTCAGAGTGCGTCGCCTGAAAAGCAAGATACGGCAATTGGTAAATGGGCACAGTTGGCCAATGAAGAGGGGCGTAAGCAATTCGGCGACGCCTGGAGCCCTCAAGAGTTGATTGCTAAAATTCAGGACTCCGGCGTTATCCAGAAGGCAAAGACTACGGACTTTATCGGAAATGAACTGACCGAATCCATCATTGACCCTCTTCGTGATATTGGTGGTGGGTTTTTTGATATATTTGAATCAGGAATTGTAACCGCAAATACTTTTATCGGAGACCCTGATGTATCAGAGGCTCTTAGCAAAACCAAAGAACAAGTGGTCGATGCAGATCGTCAAGTTGAACTTAGCGATAAGCACGTATCTGACATTTTCAGTACCGATCTTGATGACATTGCTGGTGGAGTAGATAAACTAAACGCAGGTATTGCCAACGGAGCCGCCTCCCTGTCATTGCTTGTTGCGTCAAACGGTATTGCTGGCAAATCAGGAGCTTTATTGATGGGATTGCTTTTGAATACATCTGAATCAGTCAAGAATCAAAAAAATGCAGGAGCAACAGATACAGAAGCAATAACAAGAGGACTTCCTGCTGGTATGGGTAAGGCAGCATTGGATGTATTTTCATTTAACAGGATAACCAGCAGGCTACCTGGCAGCGTAAAAGGGAAGATATTTTCCATATTAGGCAACTCTTTATTAGAGGGGTCAACAGAGACAGCTCAAGAAGTGATCGATGTTTTGGCATTGGTTCCGGGGGACGTTAAGGATGAACAATTAAATCGGATTAAAAGCGTGGAAGATTTATTTGATGTATTTGCTCCATCTGCGGTTCTCGGTGGAACCGTTGGTACTCTTTCGGGAACGGGACAAGACAATGTTGATGTCAATGAGGAGAATGCAGGAAGTATATCCAGTGACGTCTTGCAGCAAGATCAGCAGATAACGGATTTTGATCAACAACAAGACCAGGTAACAAGTGTTGTAGGCAAAGAGGCATTGGAAAGTAATGAATTTACAGCAGATTCTAAGATTAAGCAAGATGCGATTAACGCCCGATCATTTAAGGATATTTATGAGCCGGCTGCATCGGTTGAACCCGATTCCTCACCAATCGTTGATACAGGATTGGTCCTTAAAAATGAAACGATCCTTCAGAAATTTAGCCGGAAAATCCTTGATGCGAATGAACGAATCAAGGTTGTTCAAAATGAGATTGAACAGTTAGACGGGAATATTCGTGAAGAGTCAGATGTCTTCATGGCAAAGAGGCTATCTAATAAGCGGGTGTCAGCAAGGGTTGATCATATTGAAAAGACTAGATTGGAACCATTCACTAAAAAGATAGCTAAGTTAAAGGTTTCCATTGAAGACGTCGATTTATTTGCACATGCAAAACATGCTCAGGAGCGAAATGCAGAGATGGGCGGTGATGGTTTAAGCGGGATGACCAATGTACAGGCGCAACAAGTATTATCCCGCTTTGAAAATGAAGGAAAAACGCCCAATCTGGAGTCATTGCATCAAGATCTATCCGGCATTATTGATGAACATTTAGATTACCAAACCTCCTCGGGAATCCTTTC
>JAJFLO010000602.1 GCA_021772675.1 Verrucomicrobiota bacterium | reverse complement strand
GTTATCCCTGAAAAAACACCAATGGTCTCAACTCTTTTTAAAAAATAAAATGGTTGCGAGCAGTAGGTGGACTGTTGTCTTTTGCGGAAAAAGAGACTTTCAGATTGCCGAAACCACCAATTTTCAGAGCGCCCGTCTCAGGAAGGAGTCTTCCTTGGCCAGAAGCGGCCTCGGCAGAGACGACAGGGAAGGTTAGTAGCCGAACGCCTGTGGTTGGTTCCCCTGAGGAGTCCGACGGCAACATAGTACCAGAGAAGTCGACGAACAAGGGGACGGCTGTCCCTGCGGAGTCGATGGAGGGAAGGACGCCGACCAAGAGGAACTCGGACCATGAAGCCGCGAGCCGGATGCAAAGTCGGAAGGTCGCGTCGAGTGGATTGGATCGAGTGCGTCAAAGAGCCGAAGCGGACAAAACGTTCCGCTTCACCAACCTGTTCCATTTTCTGAAAGTCGATTTACTGCGCGCGAGTTTCAGATCTGTGGAAATAGGACCGTTTTTTCGTTTCCTAATTTTTGCAGTCGACTTTAAAATTTATGGTCAAATTTGAATTCGGATATTTCGCGTCCATTTCATTTAATTCATCGCATATAGATTGAATCAACCGAGTCTTTTTTGGCGTTGCCTGTTTTTCAAGACATACAACCAGGCAGTTTGACTTTATTCTGATTGAGCCTGAGCTGCGTAGTGCCGCAGCGACTATTGATCTGCCATCTTTTGCCGTATTTTTATAGTAAATTCCTAAGAGCTTTACTAATTTTGTTTCAATGTGAAATGCTGATATCTTGATGGCATTTGAAAGATGCCTCATCTCTGGTTTTAAGCGTTTATAATCGCTTGCACTAACCCGTTTGGGTATCTTTGCCAACAATGATTTCACCTCTTTTACGGTTTTGAGAAGCATTGCTATTTTTTTCCCGTCGCTATTTTTCTTTAGTTTTTCAAGTTCTTGTTGGGCCTTTTCGATATTATCTCCAGTTAATGTTTCGGCTTTTTTCCCCAGTAAAGCACCAATTTTTTTAGATAAATCTCCTGATTGTTTGACTAATTTTGTGTATTCCGGATTGGGATGATCCAGTGCTGGATCTATCGGTTCAGTTCCGTAACAGCATAAATGATCAAGGTTATATTCTTTGATCATGTATTTTGGAAAATTTTCCTGTGTCCAACGTGAAAATAAATTCCCGGCAACTTTGACAGCCGGCATTTTTTCTTTCGTCAAGTTTGTCAGAATTGCCGTCTGTCCGCCATCTTGGCGGAGGATGCGAATTTCTCGAAGGCGAACTATCCTTCCGGTAGCTGCTCGATACTCACTGCCTGTTTTACTCTGTCTGGATTCATATACTTCAAGCTCTATGGTGTGCTCATAAGGCTGATAATCATAGATTCTTTCATTGATTTTAGTTTTCCCTTTTTCAAAAAGGCTCTCATCAATTTTTTCCCCATTCTTACGATACGTTATTATCTTATATCCGGCATTGATGAGTTCTTCAAAAAGTTCTGCGCTGTAACCACCTCGATCAAAAATAATGATAGGACTCTGATCTGTGTAAAGTGTCTTTGCATTATTTAAGATCTCTGTCAATACCTTGGTCATGCCTTCATTGAACTGACACTGAACGCAGATAAGAGGAGTTCCATCGGCTAAATTCAGCCAATAATCGGTACTGCCTTTGACAACCTTGTTTATCGTTGCAGAATATGTTTTTCCTAACTTAAATTTACCGTAATACTTTTTGACATGGCCATCAATGTAGACACTGACCAATGGATCATCAGCTTGCTGAATTCTTTCTTGAGCAAGACGTTCCATAAATAGCGATGCCTTATTTCGAAGAGCAAGCACGCCCAATTTACTACGGAGGGTTTTCATGCAGGGAGACCGGTCAAGCCCAAGAATTCTTCCCAATTTCTCAGGATTATAACTTTCTATTTTTTCACAATTTTTAATTCTCAACAATGCCATCAAAAGCAAGGTCATAAACAGTGATCGAATTCCGTAGAATGAAGCTCCAAAACTTCTATATACTTCTTTGGCAATCTTTAAGTAGGGATCATTTTGAAGTAGAGCCACAGCCATAAATGCACCGGCAAATTCAATACGGTCAATGCGTCCTTGTGCAACAACTATGGGAGGAGCATCTTCAATTAAGCCGAGTACAGCTGCCATACGGTCGTCATTGCGATCTAAAGGATCAACGACATCACTGGTTGAAAATAGCATAGGTGAGAGTTCATTGGCATTATCCAGGTGAGCTGTCTGAGCAATGAGACAGGCTGGAGGATTCTCCGGGACCTCGTCAGTAGTCATTGCAAAATCACCCACTTCTTCAGAGGTACATAGTTGATCTGACTGCGATTCGGAAAGCTTAGGAGCATGATCACAAACCAAAGACTCTTCTTCGACAATTAACTCAGGAGATTTCTGTTTAGAGGAGTACAAAAATCCACAGACAGTACCGAGTGCAAGATTCATTACTTGGGCAATTTCAGTCACTTTCATCCGCTCCCTGCGATACCTTTTGATCTTCTTTTTAACCTTGGCAGTAAGTTTTATGGGTGCTCCAGGTCGTGTTTTATCAATAAGGCCGCCGGCCCCTTTATCACGATAAGCTCGAACCCAATTATTTATAGTCCTTGCTGTTACATTAACGGCGTTAGCCAGTTCAAGTTGTGTCGCCAACCCATTGCGATAGAGATTCACGCACACATGTCGTTCGGCAACCTTATCGGTCAGGTCGTACAGATATAGAGGTATGCCATTAACCAGAATACATCGGGTCAATTCATCGTCGATGTAATAACATTTATCAGATATTTTTGTTCCTTGTCCGGCATGAAAATCAGGGAATAATATTTCTTGAATCATTTTTATTTCCGCGTTTTTGTCCGAATATACTCCCGCGTACACGTGTGCGAAAGCAGAAAATATTAAATGATATTTTTGGGCTCAAAAAAAAGGCGTTTGAGTAATAATCAAACTATCCTATTTCCACAGTTCTGGAGTTTTTACGAGCTCAAACGCAATGCGGCACCGGGATTGGACGGGGAAAGTTGGCAAGAGTACAAGCAGAAACTGGAGGAACGTTTGCCCGAGTTAGAGCGTGAGCTTCATCGCGGCAGTTATCGTGCGACTCCAGCAAAACGCGAGTACATTACCAAGGACGATGGGCGGCAACGTCCATTGGGCATACAGGCAGTTGAGGACAAGTTGGTTTAACAGGCATGTGTGACTATCCTGAGCATGGTGTTTGAGCCGACATTCTACGGCTTCAGCTACCGATCACGTCCGGGGCGGTCGCAGCATGATGCGCTTGACGCCCTGCATGAGGGTATCATCCGGCGCAAGATCAACTGGATTCTCGATTGCAATATCCAAGGGTTCTTCGATAATCTGTCGCACGATTACCTCTTAAGCTTCATAGAGGCCCGTGTGACCGATAAACGGATGCTCCGCCTTCTTCGCAAGTGGTTGCGAGTTGGCTGGGTGGAAGATGGTAAACGTCATCCTGGCACCATAGGTACTCCGCAGGGCTCAGTAATTTCGCCATTTTTGTCGAATATATTTCTGAGCACGGTGATGGACGAATGGGCAAATGATTGGCGCCGCACGCAGGCTAAAGGAGATGTCATCATGGTACGCTATGTTGACGATGCGGTGTTTGGTTTTCAGTATGAATCAGAAGGTCGCATGTTCCTTAATGTCTTGCGTGCCCGTTTGGCAGCCTATGAGCTGACCTTACATCCGACGAAGACACGTTTAGTCGAATTCGGCCGTTTCGCGGCGAGCAATCGTCGCAGACGTAGAGTTGGCAAACCCGAAACGTTTGACTTTTAGGCTTCACGTATATCTGTTCGTTGACGACGAGGCGGGGTAAATTCCGTATCCGCCGTAAGACGATCAGTAAGCGTCTCAGCCGGAGGCTGAAAGAGGTTAAAGCAGAGCTGATCAAACGTATGCATCACCCTTTGGAGAACGTCGGAAAGTGGCTTGCAAGTGTGATACGAGGATTCACAAATTATTATGCAGTCCCCGGTAACATGAAAGCATCGCGCGAGTTTTATACCCAAGTCGGTAGACTTTGGCTGTGGGTAATTCGTCGGCGCAGCCATAAGGCAAAGGACCGCTGGATGTGGGAACGGTTTTACCGGCTTCAATACCGCTGGTTGCCACGCCCGCGTCTGGTCCATCCATATCCGAATGTTCGTTTTGACGCCAAATGCTCGAGGTAGGAGCCGTATGCGGTAGTTCCGCACGTACGGAACTGTACGGGGGGCATCCCGTGAGGGATGTCCCTACCGTGAC
>JAJFLO010000601.1 GCA_021772675.1 Verrucomicrobiota bacterium | reverse complement strand
CTTAACTCGCTCATAATAAATTGATTAGAGAAAATTTCACAATGAAAGTGAATTTTCATTCACTGAGATGTAAAATTGAGTTAATCGGCTTATTTGAGCAGAGATTAGGGCTCGCAGCAGAATACTGATGAATTATTCAGGATAGGGGATATAAAGCTTATTAAATAGATTATACCGACAGCCATCAGGTTTTCCACAGGTTTCTGTATAATTGTTGCCTGAAATGAATAACGAATGTCGAAAAACCTACTGCTTGCAGTATAAATTGCCTATTCCTCGTGTCATCATGACTCAATTAACTAAATAATCCGTAGTTGACGATAATGAAAAAAAAGATTCGAGTTTTAATTGTAGATGATTCTGCACTCGTCAGGGGCATTTTAGAAAAAGGTCTTTCGCTAGATCCGGGTATTGAGATTGTTGGAACTGCAGCGGATCCGTTTATTGCACGTGACAAGATTTTAGAATTGAAACCGGATGTTTTGACGCTTGATGTAGAAATGCCACGCATGGATGGTGTTGAATTTCTCCACCGACTAATGCCTAATTTTCCAATTCCTACAATTATTTGCAGTTCGTTAACACCTAAAGGTGGTCACATTACCTTGGATGCGCTTTCGGCTGGTGCTGTGGATGTTGTCACAAAACCTGAGGCAGATGTTTCCCGCGGTTTGACGTCAATGCTTGGTGAGCTGCGAACAAAAATAAAAATTGCTTCAACAAGCAACGTATCCCATTGGAAGCATAAAAAAACAAATGGTGTAAAAGTCAGTACCAAAAAAGTTCTTAAAGGCTCCACGGATAAAGTGATTGCCATTGGCGCTTCTACCGGTGGAACAGAGGCTATTGCCCAGGTTATAACCCAACTGCCCGTGACAACACCCGGTGTTGTTATTGTGCAACATATGCCAGAAAAGTTCACAAAAATGTTTGCAGACCGTTTGAATCAAAATTCGATGATGACGGTTAAAGAAGCGTGTGATGGAGATCGCATTATGCAGGGTACCGTTTTGATCGCACCAGGGGGATTCCATATGAAGGTCAAACGATCCGGGGGTATCTATCAAGTTATTTGCGGTCAAGGAGAAAAAGTAAATGGTCATTGCCCATCTGTCGAAGTCTTATTTAATTCCGTTGCTGAATATGTTGGTGTAAATGCCGTCGGTATTATACTCACTGGAATGGGGGGGGACGGTGCAAAAGGTATGTTAAATATGCGCCAGGCTGGAGCTAAAACCATAGGGCAAGATGAAAGAAGTTGTGTTGTTTATGGTATGCCCAAAGTGGCGTATGAAATCGGAGCCGTCGAAAAACAGATTTCCATAGATGAAATAGCGGATGCTACTATTGAAATTCTAAATGGAGCCCATTCAAAAAGATCTCACAATCACGTGTAAGGCTAAATAGGAGAAATTAGTGAATCGTATTGTTGTTGGTGTCGGAGAATATGCTGTTTCAAATATAATGAGTGAATCAATAAAAACTTATGCATTAGGTTCCTGTATTGCTGTTGTAATATTCGACAATATAAAGAAAGTTGCAGGGATGGTTCATGTCGCGTTGCCGGAGTCAAAAATTGATATAAACCGGGCGTCTGAACTGCCTGGATATTTTGCTGATACAGGTATTCCATTATTAGTGGACGAGGTAAAGAAAAAAGGGGCAACTCACTTCAACAAAAATTTAACGGTGAAATTAATTGGGGGTGCCCAGATTAGTGATCCCAATAATACTTTTAATATCGGGAGAAGAAACGCGATGGCAATTAACAAGATTCTATGGAAATTGGGAATGGGGCCGAAAGCAACAGACATCGGTAAAAATTTTAGCAGAACTGTAGAGATTGATGTAAATTCATGCAGTGTAATTATCAATAACGCTACAGGCAAAAAATGGATGATTTAATTGAGAATGAAACGGACTAGCCTGATTCATTCATGCGATTCGTTGTGAGAGCACTTAACTCGCTCATAATAAATTGATTAGAGAAAATTTCACATTGAAAATGAATTTTCATTCACTGAGATGTAAAATTGAGTTAATCGGCTTATTTGAGCAGAGGTTAGGGCTCGCAGCAGAATACTGATGAGTTATTCAGGCTAGTGAAAATTTTCTTATGCTTAAACTCGTTGGCAATTTAAAATTAATCATTAAATAGGAAAAGCCATGTCAGAAATTAGCCAAAATATAGTTGATTCGATTTATAATCAGCCGCTAATATCAAACAGTGCAATACAGTTGATCAACGTCATTGGCGACAAACACCATTCCTCTGCGGATACCATTCAAATTATTGAATGTGATATTTCCTTAACTGCACAGATTCTAAAGATTGTAAACTCTGCGTCCTATGGTTTGAATAAACCAATTGAAACATTAGCACAGGCTGTCATTTTTCTGGGGGAAGGTGAATTGTTCAGATTGGCAGTACAGGCATGCGCGGGTTCCGTACTCAAGAACGCTCTGCCATTCTACGAAAGTGAACCCGGTGTGCTTTGGGCTCATTCATTAAAAACCGGTCTTGCAGCAAAATATTTGGCTCCATTAGTAAAAGAATCTATTAACGCAGAAATTGCATTTACCGGTGGCATTTTAGCCGAAATAGGTAAGTTGGTTATTGGGCAGTTTTTAATGACCAGACAGGAAGAAATATATGATTTTCTAAATAAAGACGAATCGTTTGATAATTTTCTATTACTTGAACGAAAATTTCTGGGAACTGACCATTGTCAAGTGGGCGGTGAATTGGCGATTCACTGGAAACTGCCGGAGGTACTTTGCCAGTGCATTGCGAATCATCATTCACCCCGACTTGCTAAAGATGAATTTAAATCACATGCATATATTGTGCACATAAGTGATATGGTTGCTATGATGAGCGGCAAAGACAACGGTATTGATTGTTTGACGTATCCCCTAGACCCGGACTATGTAAAGTATATTAATATTGAGTCATCACAACTTGCTAGAATCGTTCTCGATGTGGATAAGGATTTTGCAAAGATTAAAAGCTCTGTTTAGATATTATCGAAATCATAACTGATGAGTATTTTTCATCAACTATAACGACCATTTATGAGTTTTGATCAAATTAGACCTAATGTTTGACGTTAAGTTTGATTGCGTTCACCTAGTGTGAGGTCCTGTAAATCACTCGATCGTATAGGAATTTGTATTCTAAGTTGTTGTTAATGCCAGAAAAGCACATATTCAGTAAAATCATTATCTTGGAAGAGTGTGAGTTTGTAGTACCGTCTTCAGGCGGAAGTGTTAGCGATGCTTCAGCGAGCGTTTAAAAAAACCGGATCGCTGAAGCTCTCCGAAAACTTCCGCTTAAAAGCGGTACTACGAACGAGCTGCAATTAAATTTATAACATAGGAGGTTCGGAGTATAGTCCTGCTCACCAGCAGGACTAATTTTGCCAATCTTAGCGGTAAAAAACACCGACGAAGCCGGTTAAGTTCAAATTCAAGTTATATGCGGGACGCCACGCTAGGCAAAACAGCGCATAACAATGTTTAGGCAAGCAGTGTGATTATACTAAGTATTGAATACGTCTGTTTGCTCAAGAAATAAATAGAAGGGAGAAAAAAGATGATAAATGTTGTCATTGTTGATGATTCAGGCACTGCAAGAATGATGATTCGGAAATGTATTGAAATTACCGCCCCTGTTGAAGTGGATGTTCGTGAAGCCAGTAGCGGTGATGAAGCGTTAAAGGTAATGAAAGAAAAGGTTCCGGATCTACTAATTTCAGATTTGAATATGCCGGGAATGGATGGAGAAAAATTACTGAAATTTACTAAGGCTTCACTAAAACTAAATGAAGTTCCTGTTATTATTATTAGCAGTGCAGGTAATCCTAAGCGAAAGGAAGAATTACTCTCTTTTGGCGCCGAAACAGTTTTGCAAAAACCCATCACTCCGCCTGTGTTAGGGGAAGCGATTAACGATTTAATTACAAATGGAGTGTTAAACGTATGATTAATCTTAAAGAAATGGAACCTCTCATTTTCGATGCGTTATCAGATGCCTTCGAAAATATGGCGTTTATGGAAGTCAATCGAACTGAAAATGTGCTGACAGAAGCGGAATTAGCAAAATATATTTGTTCTAGTTTAACTTTTAATGCTACATTTGAAGGAGTTATCTTACTATATTTAACCTACGATTTGCTGGCTCAGATCGCTGAAGACCTCTATAGTTTGGACGCTTCTGAAATTACTGAACAGGTTGAGCATGATATCTTGGGAGAAATCAACAATACGTTTGTGGGTGAGTATTTATCAAAAATCGTTCCTGAAAATGAAACCTTCACAATGGGTTTGCCAGAAGTTAAAAAGAATGATTTTAGTCAGGATGATGATGGTAAGATTATTTTACACTATTTAGTTGAAGAATGGCAGATTCGTGTTGAATTAATTGAAACGGTACAAAAGAATTAGTCGAGAATTGTTAACGATCAATTGTTCCTAACCTGGATTATGCATAATGTTTTGTAATGAGAGTCATCAGATTGCGTGAAATCAATTATTTATGAATATCGTTCGCGTGCAGGAATAGTGTTGAAAATCTGCCGTAGTGGAAACTATTTCGAACCCGAATAACTTCACTACTCGTTGATATCATGTGATATGATGACTTGTAATAGCAAGTTTATGCATAATGCAGGTTAGAATACAAATTCCTATATAATTAAATTACATTTAGAAAATGAGCAAAGAATTAATCGTAATACGTCTTCTGCAAATTATCATATCGGTAAATACCGTCATATTTATCTTTAGTATTCTTCAGGCTAAAAAGGGTAATATTTCGTTACATAAAACGATTAATATTACCCTGCTTACCATAACGATGATTGGTGTAATTGGACTCGTTATCACCGTTGGTTTGGGATGGGATTATCAGTCGTTGACAACACCATTTCGAATGCGTATTCACCGGTGTTTTTCATGTCCTCTATCGATCGTCTTGCCTATCACTACGTATTTCGGGTGGCAAAGGCAGCGAAAAAAACATCTATATTCAGTTTATGCTGCCTCATTTTTCTGGCTGGGTACCTTGATTACTGGAATATGGTTTTTTTAGTCATAAAAACGCAAGAGAACAATGAAAAACTTATAAGTGGGACAGGAAATATTGCTAACAAATCTGAACGAAACCTGGTTCTTCTCGGATATCTGTGAAATTAGGTTAACCTGGATTATGCATAAAGGTGAACATTCGGTATTATGTTGCGCTCAACATAATACCGAATGTTTACGCTTTGCAGAACTTGACACACTGTCATCTGCTCGTCAGTGTTAAACCATTGAATATAGGCAATCTAAGGTTTCTCACCGCAAAGTTTGTGAGAAAACCGGGCTAGCCTGATTTGATTAATTCATGCGATTCGTCGCGAGAGCACTTAACTCGCTCATAATAAAACGATTAGAGAAAATTTCACGGTGAAAGTGAATTTTCATTCATTGAGATGTAAAATTGAGTTAATCGGCTAATTTGAGCAGAGTTTAGGGCTCGCAGCAGAATACTGATGAATTATTCAGGCTAGCTACCTTCCCATTACAGATGAATCGTGGGATATCTTTCCTGATACATTCGCAATTTATTGGATGGATCTTCCAGATTCTAATTGTCTGAAGTCCCGGAAACTGTAAATGAAATCAGGCCATCTCTTCTTTACAAAACGCTAACCCGCATTTCTCATAAAGCATCTACTATGATAACGTATATCACGTCTTTTCAGCATCTTACCTGAGTGTGTATTCAAAATGTGAGTGGCTCCGGGAATTCTCGGGGTTGGCTCAAAGTAATGCGGTCATTCCTGACTGTGCACATATGATTCAGCCAGGAATGGCCGATTTACTATTTACCACTCACATTTTGAATACACACACTCTTACCTTGACTATCGGATTCAGTGAGTCCAGACACACCGTCATTCTCTATCCATCGGTAAAATACTGAAATGACGCAATCTAAGTCCTCTCGTTTCGAAGTTGTGAGAAAAGCGGTCTAAATCAAATTGTCGTATCATGTACTCTTACTAAAAACTAATGCAACGGGAATTCCCCACGATTTAATTTTTGATTCGCCTAAAGAATTAATGCCGTGATCCGATAATTAACAGGTTGTGACATTGGGTTGTCGCACATTCGATCAAAACAGTTTAATTTTTATCGTTGTTGTTTAGAGGACTATCGTGGGGGTGGGGAGATGGCTCTATCCGGACAATGACATAAAATCATTAAGCATTAACTGCAAAATTGACTCAATGGCATGGATAAAATTTGGCATAAGCAATGCGGCGTTAATGCCGCATGGCTCTTTGCATGGGCATCTTAAAATTTAACTATACTGGATGGAGAGTTATTGATTATGAAAATTTTAATTATTGAAGATAATTATGAATTTAGATCGCAGCTCGATATGTATTTGACGCATAAGGGGTATGATGTGTTATTGGCTGGCGATGTTGATTCAGGGTTACAACTATGTTCCCAGGAAAAGGTTGATGTTGTTCTTACAGATATTTTCATGCCAGGGAAAATAGGGCTGGACGCAATTCGTGAAATACGACATAGCTATTCTAATATAGCTATAATTGCTATGTCCGGGGGAGACATAGAAAGTCACATAAATTTACTTCCCTTAACCGAAAAGATGGGTAGCATAAAAGCATTAAGCAAACCATTTGATTTTAGTGTACTGGTGGCGATCATTGATGATGTTTCCCGTCTAGCCGTCAAGAGTGGCAATAAACAAGTTCCGGAAACGCTTTTCGACATCTCATTGTCGTGCTTTTTGCAGGAAATTACAGATAATGACGCAATGAATGAATTTATCGAGCAGTTTGATAAAGACGCAATTGATTCATTGTTATTATCTTTGGAAACAGCGCTTACCACACAAAGATCGGATAAAGATGACTGTGTTCAAGAAACGTTTCGATCGATTCATAACCTCAAAGGAACTGCCTGTTTTCTTAAACTTGATCCGGTGATTATGATCGCCAAATACATGGAAGAGTGTCTCTGCGTTATTCGGAATCACATTCATGAAATCACCGGCGTAAAGGACAACTCACTCTTTGACGTGATGTTTATGTGTATCGACAGCATTGAACTAATGATTCAAAATTTCAGAGCAGGGAGCACAGTAAACGAGAGACCACCATCGGAAATGATCGAATCATGCCAGAAAATTTGTCACTTTTCCAGCTTGATTAAAGATGATGTCGGCTCCTTTTTTTGTCTTGAAGAACTTAACGTGTCTCTTTTTTAGAATAAATAATAACCGATTAAGAATTGTTGCGCGATGTTTTACCGCATGGTGTTGGAGTTCTGTTGAGCGTCGCGAGATGGGGTCTACAGGAATCAGAGAAACGAATTCCCAATTTGGGATAAGTGTTAATCTTCAGCTTGGATTTTTAGTTTCTCAGGTGGAAATACCATGCTAAAGCGTGAATTCCAAAGCCATTCAAATTGACGTTAGGGGCTGTCATGAAATAAGTGTTACAGATTCGTGCTCAGATTTGATTTAGTTTTGGTGGATGCGGTAGAGCGAAACCGGAATAATAGCGAGCTATTTTGAGGATTTCGTGACCGAGTATCGGCCGAAAATGAACCGAATCCGAGATGTAAGTTGTGATGCTTTATTTATGGCAGTCCCTTATAGAGACTATTATTCATTGCTCAGGTTTTGCAGAAGTACTCAAATCAAATAATATTTATTTTTCGCTAAGCGAGAGGATGTGAATTATGATCATATATACGACAGATGACAATCCTGCACACAACGGCATAATTCAGGGAATGGTGCGTAAATGGTGCACTTCCAACACGATTTCCCATCAAATTATTCCATGTCAAAATGGACAAGAATTACTACAAAAAATGGCAGGTAGGCCTGCGAATTTAATCACCCTGGACATCAATATGCCAATCCTCGACGGACTTTCCGCATTGGTAATTATTCGCAGTAAGTATAAGTTGACACCAATTATTATGGTTTCTTCTGAAAGTGAGTCTAATATCGCACGCCACACTACGGCGGATGAAAAGGCAAATAATATAAATAATTCCCAGAGAAAGTTATTATTGCAACGAGTCATTGAGCGGGTTATTGCCGGACAAACCGAACCCGGTAAAATTAATTCTGTATTAGAAGCCGTGTCAACATTAAAAATGAATCCGGTTGATGTCGCTCTGACGCATGGCGCCAACGAATTTGTACAAAAACCATATCAAATTCAGGATGTAGAATTAGCGCTGACAAAATTAAAGTGCCGCTTCAAAATGGTAAGCTAAAAAACTGTCCACAAATAAGTTGAACATATTCGCGCTCAGATTTGGTTTAGCCTGATTAATTCATGCGATTCGTCGCGAGAGCACTTAACTCGCTCATAATAAATTGATTAGAGAAAATTTCACAATGAAAGTGAATTTTCATTCACTGAGTTGTAAAATTGAGTTAATCGGCTTATTTGAGCAGAGATTAGGGC
>JAJFLO010000061.1 GCA_021772675.1 Verrucomicrobiota bacterium | reverse complement strand
AATGGTCTGTTGGTAATCAGAATATCGTTCTCTCGTTGCTTGGTTGAATGGGATATTTTGACAATATGCACCAAAATAAAAACAGTTATAAAGCATGCCAATATCTTGATGGCTTTTGCCTATCCATGCCTGTATAAATGATTTACAAATCAGAATCGAATGGCCATACGAATGAATTAATCAGGATAGAGCTTTTTACAATTTATCCATGTAAATTCACTATACTTTCAGGACTATAGTATAAGATTAAATTTTTTACAAAATGAGTCATTCTGGATTTGAGGTCGTGCGAGTAACTAACAGATCCGTTATGGTGTTCAAAAGGAAAATACAAAATATCACTATCTTGCCGCATTTTTCGAATATTATCCAAGTATTCATGATTCATGCGAAAGACACCCAAACTAAAATCTTTAACCTTGCCTATATCTATTGTATCCGCTATCTTTTTTATTAACTGGGAATAAAGGTCTTGCCAGCGGTTTACATTTAAGATTGGATCAATACAGATTCGCACACTCCAGCCCGCCTCAATTGCTTCATTAACAGATGATAATCTTGCAGTTAAAGATGGCGTTTTTCCCTCGTACCGTATAATAATTGCTTCGGGAGATAATGTCCACGCCAAAATAATGTTAGGATTAACTTTTAAATCAGCAATTGCAGAAAAATTTGTACTTTTCGTGCGAATCTCAAGCAGTGCAGTTGCGTGAGATTCGGACCATTCGATCCAGCGTCTACAATTTGGAATTAAATTTTCGAAGGCCAGGAGATCCGTATCATATGACAGGCAAAGGTAAACCGATCCTTTTGTCTCAATTACATCTTCAACCGCCTGAAAATAGGGTACTGAATTAACGAATAATACAATATTCCCGGAAGGGTACATTCCTTGCAGATAGCAATAATCGCAGTTATAAATACAATTTAATATTAGCGCGTTATAATAAAAATTTGGATGCCCAAAACTCGGTGCAAATCGTGAACCATCATATATGAAGTTATCTTTCTTCACCGCTAGAATGAGTTTCATACTTCGTTTTTGAAACTGAAACGTCTGCCTTCGCCTGTTGAATACATGCTTATAATCATCAACTTCAATGATTTTTGACTGCTTAAACTTCGTGATAATTCGATTGGAATCGGGAAAGTCCTTAGCACCCCGTTCAATATAAAGATGTGAAAAATTTGGGTTCAATAACGAATTCATTTAATTAAAAAGAAAGAGTGTTATGACGCCTATTATTTGAGGAGAGTATATTGTGGCGATAGGTATTTGGCATTGATAAAAGGACTACCTATCCATGTCGGCATTCCTATTCAGGAAGTTACAATCGTTGATAATACAGATGTTTCCAAGTATTCAAGATCAAATGGCTTGTGAATATAATCATACGCCCCCATCTCCATGCATTTCTTTGCAATCTCTTCGTCATCATAACCAGTTATCATGATAATGGGAGTCGAGGGGTGAATCTTTTTCATTTTCTTCAAAACCTCATCGCCCTGCATTATCGGCATATAAATATCAATAAGTATTGCCTTAAATTTATGCAAATTTGCCAGCGCTAATCCTTCTTCACCTCCCAGTGCAGTACAAACTTCACAATCATTCTTTAAAAAGAAGCTTTTTAGCGACATTAACACTTCCTGACTGTCATCAATTATTAATAATTTTGGTTTTGTTGGTTTCATAATCCATTATCATATTTACAATGAGCGATATAAATTAATTATTTGTAGTTCAATATTATCACAAATAATTATTTAAGAACTGAAAATCTTGAAAACGTATACCGATGTTTCTTTATTACATCAATCGGTTCAAATTTTCAAGGCTTACACCTTAAAAAACATTAAATACTTGCCAGGACAGCATCACCGTTTATCTTACACAAATAGGGCTAACGATTACCAATTAAAGCGTTTGAAAATGTTATAAATACGACCTTTTTTGCCTGTTGTTTTTCAAGAATTCCATCCAATCCTGAATTTTTGCAATACTTCTATTAAAAAAGTGTACATCACCTATATTCAAACACTTAACCTGTTTTCCTCACAAACTTTGTGGTGAGAAAGCCTAGCAGTCTGTCGGACTTTGGAAAAATCTACTACGAAAAACGCATTCTTGGCCCATTTTTGTCCGAATCATCGTTGCATATTACAATATTCTCCTCAAATTTGGACAAAAGCGATCTCAATTTGACGATTTTCTCGCGACGATTCCCAAAGTCCGACAGGCTGTTAGATTGCCTGTATTCAATGGTTTGACGCAGACGAGCGGATGACAGTGTGTCGAGTTCTGCTGAGCAGAATCGCAAGACAAGTTATGACTTTGAATTTAACGCTTTTGTAACAGAAGTATTGTGAGAAAACCAGGCTAATTCCTTAGATTTAGACTGAAAACCCAGCCTGTAAAAATCAATGATCCTCAACATCATAAATTCAAAATAACCAACTCAATTGAAATTAATTACGGATATAAAACCCGGATTTTTTATTCTCCCCACTAATCATTGAATTAGACTATAATAGATATTGGATTATTATACTCGCTTTCCTTTTACTTCTCTAAATATTTTAATACAGGACTGATAAATGATTGCTGCAAGTAATATTGCCATGCGATATGGCAAAAAGATTTTATTTGAAAATGTCACAATTCGATTCAAAGCTGCATGCCGGTATGGTCTTATTGGCGCAAATGGAGCTGGAAAATCAACATTCATGAAAATTCTGACAGGACAGTTAACGGCGAGTTCCGGAGATGTTAGTATTGATAAAGATTGTACAATGGGATATCTCAGACAGGACCATTATGAATTTGAAGACACGACCATTCTGGATGTCGTATACATGGGCAATGAATCACTGTGGAATCTTCACACCGAACGTGAAACCCTGTATTCAAAAGAAGAATTGTCAGAAAAAGAGAGCAACAGAATCGGTGATGTTGAAGAATTATTTGCAAATGTTGGCGGTTATACAATGGAAGCAGATGCTGCAAAATTATTAGTGGGTCTCGGTATTGCAGAATCATTTCACAACGAAAAATTGAGTGCTTTGACTGGCGGCTTCAAATTACGTGTATTATTAGCTCAGGCATTATTTGCTCAGCCGGACATCCTGCTATTAGATGAACCAACAAACCATCTTGATATGGACAGTCGTGATTGGCTTGATTCATTCTTAAAACGCCATGATGGTACCATTGTTGTCATTTCTCATGATAGACATTTTCTAAATTCACTATGCACCCATATTGCCGATTTAGATTATCAGGAAATTCGTCAATTTACAGGTAACTATGATGACTTTATGACAGCAAACGCCATGATACTTGAACGGAGCAGGAAAGAAAATGTAAAAATGGGAAAACGCATATCGGAGCTAAAGGGATTTATCAATCGCTTTAGTGCGAATGCTAGTAAAGCAAAACAAGCAACATCACGCCAGAAAGAATTAGACAAAATCCAATTGAACGATATTCGTCCCAGCAGCAGGGTTTCACCATTTATTAGATTTTCACCTGCAACTCGACTTGGCACTAGAGTAATTGATTATGAGGAAATTGAAAAAAGCTATGATATAAAGCTGTTTTCTGCGGTTTCGGGTACTATTGGAAACAAAGAGAAAATAGGCGTCATCGGTATAAATGGCGCAGGTAAAACCACGCTTCTGAAACTACTGATTGGCCAATTAGAACCCGATAAGAGTACGGTTGTTCATGGGGAAACGGTTCAAATCAGTGAATTCCCTCAGGATTCGAACGAATTACTTGACTCCAATAAAACTGCCATTGAGTGGCTTGCACAATTCGCTTCCGAAGAAGGAATTACCGAAACAGAATTGCGTGCAGTTATGGGGAAAATGTTATTCAGGGGAGAGGACGTTACAAAAGATGTATCGGTCTTGAGCGGCGGTGAACGTGCCCGCTTATTGATCGCAAAAATGATGTTGGAAAAAGGAAATGTTTTGGTTTTAGACGAACCTACAAATCATCTTGACATAGAATCAATTGAAGCCTTAAACTATGCATTGTCTCTGGTGGAAGAAACCGTAATTTTTGTCAGCCATGATCGGGAGTTTTTAAACAGCTTAGCGACACGCATCATTGAAATATCCAATAATAAGGTTATAGACTATCCGGGAACCCTTGCAGAATACGAATCCTGGAAAAAGAAGAACATAAAGAAATAGTGTTGAATAGAAACCCTTTTCGTCATATTGGATACTCCCTCAAAAGTTAGAATTGCGATGTCACAAACTTTAGTACCTTATCAATAATATTCGTGTATTTTTTGGCAAGAGTTTAATAATTCAGAGCTGGAATCAATATGGTTTCTTTAAGTTTTTGAGCGGTTATAACCAGTTCTTTTCCCAACTTTGTCAAGTAGTATTTGTATGTT
>JAJFLO010000007.1 GCA_021772675.1 Verrucomicrobiota bacterium | reverse complement strand
CATGCTTCCTTCAGACCGCCCATTACTGGAACGTGCCCTTGCCTTATTGACGTTGTCCTTCCGTCCGGTAACGGCGAACATTATTTATTTTACTTCTGGGCAAGCCCAGAACCGGGAAATACGCCATGCCAGGCGCACGATATTGAACCAATCCTGTTCCCAAAATTGGCTGAATACAGTATTCAATTATCTGATCAGCGAACAAGAAATAAGATTCTAATAATTGATATAACTGGGACAATAAAATCAGGGAGCAGAAAAGGATTCAACCTATTATCGATAACGACACCTGATCAAGTGAAATCAATCCTTGACAAAGCCAGCCAGGATAAATGGATTAAAGCAATAATTCTCAAGATCGATTCACCGGGCGGCGAGGTTACGGCGACTGATTTAATCTATCACGAAATTATCCAGTTTAAGGAACGTACAGGGATACCCATTTATGCCAGTTTAATGGGAGTCGCGTGCTCCGGGGCATACTATATAGCTTGCACGGCAGACAAAATTTATTCACATCCGACAACCCTAACCGGCAGCATTGGAATAATTGCTCGCTTCCCAAAAATGATAGAATTAGCTGATAAAATAGGTTACCAAGAAGAGATTATCAGTACTGGAAAAATGAAATCAATGGGACATCCTCTGCGAGAAATGTCACCAGAGGTTCGCGCTGTACTCCAACACCATATAGATTCTTTATATAACCGTTTTTTGAATATCATTATTACCCATCGTCCAAAATATAATACCATACACGAGATTAAGCCTCATGCTGATGGACGAACCTTTGATGCTCAAAAATCAGTGTCCCTTGGCTTGACCGATGGCATCGGTTATATGTCTGAAGTTATCGTCAGAACCCAAAAAGCAGCCAGCCTAAATCGGGCAAATATAGTAAAATATATGACGGGTTATAATTCTGATCTTAACATTTATTCAAATTCGCATTCTCTTGACTTAAGTGTAATAAATTTGGTGAATTTTGATATTGGATCTTTCACTCGAAAAAATACCGGATTTTTCTACCTCTGGGAGCCAGGCCAACATTAACGCCAGTCTGATCCACAAGCAATAGATTCATTTTCGCATAGCTTCAATTTATCCCTTCCCGCCATACTAAAATACTGATCAATGTCATCAATAATTTCACTGACCGTTTGATACCGGCAATTCGGATCCTTTTTTAACATTTTTGCTAAAATATTAATAACACTCTCCGAAATCTGAGATTTAATTTTTCGTGGATGTTTTGGTCGTTCATTTTGTATTTTGTGGGCGATTTCAAAAAACGTATCCCCGTGAAACGGACGTTTTCCTAACAAGAGTTCATATGAAAGAGATCCCAGTGAATAAATATCTGATCGATGATCAGTTTTTGGCGAATTAATCGCTTCCGGCGAAATGTAGGCAGGTGTGCCCAATGCCTGCTGGGTAAGTGTGATATTTGATCCGGGCAGATGGGCAATTCCAAAATCCATTAACTTTACATTATGATTTGTATCTAGCAGGACATTATCTGGTTTAATATCTCTATGATAAATACCCAATTTGTGTGTTGCCTCCAGTGCACATGCAATTTTTTGTATGATTTTCAATTTTTGATTGAGATTAAGTTTGCTTTTCGAATTACAATGTTGTTTTAATGAATCTCCCTCAATATATTGCATAACGTAATAAGGAATTTGTTCTTCCTCAGCGTAACCATGGTTATAAATTTTAATAATATTTGGATGGTTTAATTTTGAAATGACTTCAACTTCATTAAAAAATCGTGCAATTAACTTTTTATTGCGCTCTTCTGACAAACTTGCTTTAACAATTTTTAGTGCGTATTGCCTTTGCTCATTCTCCTTTTCTGCCAAAAAAACAATTCCCATACTTCCTTCACCGATCGTCTTAATTACTGTAAACCCAGCTAATGTTCGAGTATTCTGAGAATGGACCGTTTTAGCATTAGATATTGAACCTACCGAATTAGAATGATCTAAAGCTTGTTTGATAGTTTTGCTGAATTGTACCAAATCAAAGGGTTTTGAAATATAATCAAAGGCTCCAAGCTTAATGCATTCAACGGCAGATTCAATCCTGGGCATTCCAGTAATAATCAATACAGGGATTTCAGGCCATTTTCTATTAATTTCAGCCAATAACTCGATCCCACTTTTTCCTGGCATATTTACATCACTAACTACCAGATCAATCTTTCTATCGGTTAATACTTTAACCGCTTTGTTGACATCTTCTACATCGCTGATATCGTAATCGAATGTATTCAATGTCTCAATCATGAAATTGCGAAACGCAAAATCATCTTCTACAATGAGAATTGAGGGTGTTTGGGAACTTTTATTATTATTTTGGTACAAAGTATTGAGTGTCATTATTTGTTTAAAAACATCGATTTGTGTTAAGTCATAGGTTAATCGCTGAATCGCGTTTAATATTTGTCATGAGCTGGCTAACCGTTTACTGATGCCAATGATTCACTGGTGATACATTACCACAAAATTGCTGTCTGCCAGGCAAATGATTAAGTATCTGCAGGCGGGAAATCAACCTAAATTCACGAAAAATAAAGAATTAGGGCAATTCATTATCAGCTATCTCAAAAACACAATTATCATGGGGTCAATAGAAACTCAAAAATTGAAAATCAGCTACTATAGAATATATTAACGGTAATTTGAAGTGTTTATATAATACATAAGGAGAATTTTTGAATGATTACTAGAATTTCATTACTTGCGTTTGTCTTAATATCATCTACAACTTTCAGCCAAATACTCAGTTTTGATGAAGTCAAATTTGAATTGGGTGACATTGATGACCTAGCGCCTATAAGCCGCGAAGTTCACTACAAGAATACCGGCGATAAGGAACTCACCATTGAGCGCGTAAAAACATCCTGTGGCTGTACAACAAGCCAACTTGAAAAAAAGGTATTGCAACCCGATGAAACAGGAACGTTAACCGTCACGTTCAATCCAGCTGGAAAAAAAGGAAATCAACTTAAAAATATTACTTTTTTTAGTAATGACATGAGCGAAAAGAACAAGGCAATATCATTTACAGCGAATATTATCCCCGTAATTAATCTGGAACCTAGGCGGATAGAATTTAAGCTGGATAAGTCGGGCACAAGCTATGACAAGAATGAAGTTAAGTTTGTTATTGAAAATTTAGGAAAAGAAATAATTACCATCCAAGATATAAAATGCAGTAACGAAAATTTCCTTGTCTCCATTTTAGATGATAGTAAAATCGAAATTGGTGGAAAATTAGAAGTCACGGTGAGTATTAAATCCGGATTTATTCCAAACAAATACACATCATCGAATATCATTGTAAATGCAAAAATTGGTGAAAAAACTGCAACCCGATCGGTGCGAGTGGTGGTCAGACCGATCCAGGTTACTCAAAAATAGCATTTATCTCCCTAAAAAACCTCTGTCAGGCAAACACCTAAGTCTAACTTTATTTGGGGCATAGACTATTTGCTTAAAGCCGACAATTACATTAAAAAATTTCATATAAATAAATTATTAGCACTGGATTTGATCTTCAATAAACATTTATTTCACAATATGAATTGGGACGATTCCAAATAGTACTAGTTATTTCCAGCTAATGAAATTTTCATTTTTTAATTAATACACCACATCTAAAGTTTATATTAACCATTCACTGTTATCACATTTTTGATCTTACCCTTGATTTATTAATGATGAAACGGCCATATATCATTTGCTCAATATTAGCTTTAGTCTGGCTTCTAATTGCATCTTTTCTATTATTCTCAACCGAGTCTTTAATTGGCCTGGATGGCTATTTCCATGTTCAGGTTGCGGAAATTATGTCAATGAAAGGAATTTTTATTAAGGAATTTCCTTATGCTACCGAATCCATATGGGCCGATATGTATTTTGATAAGGAATGGTTCTTTCATATTTTCCTTTCTGCATTTTTAACCTTTGGTAAAGTTCATGGTGCAAAACTCGCAGTGTTAGTGCTAATTTTTATGATTGTCGTTTCGCTGTGGGTATTGTTTACAACATTGAATATAAAGGGGAAATTCTGGTGGATCCTCTTTCTCCCATTTTGTGCCTATGGTTGGTTTTGGGTTCGCTTAGTACTATGTCGGCCACATTTAGCTTCTATAGCTATTTTGTTTTTTTCTATTAGCGCAATACTAAAGCGGCAACGTGTTCAATTGGTATTACTTTCCATGTTATACACACTCTCCTATGCAGGACATTGGCAGTTATTAGGATTGATTCTAATTTATGATATATTTTATACAATTTTCGATGATGAGGGAAAATTACGTCATCCCAAATTAAAAAGACTACCAATGTTTATTTATTCGCTTTCCGGGATGCTTGTGGGATATGTAGTACATCCTAATTTTCCGAATAATATAAAAGGATTTTATATACAGACAGTTATGGTGTTAAAAGCGTATTGGAGTAATGAAGTTGAATTTCAACTGATTGCCCCACTTGAACTAAATGCCCTTGATCCTATATCGTTTATTTTTACTTTTGCCCCAATAATAATTGGATTATTGGTTGTGGTTATCCATGCTATAGTTTATAAATTTCCCAAAAATCGTCATATTTATTTATTCGCATTCTATACTCTGATTTATTTCATTCTCACAGCTAGAAGCATTCGTTTCCTCGAATATTTTGTTCCTGTGGCAGTAATGTTTATTGCTCTATATTTTCAGTCAAACAACGTTTCTGAAGTCATTAGAAGACCGATGATAAAGGTATTCCTAATATTCATAATGATTATTTTTGGTTCGGCAGGGTATGCCAAATGTTATTTCAAGTATGTAAAATTCAAACGAGATGCCCAACAACAGGCTCCATTATATGCTGATGCGGCTAATTGGCTAAAAGAAAATATTGATGATAATGAAATTGTATTTACTGCGGGTTTTGCAGATTCATCACCTTTGTTTTTTGGTGCTCCAAACCTTAAGTATTTAGTCTTTTTGGATGCTTACTTTATGTATCAACGTTCCCCGGAACGGTTTAAGCTTTGGCTTCATATTATAACTGGAGGAAGTAACGATCCCGTGAGTCTTATCAGAAATGTTTTTAATAGTCGCGTAGTTTTCCTATCAAGCCTTTATCCAAGGTTAAAAGAACAATTAGAGAATAGGTCGGATGTTGTGAATGTATATTCTGGACCAATTGGTGAAGATATTTACCTTTTAAAAAATAAATAGGAAGTTTTCATGAATTCTGGAGCATCACTAAATCCTGAAAGCATCGCCGTTGTTATTCCTTGCTACAACGAAGAAAAAACAATTGCATTGGTTATTAAAGATGCACAAAGATACCTACCAGAAGCCCGTATTTATCTGTTCGATAATGAAAGTTCAGACCGTTCAGTAGAAATTGCAACCGAATTAGAGGTCTCGGTATTCACAGTGCATAGCCGTGGAAAAGGATATGTCATTAGAGCAATACTGGAAAAAATAAATGAAAACATTATCGTAATGCTCGATGGTGACGCCACTTACGATCTATCTCAGGCAAAAAAGTTAACAACGCCTGTTATTTGCGGTGAATGTGATATGGCCGTTGGCGCCAGATTAGAAAATCACCAGACAGCTGCTTTTCGTAATTTACATGTTTTCGGAAATAACCTTGTCCGATGGCTCATAAACAAACTCTTTAACAGCAATCTCACCGATGTGATGAGTGGATATCGTGCATTTACCCGCGAAGTTGCAAAAAAAATACCAATTGCATCAAAAGGTTTCGAAGTAGAAACAGAGTGGACGATTCAACTTCTAACCCAAGGATATCACCTTAAAGAAATTAGTTTGCCATATAAATCAAGAATTGAAGGAAGTTACTCCAAGCTCAATACATTTCGAGATGGATTTAAGGTATTGTGGACAATATTTAAATTGTTTAAGGATATAAAGCCACTGACATTTTTTGGTTCTTTTGCTTTATGCTTCTATTTCCCGTCATGTTCTATCGGATATGCTATATATAAATTGGGCCACGAAAATTGGGGTAGCGATCAGATTCCCCTGATAGTGATAGCAACGGGAATGTTTTTGAGTGGTATTTTTTTAACTAGTTTGGGTATTCTTATGAATAGTGCCGCGGAAAAACACAATCAGATTCTCTCAGTCATCAAAAAACTCTAAGCATTGTGATTCAAGCATTCAGCATAGACCCAAATTTTTAACCTATGCAAAAATTATCCAGCTACCGTGCGAAAAATGAAATTTCTGAAATAATAGAATCGATATACAGATAAGATTTATCTTAATATTGCTTAGACTATTTCTTCCACCAGTCAGACTCCTTTTCCCAAGGATTCCTAATTTCAGAATTCCCCACATCATCGTTTCCTAGCAATGTTTTCCTTAAAAACTGGTAGTTTGCCAAACCCAAACCTATAAATATCAAAACAGTAAACCAAAGATTTAACCTATTAGAAATTAATCCAAAGATTATCAAGAAGACCACAATGATTCCAGTTAATACCATAGAGATCTTAAATGTCAATATTTGACTTTCCCAAGGTCTCTTAATTGAAATGAGTTCTTTCATGATTTGTCCTCCATCAAGAGGAAATACAGGAATCAAATTTAACAGACCCCATAGTAAATTTATATTGACCAAATATGCAAGTGTCATCGAAAAAAATGCGCTAACTTCATTAATGCCAGAAAATTTGAGTATTAAGTAAGAGAATACACAAAGAACAAAGCCTGCCCCCGGACCACACAATAATTCAATAATAAATTCTTTCCTTATCAATTTAACATTACTCGTGGTAACCCCTCCCATTCCATAGAGGATAATTCTGGCGTCTGTAGCTCCAAAATAAAAAGCTGTTATTGCGTGACCCAATTCATGAATCAAAACAGAAAAAAAGAGACAAAATATGAAATTAAAATTACTAATGAGTTTTGCGTTATCGTTCCAGCCAATAAAAAAAATTATTACCCAAAACCAGGGATTAATACATACTGGAATTTTATTCCAAATTTTGAAATTTATGTCGTAACGTGTTTGTTGTGGACTTAGAAACATTCGTAAAAATTTACGTGATGATCGATTAACCTACCATTTTCATAAACAAGTTTCCCGGAAAAAATGCGACGATCTTTTAGCCATTCAAGAAATAAGAAATCGCCTTCCCATAGATTTAAATTGAAAATATCCTTATCATCGATCCATTCAAGATCTCCTTCTGGAGATTCAAATAATTGCCCCGTGAACTGATTTGCTATAAACACGAACACATACCAATCTTCATCTTTAGAGAATCGGGGAAATGTTAGATGTCCTTTCAATATTGGCAATCTGATGGTTAAACCTGATTCCTCGTATACTTCGCGTATAATACAATCTTCCGGTGTTTCTCCTGGATTAAACTTCCCTCCCAGTCCATTCCACTTCCCACAATGAATATCATTCTTCTTTTTGATTCGATGAAGCATGAGTGTCTTATTATTTTCTTTGATATAACAGAGTGTGGCAAGTTTCATTTAGTATACCTTGATATTATGACGGGTGTTCTATATAAATTTACAGGTGACTCATGAAGAAATTTTGGAATTAAGCCAGATCACGCTTTTAAGGCAGTTCATTCAGAAAAAAGAGCATTACAAAATGCTTTGGCATTAAATGGATGAATGTCTGATTCCTTCTCTCCAAGACCAACAAATTTTATCGGCAGTTTTAATTCATCATGGATAGCCACAACGATACCTCCTTTGCTTGTTCCATCTAACTTTGTAATACATAACCCATTTATTTCAGCACTATTTTGAAACACGATAGCCTGCTGCAAAGCATTTGTTCCTGTCGAACCATCAACAACCAACCATGTTTCATGGGGAGCATCGCTGATGGCTTTTCGAATTATACGTTTTATTTTTGCCAGTTCGTCCATCAACCCTTTTTTCGTATGTTGTCGACCCGCAGTATCAATAATCAATATATCAGATTTTCTTGCGATAGCAGCATGTACAGCGTCAAACGCTATTGATGCAGGATCAGCCCCATATTTCCCAAAAATAACCTGGCAATCTGTACGTTCCCCCCAGATTATTAGTTGTTCTATGGCAGCAGCCCTAAATGTATCACATGCTGCTAAAAGAACTGATTTACCCTCTTTTCTCCACATACTGGCAAGTTTCCCTGTAGTGGTGGTTTTTCCACTGCCGTTTACTCCAACCAGTAAAATAACAGTCGGACCGGAATCCGCAAAAATCACAGGTTTTTCACAGTCGTTGGATAAGAAAACGTTAAGTAATTGTTTTGTACATTCAATTATATCAGATGAGGAATGTATCACACCCCTGTCATATTGTTCTTTTATGTATGTAACAATTCTTTCAGTAACATGGATCCCCAAGTCTGTTCGGATCAGCGCTTCTTCAAGTTGTTCGTAGTCAATCTTGTCCCAAGATTCAACATCACCAAAAATCGACTGAATATTACGGACAAGCAACGTTTTACTTCGTTGCAACCCAGACTTAAATTTGCTATATATTGTTTCCATTTCTAAATACGTGAACTTATAATGTTCTGAGAAAAGTGCATTGTATTGGGTGTTCTCAAACTGTTATCTATCGCAAATTAACCGTGCTGTATTTTTTAATATACCCGTTCAGTAGTGAAAATTTCAAAATATGATTTTTGTAGACTCAATCATTCTCTTTACTTATTAATATTATCCAAAATGCCGTTAACAAATTTACTTGAATCGTCACCACCAAATATTTTTGCGATTTCAATCGCTTCATTTATACTGACTGCTGTGGGAATATTTTCCTGATTAACGATTTCAAAAATTGCAATCCTGAGTATATTCCGGTCGACTATAGCCATTCGTTCAATTCGCCAATTTTTGGCGCATTCTATTATTTCTTCATCGATTTTGGCTAAATTTTCAGTGACACCATCAACAATAGATTCAGCAATTCCCCGAATTTTACGAGTTTCCTTTTTTCCCAAGTCTTTTTCCAGTTTAATAATCTGCTCATAAAAATATTCAAGCAAATTATTATCAAACGTGTCATCCGTAACATCAAGTTGATATAATAACTGCAATGCCCATTCTCTTGCTTTTCTTTGAATCGGTATAGTTTTTTTAGTTTTCACAGAAGGGAATACACATTAGTTGCATGGATGATTAATCACCCAAAATTTGAAATATATTGTTGCTTTTCTGGCGAACAACAATCAGATATTTGCTTAATTCTACTATCACGTTGTTGCGGCTAGATAATAATTCATTTAAGCACTATATTTGCTTCATTAAATTTGCCATTTCAATTGCACTTTTCGCGGCTTCGGCACCTCTGTTACCGACTTTTGACCCACTTCGTTCAATTGCATGTTCAATCGTTTCGGCGGAAACAATTCCAAAAATTACCGGCATTAAATTTTTGATACCTATTTCGGCGAGTCCACTGGTAACTTGGGAAGTGATAAATTGTGCATGAGAAGTTGCTCCCTGAATGACGACACCAAGAGCAATGATCGCATCATACTTTTTCGTTTCGGCTAATCGTTGAGCGACTAAAGGGATCTCGAAGGAACCAGGGACCCAGCATACTGTAATATCTTTAGACTGACCACCGTGTCGGGAGATACAATCAACAGCGCCATCTAGCAGTTTTGACACAAAAAAATCGTTAAATCTGGCACAAACGATAGCAAACTTTAAATCGTTTGCCTGAAGACTGCCTTCAATAACATTTGATAATTTTTTTTCCATTGTTAACCCGCCTTGTTTTTACTAAAATTGACTATCCGATAGATGCAATATTTACATATATAATACCTGGACTTGACAAGTTTTCCTTTATCTATAGTCTGATTGTCTCTTCAAAATAATATTTCTAACTTAACACCAATTCTGCAATTTTCTTGCCTGCTCTTGGACTAATTTGAGTCGAATTATTACTCTTACTTTAACACTGATTCTCTTTCACAAAGACTAATGAACTACTATTTTTCCAGCATAGCACAATTAAGAACAATTTTCCCACAGGTTCTCGTAGTATGAATTAATTTCAACCAATCTGACTTGCTGAAATATATTATTCACTTCTCTAATTTAAAATAAAAAGACCCGATACACTCATCATAGGAGATGACCCAATCGTTTCTTTTTAGTTTTTAAATAAAATTCATTTTGAACTTTTGGTTGAATAACAATTGGGATCCGTTCACATATGTTAATACCAAATTCACTAATTCCGGTTAATTTAGTCGGGTTGTTTGTTAATATACGAATATTATTTATCTCTAAATCTTTCAGAATTTGTGCAGCGACACTGTATTCTCTTAAATCGGGAGGAAAACCAAGTTTTTCATTTGCTTCAACGGTATCTAATCCCTGTTGATCCTGTAGGGTATAAGCCTGTATTTTCTTAATCAATCCGATCCCTCGTCCTTCCTGACGTAAATAAATTAATATTCCTTTACCCTCTTTTACAATTTGCTGCAAAGCATATTCAAGTTGGTCTCCACAATCACATCTGGCTGAATGGAAAACATCACCAGTTAGACATTCACTATGCACTCGTACGAGAATATTATCTCGATTTATTGTGTCACCATACACTAAGGCAATATGTTCCTGGCCATCGACCTTTGATATATAGCAATGAAGATCAAAATCATTATCCGCGTAGCGGGTCGGCATTTTCACGGATCCTGTCTTTTCAATAATACATTCATGCTGCTGTCGATACCGAATAAGCTGTTTGATTGAGCACCATTTTAATTTGTGCTTCGACACAAATTTTTCTAAATCTGATGATCGCGCCATCGTACCATCATCGTTCATGATTTCACATATGACACCAGTTTCACCGCAGCCGGCTAGTCGCACAAGGTCGAGAGAAGCCTCAGTATGTCCCGGTCGTTCCAAAACTCCCCCCTCACAGCCGATAAGTGGAAAAACATGACCTGGGAGATCAAAATCATTTCTTAACGAAGTTGGTTTTGCCAGCAAGTTAATAGTTCGAGCTCTGTCTTCTGCTGAAATTCCAGTAGAAATACCGCTATTGGCATCAATAGAAACAGTGAATGCAGTATTAAATTTATCTTGTGTTACTGCCATTTTTGATAAATTAAGCTGGACAGCTTTTTCTTGTGTAATCGGAGCACATATTAACCCCCGCCCCCATTTTGCCATAAAATTTATAGCGTCCGGAGTCGCTTTGTCTCCGGCCATAATGAGATCACCTTCGTTTTCTCTGTTTTCATTATCCACAACAACAATGATTTTGCCGCTGTGAATATCACTAATTACTTCTTCAATAGTATTAAACATGTTGTATCCCTGAAATAATTCCGATCTTAAGTATTTGAGGCGCATTACAATTTTAACCCAATTCATGGAAACGCACACTATAGTAGTATTATTTATACTTAACCAGTGTAGTAAAATACAAATATGTAAAATCTGAAACATTCTGAGTCTTTTCCCAGTGCTTTGGATGTTTTAAATTTTACATTGACGATATGCGGTGAATAGAGTTTTAGTTCTTCTACCTTTGGAACGACTGACTGAAGTAAGGCATAATTTATTATACTCGCACTTTTGCTGGTGTGTTTCAGCGTCCAGGATCAGCACAATCAGCATGAAGATAAACCTTCACAGAGATATAGCTTGATCAGCTCCAAATTAAGAAATATATTTGGAAATCCATTCTCGTCCCTGGCACAATTACCTATGAGATCTATATAGGCCAGTAATTGTTAAGGACCTGAATCCAAATATTTTGAAAACATATTATTGGAAAACGAATTGATTGGTTGTACTATCTATGCGAATGAAATTGGGGAACAAAAATTTAGCGAAAAATGATAAAAGGACTTTTTTATGACAACTATTATTGATATTTATGCTAGGGAAATTATGGATTCCAGAGGGAATCCTACAATCGAAGTTGAGGTTGAGTTAGAATGTGGAGCCATAGGACGAGCAGCCGTACCATCCGGTGCGTCAACAGGTGAAAACGAGGCTTTGGAATTACGAGATGGTGACAAGAAAAGATATTTAGGTAAAGGTGTTAAAAAAGCAGTAGAAAATGTTAATAGTGTTATCTGTGAAAATCTGATTGACTATGATGCATTTGACCAGGTCGGCATTGACAATCTTATGCTTGAATTAGATGGAACTTCATCGAAAAGTAATCTTGGTGCCAATGCAATTTTGGGTGTATCATTAGCTGTAGCTCACGCAGCTGCAGGCGCATTTGAAATGCCTCTATTTCGCTATATTGGAGGAACAAATGCAAAAGTTTTACCTGTTCCCATGATGAATATAATAAATGGAGGGGCTCATTCGGATGCACCGATTGATTTTCAAGAATTTATGATTCGTCCCGTGGGAGCGGTCAATTTTAAGGAAGGATTACGAACAGGCGCCGAGGTATTTCACGCACTTAAAAAGGTGCTCAAAGATAGAGGGCTAAGTACCGCTGTTGGAGATGAAGGTGGGTTTGCACCTAACCTGAATGGTGTCGAAGATGCCTTGGATGTTATCCTTACTGCAATTGAAAAAGCCGGTTATAAACCAGGCCGAAAAAATGAAGGAGGGGAAGTATCATTGGCTTTAGATGTGGCATCATCCGAATTTTACAGCGATGGACAGTATGTGTTTAAGAAAGCTGCCAGTGGCAAAAATATTGTCAAGAAATCATCTAAGGAAATGGTGGTTTATTTAGAAAAATTGATCAAAAACTATCCAATCGATTCAATTGAAGATGGTATGGCAGAAAATGATTGGGAGGGTTGGAAACTACTCACAGAAAAAATTGGTTCACAATGCCAATTAGTCGGTGACGATCTATTTGTAACAAATGTAAAATATTTAGAAAGAGGGATAGTTGAAAAATCTGCAAATTCGATTTTAGTAAAAGTAAACCAAATCGGCACCTTAACGGAAACTTTGGACGCAATCTCAATGGCGCATAGGGCGGGATTTACAGCAGTTATTTCCCACCGATCTGGTGAAACAGAAGATACAACAATTGCTGATATCGCTGTGGCAACAAATGCGGGTCAAATTAAGACCGGTTCCTTAAGTCGAAGTGACAGAATTGCCAAATATAATCAGTTGCTTCGAATCGAAGAACTATTGGGACCCGATTCAATTTATGGATGCTAATCTTGTGTGAGGAGAAATGAATAAAGGAAATAGTTCTATACCTGATTGGGATAACTGTGACAATTGGACAGAATATGACTGGGAAAACGCCTTGAAATACAGCGATGACCTGGCATCACAGTATTTTCATATGCTTGAACGATATAGTGACTTGCCCTATGCTGAAGATCTAATTGCCAAAAAACTAAATGCCAAAAACAAGGTGCGTTGCGACGATGTGTTCGGCGATTATGAATGGTATATCGACTCCAAGGATCAGGATGAATTTGACGATGATTTGGTTGATGTTGATATTGAATTAGGTGAAAGTCAGCCTGGGGATTCATTGTTTTATGAAACAAGTCCAATGTATCAGAAAGCAAGCCAAATCACTTTAGGCTGGTGCAATGTCCTATCATCAGTATTAAGTCCAAACGACAGATTTTGGGGGCTTAATGTGCTTTTTTACATGGGAAGAATGTTGTCATTTATATCACTAAGTGTATCTGACGGGACCTATGAAAATATAAACGGTAATTTGATATTCACAAAACGTGCATTGAGCTTAGTGAATAAGATTTTAGGTAAACTGAATAAGATGGAAAAAAAATGCTCTCGGTACACTACGGTATTCAAAATAGTCCAGGAACATCTCCTTGAATGTCATGATCTACTCATTGATTATTTAATGGAATGTAAAAAACGGCAAAACAACCGAAAAAAGAGATGACACGAGTATGCCACTAATCTTTAACCGTTTTCAGCCTTGCACACTAAAAACATTCCTTTTAGTTCAGCTAATTCAATGACATTTCCCCTCAATAACAAATTCAAAAAAAATTCTTGCATTCTTTTAATTTTTATTTTTACATCTTTTTGGAGTGCTGCGGAATTCACAATTCGATCCCAAAAAATAGGAGAAACAAATTTTTTGTATCTTAATGATGTTGCCACTTATTTCGGGATGAAGATAAGGGGAAAACAAAAACATTATTCTGTATATTCCGACCAATATCATATCGATATCACTATTGGAAGCCGAAAATTATTAATAAATTCAATTATAGCGTATTTTGCCAAAGCTCCGCGGATGAATCAAAATGTCATATTAATTTCCGAACTGGATATGACATTATTCATTGACCCAATTTTAAGATCAAATGCACTGCCACACCATACAATTAATCGAATTATTATCGATCCCGGACACGGAGGAAAAGATAAGGGAGCTGTTGGCCACCTATATCTTGAAAAAAATATTACATTGGCTATTTCAAAATATTTAGCAGCTATGCTTGAGAAAAAGGGCTACAATGTGTTATTAACTAGAGACGATGACACCTATATTTCACTAAAAAGACGAGGAGACATCACCCGCGAATTTGGTGGGGACTTATTCATAAGCATTCATTGCAACTCGGTAAATCGATCCAATGTTAGTGGGATAGAATCCTATATCGTCACTCCCAAAGGTGTCCCTTCAACTGCGAAAACCCATATTCAATCCAAATGGGTTTCGGGCAATAATTTCGATAAATTAAATGCGAGATTTGCATTTGAACTTCACAAACGAATATTGTCGGTTGCAAACACGAGTGACCGTGGCATAAAGTATAATAGATTTCAGGTTTTAAGAGAGGCAAGTTGTCCAGCAATATTGGTAGAAACTGGATTTCTGTCAAACAAAACCGAAGAAAAAAAATTAGCAAGTGCATCTTACCAGAAAAAAATAGCGATAAGTTTGGCTAATGGCGTTATTGCATTTCACAATGCTCTTAATAACAAAATATAGTTAATTATCGTCCGCCTTCAACCCCGCAAGGATAGCTGAAATCTGCAATTTAATCGCAATTGTTTGACAGAGTACAGAGGTTTATGTTAAGTTGAGCGCGATTTATTGTGAATGAAGTTTAGGATATCACAGGCAATGGTAACTGATAGATTCTACGAGCGTACTTGATCGGTACATTGCGGGAAATCACCGGTTCCAACGGACAATCAGATTGATGCAATTCGCTATTAGGAATTACTCAACTTGGGTATAGTTAAATTCAAATTACCCGAAATCGTTTCAAGGTCTACACGGAAAGCGTAAATAATTCAATGGTAGTGCGCTTAAATTTGCAGCAAATTTAGTTGCAATTATTGAGAAACTCCCCAAAAAACCATCAGCTAGGTCGATAGAATAATGCATGAAGCCTGGGAAATAATCTCACAGTTAGTCCGTTCGAAAAATTCAGAACAGCTTGAGCAGTATTTAGATACATTGCCCAGAGCAGAAAAGGCACGGGCTATTTCTCGATTGGACGATGACATTCATTCACAAGTTCTTGAGTGTTTATCTAATGAAGCCGCCGCTGATTTAATGGAAGATATTTTTGATGATCAGGCCGCAGAACTCATTGAAGACCTTCCGATTGATAAAGCAGCAGCAATCGTTGATGAAATGGTCAGTGATGAACAGGCTGACTTATTAACTCATTTAGAAGAAAATCGTAAGGAAGAGATCCTTCTAAAGATGGATCCTGAGGAAGCAATAGACGCCCGTCTACTTGTACAATTCCCTGAGGATTCTGCCGGTGGAATGATGGTAACTGAATTCTTGTCTTTTTCTGAATCATTAAAAGCGAAAGATGTTATTAATAATTTACGAAAAAACGGTGACGAATATTCGGATTACGACGTGCAATATATTTACATTGTTTCTGAGATGAATGAATTAAAAGGAATATTACCGTTAAGGAGCATTCTATTATCCGCTAAGAACACCGTATTAAGTGAATTGTCTATTAAAGACCCGATAAATGTCTCAACTAAAACAACTCTTGACGAATTAAAAAAAATATTCGGTCAATATAACTTTATGGGCATACCAGTTACAGATAATAATAGACGACTAGTTGGAGTCATCCTCAGAAGGGCAGTGTTGGAAGCAGTTGATGAGATGATTGGAAAATCTTTCTTGAATTTTAGTGGTATCGTTGGAGGCGAGGAATTAAGAAGTATGCCTTTATTCACTCGATCTTTTCACCGACTTTCCTGGTTATCCGTTAATATTGTATTAAATATCATCGCTGCAAGCGTAATCGTGTTTTATCAAGACACCTTGACAGCGGTAATTGCTCTGGCTGTTTTTTTACCAATAATATCTGACATGAGCGGCTGTTCTGGCAATCAGGCAGTAGCAGTTAGTATTCGGGAATTAAGTTTAGGTCAGGTAAAATCAAATGAATTGTTTAGGGTATTAATAAAAGAGGCTGGAATAGGTATGATTAATGGGCTTATTTTAGGTTTATTAATTGGTAGTGTTGCATTTTTTTGGAAAGGAAATTTTTATCTTGGATTGGTTGTCGGGGGTGCGCTTGCCTTGAATTCACTATTTGCAGTCTGCTTGGGTGGTTCAATTCCATTAATATTAAAAAAATTAAAAATGGATCCGGCTCTAGCTTCATCTCCAATTTTGACAACAATAACAGATATGTGCGGATTCTTTATGGTTCTATCATTTGCACAATCGGTATTGCCAAAACTCAGTTAGTGGGTGAAATTTATAAAATTAAATAATTACGCCAGAGTGGCGGAACTGGCAGACGCGCTACGTTCAGGTCGTAGTGCCCGCAAGGGTGTGAGGGTTCGAATCCCTCCTCTGGTACTAAATTGTATTTAAGATATTATTGATTATGGATTTATAAATATCAATAAAAAACATTACATGACGAGATCATGACATATTATCCTAGTGACACAATTTTTAAAAGCAAACGATCAATTTTACTTATTGTGCCTTCCAAATTTGCCAAATCAATAGATGAAATTATTTATTCTTCCGTACAATGAATCGGAGCTTTCATTTTTAAATGCCCTTTGCTTGAATTTATCACTTCCTCTTTCAACTGAATGGACAGCCCAACATTTAAATTGCCCCATCAACGAATTGGTTCAGTTGCCGCAGAAGAAACCTGTCGAAAAACTAACTTCAAATCTTTCGACTTTTGAAACTGAATTAAAAAAAGTCGGTGCTATAATTATTTTCTATCGCTTTAATCAAGATCTGATCAAGAAAATCATAGGTCATTATAAAACAAATAGTAAGTGGCCAATTTTCGCCGTAGTAACCCCAGCTTCTTTGGAAATGCCCCTAAAATGCCTTATTGATCATTTACTATTTGACCGGAATGAAGAAAATGAAATCAGGCAAAAACGGATATAGCCCGGATTATAAATGTACATTTTCATTGAATTCCTTACCACCAGAAATGTATTGCCCTGTGGGCAAAAATCTTAGTGGATTCTTCCGATTAGCGGCATGGACTAAGGAGGAAAAACCGTTAATCTATAGGTGTAAATCGTTTTTTGGTTACTCTCACGGATTTTTGATAAAGTTTGCTCTAAATTATGTGCTGCGACTTTATCTTTCGGATGCAATGCTAATGCTACTCCGAAGTCATTTTCAGCTTGGATGTATTTACTTATCTTATAATAGTTGGTTCCACGGTTAACAAGAGCACCAAAATTTTGCGGATCTGTTTTAATGATTTCATTATAACAAGTAATAGCATTGTTTAATTTTCCAATAGAAGAATAGCATGCTCCAGCCATCGAATAGACAAAATTTGGATCAAACAAATGGTTTAATGGATTCGCATTTAGAAGTGGGATTATTTTTCCAAAATTTTGGAGAGCAAATAAATTCTGATTTAGTTTATGAAAAACCGCACCCCTTAAGTAAAAAGATTTGAGATGGTTGGCCTGAATATTTTCATGTGATAAATGATTCCCACTTTTCTCCTCAAGTTCATCTGCCAATTTCAAAACCTTCGCACAATTTCCTTTTTGCAGTTCCAAATCTCCCAATGCACCAACGACAACCGGATTCGGGGTTTTCGTTTCATAAGCCCAGGACATGAGTTTGTGCAAATCCTTCCACGTTTGATTATATGAAATTGTATATTCAATTAGGCATAAAATATATACCAGTCATTATTGAATAACTGTATTTTACTATTGAACGTTTTTTGATGCAATCTTTCAAAAAGAACAATTTCCTCAAAATAAAATGGCTTTTATTTTTACTGCTGGATAGGCGCATCTCGCTTGCACCCCACTTCGCCACTAATTCAATAATTATCAAAATAAAACAGGATGGAATAAGGCTATACCTATCGGCAACATCAATCGTTCCAAGCGGGAAGATCCCCAATGTCGTTAAGTTAAGAGATAGGTTGATATGCAAATGCAAATTGGAATTTTTTTCTATCTTTTTTCCGTTGAAAGCTTCGATTTAATCGGATTTGAGTCGGCCTAATGAAGAATAATTTATGTAAGCGTTCAATGA